>CAYRIA010000304.1:0-1509 GCA_964424175.1 uncultured Oscillospiraceae bacterium | reverse complement strand
GCTTAGAAGATTTCCTACCATAAAGCGTCACTTCTTGTTTTATACTATCTAGATACCATGCGATCAATGAGCCCCAACGGCCACATCCTATTACTGTTATCTTCATTAATAACTCCTTTTTTACTATTATATCATCATCTTACTAAACCAATAAACAGGACAATCAATTTCACGTTCTTAAATTAATTATGTTTATAATCATATAATACTACTTATTATTCATTCAAAATAACAGTTGCTACAATTCTTGGGAACTGCAATAGTTTTATTTACAATGAGTTAGATGACATGAGAAGATTTTCTTCAAATTGTTTTGGAGTCATCTTAAACTTAGTGTGAATGCGTTTATTAGGATAATACTCACTCAAGAAGTCATGAATGAGTACTTTCATTTCAGCCATTGATTTGTGTTTGTTTAGAGTAATCAATTCACGCTTAATAGAGCGATGAAAGGATTCAATAACGGCATTATCTACAGGTGTTCCTGGTTCACTCATCGAGTGAGTAATGTGATGGCTTTCAAGATAGTCTTGAAAGGCATATGAGCGATATTGAGAACCACGATCAGAATGGATCATGCTTGGAAGTGATCCTTTAAAATGAAGAAGTGGATCTAATACAATGGACTTTTTCATGTGATGTGATACTTTGAAACATCGTGGAATACGTGTCGCAAGATCAATATAGGTGCTTAAGTACAACCGCCCATCGGTACATGTAATGTAAGTAATGTCGGTTACCCAGATGGCATTGATGGTGTCTTGAGAGAACTGACGATTAAGAAAATTCTCTTTAACCGCTGTTTCTATCGCTTTAGGTTGTCCATAAGATGATTTTCTACGATGATATCCCTTTGCACAAAGGTTCATCTTTCGCATCAAGATCGCTACAACACGTTTATTGGTTTCAATTCCCTCTGCATAAAGTTGGAGCGCGATGCGAGGCGAACCATATCGACCTTTATTTTCTTCATAGACTCGTTTAATCTCTTTCTCTAAAAACTGATGTCGCAATTTCGTTTGACTCGGTTTTCGTTTAACCCACTCATAATATCCTTGACGAGAAATGGATAATAATTGACACATGAGTGTGATTGAATAATTGAACTGATGTTTGTGGACAAAGCGAAATCTTATTTCTTTTCTTGATCCACAAACATCGCGAACTTTTTTAGTATTTCATTTTCCTCTTTAAGCCGTTTCACTTCAGTTTCAAGGACATAGTGACGTGCTTTATCAGGTAACCTATTTCCTTGACCACTGAATGCTTGGTTTCCGTATCGATTGAATTCAGATACCCAACGTGAAACAATAGGTCGTGAGATGTGGTAATCTACAGCTACTTCTGATACTGTGGTTTCCTTATTCACTATTTGCTTCACAATTTTAAGTTTAAAAGCTTGATCATACGTTTTTCTCATCATTTAGTGTACTCTTTCTAGTTGTCAAATAAATTGTATCATTTCCCGATGCTTGTATCGGTAGTGTCAATAAGTTTGTGTAAACGCCA
>CAYRIA010000303.1:645-1517 GCA_964424175.1 uncultured Oscillospiraceae bacterium | reverse complement strand
GGCCTTCGAGAGCTACGTTGTGGGCAAGACCGGGGCTGAGGTCGCCGCTATGGAGACCGTGGTCAACGAGTCCGGCCACACCGTCACCGTGGACGAGACTCTCTATGCCAGCTGCTCCATCAGCATCGAGGACTTTATCGCCGCCGTGGCCAAGGCCTGCGCCGACGAAAAGGGCCAGAGCTTCTCCACCGCGGACAGCTTTAAGCTGGGTCTCGCCGCCATCAGCACCGCCGACGAGTCCACCAACGCCACCGACGCCGAGGACGGCGTAGTGAAGATGTACACCGAATTCGGCGCCGCCGTTGTCGGCTCCGACGGCAAGATCATCAGCGCCCTCAACGACGCCATCCAGCCCAAGATCTCCTATGACAAGGCCGGCGCCATCAAGGGCAGCGAGTTCAAGGGCACCAAGAGAGAGCTGGGCGCCGACTACGGTATGGTGGCCTACGGCGCCGCTGTCGCCGAGTGGGACGCTCAGTCCAAGGCCTTCTCCGACTACTGCGCCGGCAAGACCTCTGCCGAGGTGCGCGGCATCGAGACGGTGGTCAATGATGCCGGACACAGCGTCACCGTGGACGAGACTCTGTTTGCCGCCTGCACCATGTCCATCAGCGGCATGATGGCCGTCATCGCTCAGGCGGCCGACTACGCGAAATAAACCCCGCGGACACAGGATCGATACCCTTGAAAAGAATCAGGACCGCGCTGCTCTCTCTCCTGTGGCTGCTTCTTCTGCTCCCCCTCTCCGGCTGCGCCGGGAGGGGGGCGGAGAGCGAGCCCCGGGGAAAGGCCTTCTTCACCTATTTTGACACGGTCTCTTATGTTTACAGCTATGCTGGAGATTCGGCAGAACAGTTTGACGACCGTTCTGC
>CAYRIA010000303.1:0-635 GCA_964424175.1 uncultured Oscillospiraceae bacterium | reverse complement strand
CTGGGCGAATACCATCGGCTTTTCGACATATACCATGAGTACACGGGCATGAACAATCTCTGCACCGTCAACCGCCTGGCCGGCGGACAGCCGGTGGAGGTGGATCAGCGGCTCATTGACTTCATGCTTTACGCCGGGGAGCTCTGCCGGCTGACCGAGGGGGAGATGAACCCCATGCTGGGCGCGGTGCTCTCCGTCTGGCATGACTGCCGCAGCGCCGCCCTGGATGACCCCTCCCGAGCCGCCCTCCCCAGCCGGGAGCAGCTGCTCTCCGCCTCCGGGCATACGGATTTCTCCCTGCTGGAGATAGACCCCCAGGCCCGCACCCTCCGTATCAGCGACCCTCTGGCCTCTATTGACGTCGGGGCGCTGGGCAAGGGCTACGCCGCCGAAAGAGCCGCCGAATACCTGTTGGCCGACGGCGCTCTGGGCTATGTGCTGAACATCGGCGGCAATATCCGCACCGTGGGCGCCAAGCCCGACGGCAGCCGCTGGGTCACGGCCGTCCGTGATCCGCAGGACGGCGGAGCCGAGAGCTGCGCCGCCAGACTCAGTCTGGCCGACTGCTCCTGCGTCACCTCCGGCAATTACGAGCGCTACTACACGGTTGACGGCCGGCGCTACCACCACATTAT
>CAYRIA010000302.1:0-1522 GCA_964424175.1 uncultured Oscillospiraceae bacterium | reverse complement strand
CAGCACCGCGACTACAAAGACCCGCCGATTGTGGCGAAGGACGTTCAATATGTTGTACGCCGTCTAACCCCAACCGAATGCGCTGTGCTGCAAGGTTTCCCGCGTTGGTATTGCTCCGATCTCGCCATTGCCGACCCGACCGAGGAGCAGATTGCCTTCTGGATGAAGGTTTGGAAAGAATACAGCGAAACGACTGGGGCGCGAAAGTCCAAAACCCGCGCGCAGGTTGTCCGCTGGCTTGCAAAGCCTTACACCGATAGTGCGGAGTACAAATTATGGGGTAACGCCATCGCGGCTCCGTGCGCTGTGTTTGTGCTGGGCGGCATTGTGGAAGTCGCGGCTGCGGAGTCAGAGGAGTAAAAGATTGTTCGGAAGAAGCACAAAATCATGCTTCTTCCGAACGTAGCGGTTTACTTCTCTTCGGGAATCTTTCCGTGCTCTTGCTCAAAGTCCTCTATGCATTTGCGAACGAGGCTCAGGAGCAGCCAGTTCATGGAGCGGTCGTCGGACTTGGCGACATAATCAAAGCGCCGCAGGAGTTCCTCGTCGATTCTCAAGGATAGGTGCTTGCCGGGTTTCTTCATGGTGTGCCTCCTAAATGAACCTAATGTGGCTTTATTTTAAGCCTACGTCATGGTATAATGGGCAAAATGAACCCACAATAGGTTCACATTAGTTTTACGGGAGGCGCATATGCGTGTAGCGGTGATTGGCTCTCGCGGACTGAGCGTTCCTGATCTCGGTTCATATCTGCCGGAGGATACGGATGAGATCGTCAGCGGCGGCGCGAAGGGCGTGGACACAAGCGCAAGAGAATACGCTCAGGCGAACGGCATACGGCTGACGGAGTATCTTCCGGATTACCAGTCCTACGGGCGTTCGGCTCCGCTCAAACGAAATCTGACGATCATCGAGCACGCAGATTTGGTGCTTGCGTTCTGGGACGGCTCGTCGCGCGGAACTGCCTATGTCATTCGGAAGTGTCATGAGATGGGCGTTCCCGTTACGGTGTTTCAGATGAAAGCCAAATGAGGGTGTGCAAATGAAAGCCTACTTCGTTAGGTCGCCCAGAACGATTCGCGAGCTTCTCAAGCCGCATCTGCTGAATCTCGAAAAGGAATATGTGATTCAAGACGAGATTGTTCTTTCGCATATCGCCTACGAAAACTTCTCGCTGGATATGCTGGTTGACCGTTCGTTTCTGGAAAACGCCGCGTCGTGCGGAGACGATGGCGTGATGAGCTGTCTTTTTGTTCACGAGCGCAATCATCAGGACGGCATACTGGTTGTTCCCGAGATGAACGCTTTTGTGAAATGGGCGGCCTATATCAAAGACCGTGAGGATTGACCAAGGAACTGTTTCAAGCGTCGAGCGAATCGTAGAATCTCTGCGCGCCGCTTGCTATGTAGGCAGATTTGAGCGATTGATACCGTAATCCAGATACAGGAGGTTGGAACCATGCGGAAGAACGAGCCAATGGCAAGCGCCGTGGAGGAATTCATCGAGCGCAGGATAACGGAC
>CAYRIA010000301.1:0-1529 GCA_964424175.1 uncultured Oscillospiraceae bacterium | reverse complement strand
AGAGGCGCTGCCGGTGATCGTTTTGATCACAATCAGATTGCCGGAGGAGGTTACAGAAAGGACACAATTACTAAACATGCGAATAAACCGTTCCTGAAGATCGGCTTCCGCCTTCTCAACGGTCGCATATTTATACCGTCCCTCAGGGGTCAGTACCTTGATTAAACGCAGCTCTTTGATATCCCGGGATACCGTAGCCTGCGTTACCGAAAAGCCGTGCTCCCGCAGTTTTGCGGCAAGTTCTTCCTGTGTTTCAACGTTCTCCGCAGCGATCAGCTTGCTGATCATATCATGCCTTTTAGCCTTCATCCTGAGCCCCCGTATCGTGTGCTTTTGTATCGTTGTTTGGTATCTGTTCAGCGCCGCTTATGTGAGCTTTTGCTTGATCAGTTCAAATACGTTTTTTTCGCCAAATCGAATGAATTTTGTCCTGGATTGCGCGCCGGTGACCGTGATCAGATCGTCGCTGTTCACCGTTTCGGTTTTCATTCCGTCAGATGCGACAAAGCCTTCTCCCAAGATGCGAAAGTTCCAGACGGAGCCGGGGCCGGATACGATTGGCCGCACATGCAGCGTGTGGGAGCAAATCGGCGTCACCACAATGCTGTCCATGCCCGGTGTAATCACTGGACCGCCAGCAGAAAGAGAGTATCCGGTGGAACCGGTGGGGGTGGCGGCGATGATGCCGTCGCAAAATACATTTGCAACCTGCATCCCGTCTACGGAAACCGCAATCTGAGCCGTACCTGAAAAGGAAGCTTTATAAACCAGCAGATCATTGAGTGAATTGACCGTTCTGCCACCATTGACGCGGCTTTCCAGCATCATTCGCTCCTCAACCCGGTAATCCCCGCGGCCGATTCTAAGAAGGGCCTCGCGAAATTCGTCCACAAGAATTTCGCTTAAAAAGCCGATGCGTCCTTTGTTTACGCCAAGAATGGGAATCTCTCGCTCAGAGGCCGGGCGTGCATACCGAAGCAACGTCCCATCCCCCCCGATGACTACCAAAAACGACGGTGGATTGGAATCCGTCTGAATTTGAGCGGCATCCTCATATACCGTACAGTCGTAGCCTAGCTCACAGGCGGCGGACGCCATGGCGTCCCGATACGCAGCTATGCCGTCCTTTGTCAAATTTGCAGCAAAGCCAATACGCACTCTGTTCCCCTGTCCTTGCCTTGTTATTCACAATGTGTTCATATTATACAGCGCGGTTTCCAAAAATACAAGATAAAAAATGAATATCTTACGTTAATATGCATGTTCTATGCGCTTCAACCACAACATCTGCCACCTTCTCCGGCGGCCATATACTTCCCATTGGGTCACAAGCCGAAATTTTTTTTAGCCAAAGTAAGAACTCTATGTTTCCCTTGGGTCCTTTGATGGGCGAAAAGGACAAGCCGCCGATGGTAAAGCCAGCTTTGGCCGCAAAAGAAAGGACGTTGTTGCAGACCTCGCAATGGGTCTCGCTGTCGGAAACCACGCCATGTTTTCCAACCTTTCCCTTTCCCGCTTCAAACTGAGGC
>CAYRIA010000300.1:0-1533 GCA_964424175.1 uncultured Oscillospiraceae bacterium | reverse complement strand
TAGTTTACAAAACGCGCAAGGACATGGTTTACAGTTAAGGATTATACTCAAGGCAAAAACGGGAGGTCTGTAGGATGCCTTGGGGAGAAAGGACCGTAAACCAAATGCGAGAGGAATTTGTTAGACGAGCGCTTTCGGGAGAGGCAAGTAAAAGCGCATTGTGCAGGGAATATGGAATCAGCAGGCCGACCGGGGATAAATGGATTAGCCGATACACAAGCGGAGAAACCATGGATGACCGCAGCCGTAGGCCTGTAACGAGCCCCGGAAGGACGCCGCAAGACAAGGAAGAACTGGTCGTGTCATACCGACGAGCTCATCCAGCTATTGGCGCATTGAAAGTTCACCAGATACTGAAAAACGATGGGTATACTGATTTGCCCAGTGCGAGAACGATCAACAACATCTTCAAGCGCAACGGGCTTGTGAGCGTTGAGGCTTCGCTTGCGTCCACACCTTGCAGACGCTTTGAGAAGTCTGCGCCTAACGAGATGTGGCAGGGTGACTACAAGGGACATTTCGGCTTGAAGAACGGTGAGCGCTGCCACCCGCTGAACATCATAGACGACTACAGCCGCTTTAATCTGTGCTGTAAAGCATGCAAGAGCGAGACACTGGAAGAAATACGGCCGGTAATGATAAGCCTGTTTGAAGAATATGGGCTGCCGTTTTCCTTTCTCTGCGATAACGGTAATCCGTGGGGAACGGTGCAAAGCACAGGCTTTTCGCGCTTTGAAGTGTGGATGATGGAGCAAGGAATACTTGTGCTTCACGGACGTGCTCGTCACCCACAGACACAGGGTAAGGATGAGAGCTTCAACCGCTCCATGACAAGAGAGCTGCTTAAACATGCTGTGATAGCTGACTGGTCAAGCGCCGAGCGTCAATTTGATGAGTACCGGGAATTCTATAACAGTGTGCGGCCCCATCACGCTCTGGACATGGATACTCCCTCCAAGCGGTATTCAAAGAGCGATCGGGAATACCAAAGCAAGATTAGGCAATGGGAATACCCGGAGGAATGCAGCATACGGGCAGTAAAGCAGACAGGCTTCTTCAACTATGGTGGTCAGGGCTACTTTCTCAGTGAGGCATTTGGCGGCAAAGAGATTGCAGTACGCCAGTCTCATATACCGGGCTGCATCAGCGTATTCTTTCGGCAGTTCCGCATTGGGAGGATCAATGTTGAAAAGCGTGTGTATACCTTCAAGCGCGCTTATCTGATTGACGGTGACCCTCGTTGTTAAAGGGCTGCGCGGTCACTGCGGTGACCGCGGCACCTTGGCTAAATGAACATGCTGCGGCATATTCATTTAGCCAAGGTTGTAAACCATGTCCCTTCACAATTTGTAAACCATGTTGCTCTTGACACAAGCCCCGACCCTACGGTGAGATCGGTTTTATTCAGCGCTTACTGAAGGAAAGCCTTTAGAGGCCGGGCGCTGTAGGGCGGGATGCCCTCATCCCGCCGAGACGCGCAATCAGTTACGGCGGCACGGCGGGGCATGCCCCCGCCCTACAGGACAATTTGGA
>CAYRIA010000299.1:0-1577 GCA_964424175.1 uncultured Oscillospiraceae bacterium | reverse complement strand
GGCACTGAACTGCAGATCCATGTAGGTAAACGTTTCGCCTTGGAAATCCTTCATAACCACTTCGGGAATTGGAGGTATGGTGACCGCTACCATCACTTTTACATCCTGCAGTTCATCCTTGCGGGCGGCGAGTGCTTTGTCAAATGCGACCGGTTTGCCGTTAAACATCGCATAATCGACCCAATCACCGGATTTAACCACTTGTGCAACCTGTTCAGCCGTGCGCAGTCTTTCTTTGTACATCTGCTGAAAATCTCTGGCCATTTAATCCCCTCCAATATAATTTTATGTAATAAATTATCTGTATTTAATATATTTATTATAATAATAACTTTATCTCTGTTCCACTGCGAAATACTTTCTATTTGCGAATATATTCGACACCCACTGCATTAATTGTTTAAACATTGAATTAAAACAATTATTTCTATTTGTTATATTTCAGTATCCATATTCACAAAATATACTCGACACGAGATAAGTAATGAAAGGAGAAATTTTCTATGAAACACAAGCCTGATGATCGTCGTGACAATGTTGAAAAGCTGCAGGCCAACATCACCCATACCATTCAGAATATTGAACTGGCAGAGGAAACCATGGCAGAGACCTCCAATCAACAGATGAAACGAGACATCTCCGCCAAAAACGACCGACGCCGAGACGCACTCGCCAACATGCGCGCGGAAATCCAGGATGAAGCGCTCGACCAGCGGCAGGAAGACGAGTCGCTCACTTGACACTTTTAACAGTTATATCCTTTCTCTGAGTAGCGCGAAAAAAAGAGGCTGACCCTTGTTCCGATCGGTTTGGGTTCAGCCTCTTCATAATTTGTAATAAATAATTTTAGATGAAGTTTCTCCGCCGGCGTTTCATCCAGAAGAACATCAACAGCACCAGGATCAGTCCGGTCACCGCCGCCGCAGTCGGATGATAGAGCAGATAGACGACGGCGATCATTGGCGCCAGCGCCATCCGGGCAACCATTCTTAAGCCGTCGCTGCCGGCGATCCAGGCGGCAATAGGCGGCGAATGTTGGTAATAGAATTTCACAAAGGCTGTGCCAAGCTTATTGGTCAGCAGATACTGGTCACGGAAGTGACGCAGCATGGCAACCGCCGGTTCAAATTTGGAACCAAAAGCAGCAGTGGCGATGAAGCATTCGTCCAGCGGGCCGCGTTGGATGGTGATTTCATAAACCCGGTCAGAACGTTTGTCTTCGCTGACGATTACTTTAACGATATTCTCCCCTTCCGCCAGCGCCACCACCCCGTCGGTCACCTCAACCGCTCCCAGATACACTTTTGCCAGCGTACCAGGTACAGCAGTAACCGCTACTTTAACCGAACTGGTTTCTTTTTCTACCTGGAGCGCATAGTTCCAGTTGTAAGGATCGAACCCCATGATTAACTCCTGCCCGCTTCCGTCATTCCCCTCGCGGATACTCATGCCGCTTAAGGCTGCTGCCGGCGGTGGAAGAGGATTCACACCTACCTGGGCGGTGATGACGCTGTTCTCAGTGGTTGCAGCTGCAGCTACGATGATTAAGCCCACACCAGTGTTCCTGGCAAGTACTC
>CAYRIA010000298.1:0-1581 GCA_964424175.1 uncultured Oscillospiraceae bacterium | reverse complement strand
GCATACCAGCTATAGTTATTGTGAGAATAAACCAAAAACGGGGAAACAAACAGAATCGTATAAGCAAAGGACATCAGTTGCTTTTTGCCCGATATGCGTAGAATCTTGTATGCAACCAATCCATTGATAACCCCAATTAAACCTCCTACCACCCTCATTACGATCAGCTTGTCGGAAAAAAGGTATAAAAACAGAGCATTAACCTGGGCTGAAAATGACAGCTGTAACATGCCAAAATCCTTGTAAGGTATCTGACCATATAAGATCCTCCGGGCATATTGATAATTCCAAATCTCACCCAACTCGGGCACATAGGTCAGATAGCTGGGAAGGATGGTAGAAACCAATACTATAATGAGTATTAAAAACGTCCAATTATCAGTTTGGCCTTCGTTTGCTTTATCTTTAATTTCTTCACTAACGATGATCGTATGCCCCTTTCATGTGAGCTAGTATGCGTTAATAGATTGCATTCCCGCTCAGTTTACTGATTCTCTCGGATTCATTTGAAAAAGGCCAACATCAGCTCCCAAGTGATTTGGTAATTTATACTTCTCCACAAGTCGCAACCCGTGCTTGTCCATATAATCCATCCCCATCGCACTATCTGGAGTGTCTACCAAGTATGCAATGCTATATGCCCCTATTCCCTCTGATATCAAATAATCGAAGTCATCATCATACTGGTCTTTTTGTTCTTGGCTGACACCATATTTGTAAATATAGGCGTCCAAAACAGGCTTCGAAGTGTTATACAATCGAAATCCGTATCCACATCCGCCAACAATAACCTGATCATTGCTCCTTGATCCCATGGCTTTCATGGCATCCCGAAAATAATAGGTCCTGTTCATAAATACGTAATCACAGTCTATATATGTATTGCTGGCAAAGGTCAGGGCAATCAATCCCAGGACTAGATAGCGCGGAATGTGGAACGAATGGTGGAGCAGTCCAAGCGTAACCGCTCCCACTAACATTAGCACCAAAACGTTGCCTGATCCCAAAAAGCGCGTTAGGGTAGCTTGGTCCGAAATACTCGGCATCATATAAACCACTGCAACCACGACTGAAACCGCCATAGCAAATAACGCATAAGACCTGAATTTGGCCATACCTCTCGGTTCGGATTCGAGGTAATGCAAATATTCAATAACATGCTTACCAGCAACACAAATGACTACGATAATAAGAGGCAACATGATTATCAGTTTTCTCATCGGGTAATCATTGATCACTACCGATTGGGCTCCGAGAAATATCAGAAGGTTTAACACAAATATCTCCGCAGAGTTTTGGCGGTTCAATACTCGCCATACGAAAACTGGCAATGAAAGCAGGAATAAATACAGCAGAACCGGGTTGAACCTGAATATGTTAGTAAGAAAGATCTGCATGAAATTGACAGTACGAGCAACAACCATGTCGATCCCGCTTACATCACCCGTCACCCTAGCGCTAAAAGGAATCATGTGCATGTAGACCTCATAGATACTGCTATTGTAAGTCATGACAGCAACCAGTTGGTAAACAGCAATACAGAGCATAACCCCGATAGTAAAAAAAGCGATTTGTCTTAGA
>CAYRIA010000297.1:0-1622 GCA_964424175.1 uncultured Oscillospiraceae bacterium | reverse complement strand
GTCCGTTATCCTGCGCTCGATGAATTCCTCCACGGCGCTTGCCATTGGCTCGTTCGTTTCTTGCATGCTTCCGTCCTCCTTCAAACTGGATTACGGTATTCATCGCTCAAATTTGCCTACATAGCAAGCGCCGCGCGGAGATTCTACGATTTGAACAAAGCGGGAGACGGTCAGACGCGCACGTTAGTGACGGTACTCATTTTTGAGTAAAGCCTCCACGCTCACTTTTATTCCTGCGAAGCAAGCGTCAGCAATCGGAAAGTCTCGCGACCTTTCGGCGTGACAAGCGTCTGCGTGCCGCCCCAGCTGGTTTTTTCGTTGAAGCATTCCTTCAAAACAAAAAGACCGTCATCCACATATTGAGCGTATGGCATCAGCTTCCCTTTCTGATCTCGATACACATATTTGTGATCCAACAGAAAGTTGATGAAACTTTTCTCTTTGCATTGAAGCTGCTTGCTCGTTTCGCGGAAACTAACGTTCACGCCGCGCTCCACAAGCTCATCAAAGTACTCTGCCTTAGGTCGCATGATTTCCGTTTTCACCGTTAGTTCGCTATTAGCGGCTTCGAGATGCTGGCAGTCGGCAAAGAGCTTTTTCACGCGAGCATGCGCAATCGCAAGTGCTCTCTCCATAATGGCGTCGGGATTGTTCCACTGTTCCTCAACGGAGATCAAATACCTACGAAGATTACGACCTGCCTCTGTACGCTGAAGCATACAGATTTCTTTTGCCATCCCTATAGTAAGATCATGTCCAACTGCTGGGCGGCCTCCTGTACTTTCGCTCATTTTTGAGCAAAAGTCTTGTTTCTCCACAAACCCATAGCCACACATCCGAGGAAACCAATCTTTATAAGCTGTCCCGATTTTCAGCTTTTCGTGCAGTTCTCTGCCGTCAATAGGATACCTCGGATTGTCATCGTGAATAAGCAGCAAGGACGGTTCATCGTGTCGAATCGTCATTGAGCCATAAATAGCCGTCGAGCTCACCAAATTATCCATGAAGTTTTTCCTCCTGTATTATTCAATCGGTCATATTATTCAGGTGTTCCTCTATCTCCTCGCCCGCGACTTCCACGACGCCGCCCAGCACAAACACGGCGCAACTCAAGCAGATGCCGTTGCCCCATAATTTGTACTCCGCACTATCGGTGTAAGGTTTTGCAAGCCAGCGGATGACCTGCGCGCGGGTCTTGGACTTTCGCGCCCCGGTCGTTTCGCTGTATTCTTTCCAAACCCTCATCCAGAAGGCAATCTGCTCCTCGGTCGGGTCGGCAATGGCGAGATCGGAGCAATACCAACGCGGGAAACCTTGCAGCACAGCGCATTCGGTTGGGGTTAGACGGCGTACAACATATTGAACGTCCTTCGCCACAATCGGCGGGTCTTTATAGTCGCGGTGTTGAAGCGTAGGCGCAAGTTCCTTTTCCACCTGCGTGAAGCAGCCGGTCGTCATGGCGTAGGCGACGCCGTGTTTGTCGGCCGCCGTCAGCGTAAAGCTCACATCCTCGTTCACTCCGCTGCCCTGCGGTCCGTTCTGATCCGCTCGACCGATCATGGAACCCTGAATGGCTACCACAGCCATCCCGCCCTGATGCCGCGTGGGCGGCGTGCCGGAGC
>CAYRIA010000296.1:0-1629 GCA_964424175.1 uncultured Oscillospiraceae bacterium | reverse complement strand
TGGTGGTCGATGCCATGACCGGACAGGATGCGGTGAATGCTGCGGCAGCCTTTGACGAGGCGTTGGGCATCACCGGCGTCATGCTCACCAAGCTTGACGGCGACGCGCGTGGTGGCGCGGCGCTTTCAGTCCGCGCGGTCACAGGCAAGCCGATCAAGTACATCGGCACGGGTGAAAAGCTTGATAACCTTGAGCCCTTCCACCCAGAGCGCATGGCTTCGCGCATCCTCGGCATGGGCGACGTGCTGACACTCATCGAAAAAGCTGAGCAGAGCTTTGACGAAAAAAAGGCGCTGAAAATGGCCGAGCGCCTGCGGAAAAACCAGTTCACCTTCGACGACTATCTTGAACAGCTCGAACAGGTGAAATCGATGGGGAGTATTAAGGACATCGCCGCCATGCTTCCCGGCGTGGACTCTAAGGCGCTCAAGGGAGCAACGATCGACGAAAAGCAGTTTTCACGCACAGAGGCCATCATCAAATCCATGACTCCCGCCGAGCGTGAGAATCCACAGCTTCTCAACGGCAGCCGTAAAAAGCGTATCGCTGCTGGTAGCGGAACGAGCGTTGTGGACGTTAACCGCCTCATCAAGCAATTTGACATGATGAAAACCATGACCAAGCAATTTGCGGGCGGGGGCAAAAAGGGTAAGCGTATGGGCTTCGGGATGGGTGGCCCCGGTGGCCTGCCGTTTAAGTTTTAGGCGCTACAACATGCTCTGCTTTTCTAGAGAAGAGCGAGCACTTGAGCCTGCACCGCCGGAAACGGCGTTTGCATAGACAGATACAGAATTTGGAGGTGAATATACATGGTCAAAATCAGACTCCGCAGAATGGGCGCGAAGAAAAATCCCTTCTACAGAATCGTCGTTGCAGATTCCCACGCCCCACGCGACGGAAAGTTCATTGAGGAAATCGGCACCTATGATCCGCTTACCACTCCTTCCGGAATCAAGGTTGACGGCGAGCGGGCAAAGTATTGGATCGCAAACGGCGCTCAGCCCACCGAGACCGTCAGGGCTCTGCTCAAAAAAGCAGAGGTGCTTTAAGGAGATACGCGAGCATGAAAGAACTCTTAAGCTACATTGCCAGGAACCTTGTTGATCAACCCGATGAGGTTACGGTCGACGAGCGGGAGACCGACGCGGAAACCGTATTTGAGGTTCGCGTTGCTGACGGCGATATGGGTAAAATCATTGGCCGTCAGGGCAGAATCGTCAAAGAGATCCGTATTTTAATGCGGGCTGTTGCGCAGCGGCAGGGTAAAAGCGTGTCCGTGGAGATCATGGACTAACGTGCAAAAGGGGGACTTTGTCCCCCTTAAGCATTTTAGAGCACTTTGTCGTTGATAAGAAATTTTACTGAGATATTATCTTAATCGGAGATTATTGATGAAAAAATATCTTGAAGCTGGAAAAATTGTGAATACGCATGGAATCCGGGGTGAGGTGCGGATACAGCCCTGGGCGGACAGCGCGGACTTTCTGAAAGGATTTAAACGTTTGTATATCGAGGGACAACCCATCGAGCTTGTCTCCGCACGGGTGCACAAAGAGTTCCTGATTGCGCACTTTAAGGGTGTGGACGATGTAAACGCGGCAATGGCGCTCAAGAACAAGCTTGTCTCAA
>CAYRIA010000295.1:0-1646 GCA_964424175.1 uncultured Oscillospiraceae bacterium | reverse complement strand
TTGATTGGAAACTCCGTCCAGCTTCTCGGACTTCCCGCGGCTGACAAGATTCGAGCAGTCCTTGAGATACTGTATCATGCCCTGCGCGCCGTTTGAAAACGTCTCCTCGGGCACATTCAGCTCAGTCTTGAACCACACTGTGTATCCCGCGATATCGACGCCCAGATAGAGAGCCGGTATGCCGTTCTCGTTCATCAGGTACAGCGGCAGCTCCATCTTGCTCTGCCCGATGCCGTCCACCTCCGCGTTGAGCATCAGAGCCACAGGCTCCTTTGTATATGCGCCGTCCGCCTTGACCTTGAGCCTTACCTTCTCCTCGGCCGCGGTCGCGGCAGCCTCCGCAGTGACGGATATTTTGAAGCTCTTCGCCTCGAGTACCGCATCATATGCTTTTTTCACCAACAGCACCGCTCCAAGATCCGCATCACAGCCTGCAACTGAGAGACACATTATCAGACAGAGCGCTATTGCCAACAACCGGGTACAGGTTTTTTTCATTTACAGTACCGATCCTTTCGTTATACATAATATGTATACAAATGCCTATATTATATGACGCGGAAAACCAAAATATGTTTCAAAAATCAAGCCCGGAGCGTGTACTCCGAGCCTGATTTTTCTGTTACACTATGCCCTGAGCCATCATGGCCTCTGCGACCTTCAAAAATCCCGCGACATTTGCGCCCAGCATCAGGTCGCCCGGCTTGCCGCACTCGACGGAAGCATCATAGCAGGCCTTGTAGATCCTCTTCATTATGCCGTGCAGCTTCTCGTCCACCTCGTCAAAGCTCCATGACAGGCGCATGGAGTTCTGGCTCATCTCAAGTCCGGAGGTCGCAACTCCGCCGGCGTTGGAGGCCTTGCCCGGGCTGTAGAGCAGGCCGCTCTGCTGTACAAGGGCGATTGCCTCGGGGGTCAGCGGCATATTCGCACCCTCGAACACCGCCATGCAGCCGTTGTCTATCAGCGCCCTTGCGCCCGCCTCGTCCATCTCGTTCTGGGATGCGCAGGGGTGCGCGATATCGCACTTCACATTCCATATCCTGCGGCAGTCCTCAACATACTGCGCCGTCGGCACCTCGTCGGCGTAAACGCTTATTCTTGCGCGGCGCTTCTGCTTGATCTCGAAGAGCTTGGGCAGGTCAATGCCGTTAGGATCGTAGACATAGCCCTGAGAGTCGCTCATCGCGACCACTCTGCCGCCGAGCAGGGTACATTTTTCCGCCGCGTACTGAGCGACGTTTCCGGAGCCGGAGACGATAACCGTCTTGCCCTCATAGCTGTCGTTTCTCAGATACTTCAGAGCCTCGGCCGAGAAGTAGCACAGCCCGTAGCCGGTAGCCTGTGTTCTCGCGAGGGAGCCGCCAAAGCTCAGCCCCTTTCCGGTGATAACAGCGCCGTCAAAGCGGTCGACTATGCGCTTGTACTGGCCGAACATATAGGCCACCTCTCTCGCGCCGACGCCTATATCGCCTGCCGGCACGTCCGTGAACTGTCCGACATGGCGGTACAGCTCCGTCATAAAGCTCTGGCAGAAGCGCATGACCTCTGCGTCGGATTTGCCCTTGGGGTCGAAGTCCGCCCCGCCCTTGCCGCCGCCCATGGGCAGCGTAGTCAGTGAATTTTTAAGAATCTGCTCAAAACCG
>CAYRIA010000294.1:0-1656 GCA_964424175.1 uncultured Oscillospiraceae bacterium | reverse complement strand
GGAAAGCACCTCGATTAGTATGTTGTTGATCATCTCAAAGACCCATTCCTGTCCGTCCGGCAGCTCGGCCATAGTCGTAGGCAGATCAATCACCCGGACTCGAATATGGTGTTCTTTGAAATACTCCAGCTCGCTCTTGATGTGCTCCTTGTTCCGGCTCAGTCTATCCAGCGATTTTACTACCAGCGTGTCACCGTCTCTGAGCATTTTTTCTTTGAGCGCCTGATACCCGACGCGCACAAGATCTGCGCCGCTGGCTTTATCTGTCACAATATCGCGCTCAGATACGCCGCAGTCTATAAGCGCCTTGATCTGACGGTCAAGATGCTGCTCTTTCGTGGAGACCCGGGCATAACCATATGTCTTTTTCAAATGTCTTCCTCCCTGTCTATATTTTATCCGTAAAGGTTCCTTATTTTTTAGATATATCTGTAAACAGAAATGAATAATTTACGGACGGATTTTCAAGCGTTTTTTTACATCCGCATCGTTGTCCTCAAAGGTGTACCTTTACGGAGTCATATAATTACACGGAAATGAGCCAGATTTTACAACCAGATGCTTCAATGCTATTTGGCGGAATAATCGCCGAACAGATTGACAACACTATGATAGTGGCTTATAATACAGTATATCATAAGATACTATTAAGGAGGGCTCCCATGTTTATTGGAAGAGAGCAGGAGCTTCGAAAATTGAATCAAATGTATGGCAGCGAAAGAATGGAGCTTGCCATCGTGTATGGGCGACGGCGTGTCGGAAAAACCACCTTGATCAATGAGTTTTGCAAGGATAAGCGGACGGTCTTTTTTGCCGCGCTGGAAAGTACCGCAGAGCAGAACCTTGAGGCCTTTTCCAACGCCGTCGCGGAGGTGGATTTCTCCGGCAGCAATGCGAATGTGCTGTTTCGCAGCTTTGCAGATACCTTTACGCGGATTGAAGAGATGTCGAAGAATGAGAGACTGGTGCTCGTGATCGATGAATACCCATATCTCGCCCAGGCCGAGAGCGGAATATCCTCCCTTTTGCAGAACTATATTGACCATCAATTCAAAAGCACAAAGCTGTTCCTGATCCTGTGTGGCTCGTCCATGAGCTTCATGGAGAATCAGGTGCTTGGGTATCAGAGCCCACTGTACGGACGTCGCACGGGACAATTTAAGGTACTCCCGTTTGATTATCTGGACACCGGCAAATGGTTCCCGGATTACAGCGATGAGGACAAGGCCATCATGTACGGCGTGACAGGCGGCGTTCCGATGTATCTTGAGCAGTTCTCCCAAAGCATGACGGTGCGGGAGAACCTCTTGAATTGCGTATTCGATAAAAACGCTACGTTGTTTGAAGAGCCATCCAATCTCCTGAAACAGGAGCTACGGGAGCCGGCGACCTATAATGCGATCATTACGGCCATTGCGTCTGGCAAGACCAAGCTTTCGGAGATATCGTCCACGGTGAAGGTCGAGACCGGTTCCTGCACAAAATATATCAATAACCTCATCTCGCTCGGCATACTCAAGCGCGAGACTCCTGTCACGGAGCCAGACAGCAAACGCCCTGTTTACCTTATTGACGATCAGTTCTTCCGGTTCTGGTACTCGTTTGTGCCGCGCAACATGGCGGCAATATTGTCCGGCAGAATAGAAAAAAGCTATA
>CAYRIA010000293.1:1424-1668 GCA_964424175.1 uncultured Oscillospiraceae bacterium | reverse complement strand
CACGGTCAAACCTGCATGAATGGCTGTGGCCAGCACGTCGATGCGTTTGTCTACCCCCTCAAAGCCTACGATCTGCGCACCCAAAACCTTGCCATCCCGGGGTGTGAACAACAGTTTCAGGGTCATTTGGGCAGCGCCCGGATAATAAGTGGCATGTGAATTGGGGTGGATATGGCAGACCATATACTCCCAACCCAGGCGCTGCAAATGTTTTTCATTTTTGCCGGTCATGGCAACGGTCAGA
>CAYRIA010000293.1:0-1414 GCA_964424175.1 uncultured Oscillospiraceae bacterium | reverse complement strand
CCCTGGCTGCCGGGGTATTTGAGCGCACGGCCGGCAATGTTGTTGGCGATAATCCAGCCCTGCCGGTTGGCAGGCCCGGCCAGAGGCACCAGAGCATCCTGCCCGCTTTGATAGTCCTTAATCTGGACCGCGTCACCGGCTGCATAGATTGAAGGGTCAGATGTTCGCATGTATTCGTCCACCCATATGCCCCCGGTCGATCCCAGCGTCAGTCCGGCCTGCTCGGCCAGCCATACTTCAGGCCTGACGCCAATGCCCAGAATAACCATGTCCGTTTCGATCCTCCTGCCGCCGGCCAGCACGACCTGCTCGGCAAAGTCTGCGCCTTCCAGGGATTGAGGACGGTCATTAAGGATCAGATTGATCTCCAGACTTCTTATATAGTTATGAACGATGGCAGCCATTTCCGGGTCAAGAGCATTCATGACCTGCGGCCCGGCCTCTATGATGGTGACGGCAATCCCGCGATGGTGGAGCATTTCCGCCATTTCCAGACCGATGAATCCGCCTCCTACGACCACGGCTTTTCTTACCTCCCGGACCTCGATATAATGGCGGATAAAGTCACTGTCCGGTATATTTCTGACGGTGAAAATATTGGGTTTGTCCACTCCCGGAAAATCAGGTACAATCGGTTTGGCCCCGGGGCACAACACCAGATAATCGTAGTTTTCCCGGTAGATTTTGCCGTTGCGCAGGTTATGCACTTCTACCATTTTTTCGGTCGGGAAAATTTTCTGTACTTCATTGCGGGTACGGATGTCCAGTTCAAAGCGTCGGGACATGCCGGTCGGGGTCTGTACCAGCAGATTGTCACGGTTTGGGATAACATCGCCGACGTAATAAGGGAGCCCGCAATTGGCAAAGGAGATGTCCTCGCCTCGCTCGATCATAATGATGTCGGCTTCTTCATCCAATCTTCTCAGTCTGGCCGCAGTGGTAGCACCGGCTGCCACGCCGCCCACAATAATCACTTTTTTAGCCACCAATCAACACCTGCCTTTTAAAAATTAGGAGTTGGCAAAATTAGACTAAAATTAAAATTATAATGTAGAATTGTTTTCCCATATTATATACTATAGGGGGGTATATGGCAAATAATAGTTTTAAGTTGGTGCGCTTATATTCTGCGGGGAGGAAGGAAAATATGCCATAATTCTAGAAAGATAACCGTGAAATAATTAGGTGCCGGGGCTTCATCTGGAGAACCGGCAAAATAATTCAGGAACAGGAGAGAATAACGAATGAATTTTGATGAGAAGATTGCAGAGCGGATTAAGAATTTTGAAAATCTGCCTTATCACAAGTTTATCGGTTTGCAGTATGTGGATGCAGGCGAGGGTTTTGCCGAGATGATGCTGACGGTAAAAAATGAGACCATGAATGCCAACGGTGTTTTACATGGGGGCATGTA
>CAYRIA010000292.1:0-1687 GCA_964424175.1 uncultured Oscillospiraceae bacterium | reverse complement strand
GCAAGTCCTGTATCCACGCTTAGAAGCTCGGCGCGGAGGCAGGGCGGCAACAGCCTCGCGGCTCGTAAAAATTCCTGTGCAGCGTTCTGCATTTATTACTCCCTCTTTTCCTACTGTATTGCGGGCACCTCGCCTCCGACTCCATTTGCGGCTAAGCCCCCAGCCCTGCTAAAGCATATTGGACTTGTCCGCGCTTTATGACGTTGCTCGGAATTTTGTTTCCTGAAATAACAGATACCCTCGCCGGTTTTTGTGCCGCCGAGGGTATCTAACTGTTGTGACTTACGCCGCTATTTGATTTTTCTGCACTCCAGGTAATAGCGCTTGTCGCGCGCCGGACCGATGGAGAAGCTTTTGGCCGGGAAAACTCCGCTGTCCATAATGGAGGGGAACAGCTCATTCTTGTCCATCGCCGGCAGCAAAAGCGCTGGACAGCCGCGTCGTGTGGCCAGTTCCAGTGTCGTGTCATCGTCGTGGATGTAGTCAAGGCTGCCGCCGTGCACCGCAATGAAATTTTCACAGAAGCGCTGCGCCAGTGCGATGAGGCTGCCGATGGTCTGTCCTGTCACGGTCAGCGCCTCGATTTTGTCACCGTAGGCTACGGTGATTTTATGTGCCGTGGGTCCGACTTGTGAAGCAGCGGCAAAATAGTCCTGCGCCTCGGAAAAATAGCTCTCCGGATCCGTGTCAAAGAGGACCCTGTGGATCGGCTCAAAGACAATCGATTCGTCATGGATGTTGACCAACTCCGCAAGGGCGAAGCGAGCGGGATGGCGCTCCCACTCCGCGAATGTCAGACCCTCGCGAATTCTCTCCCAGCAGAGGCGAGCTGTTGCGAGACTGTGATTGCCGTCACCCATTGCAATGATAATGGGTTGCTCCGGGCGTCTGCCGTAGCGTCTTTCCAGCCCCTCGGGCGAGGCAAGCTGCGCCAGCGCCATCTGCACTCTTTCTGCGTCCGCACCGTCTACCCGGACGCCCCGGATTGTCCCACCGCCGTCAATAAGGTCAAACGCATAGCAGGGCTCCCCCTCGCCAAGGTCGGAAAGAACCGTATTCTCAGGGTCGTCAACAAAGACAACAATGTGCGGCAACTCTAGTGAAGCCCCCTCACGAATGCGCACCCGCGGTGGCAGGCGCTCCTCGACCGTACCCTCTGTCGCGTGAACGGGGGATCGGGAGTCTGCCCGGTAGTCATAGGCCTCCAGATCAATCAGGCCGACAAGTCCGCGGCGGATCGTGCCACCGGGAAGGGTGCGCTCAACATAGACGTAGGAATCGTGCAGGGTTTCAAAAAGCCCCTCGTTGAGGTAGTCCTGCATGGTGTTATTGATTCTTTCCGTCTCTGTGTGTGTATCCCGTGTGCCAAGATAAGCCTCAGGGAGGATGAGCCGCAGAGTAGAGGGCGCGTTCCCTACCTTCCGGTCAAGCGCATCCCAGTATTCGGGCTGCGCCGTGTATTGGTCGCAGGCAATCACGCTCCAGAGAAGAAGCTCGACGTTCTTTGGCAGCAGGATGTCGCCTGGAATAAACAGTCTGTCCATAGAATAACCCTCCAAAACACATCATGCTAATGATCTTAGCAAACTCACGCCCTTTTGGCAAGAGCGTGGAAGCCGTATGTGCGAAGAAGGTCGAAAATACTTTCTTTCAGGACAACTCTATGATAGACTATTCGCATTACAAC
>CAYRIA010000291.1:0-1690 GCA_964424175.1 uncultured Oscillospiraceae bacterium | reverse complement strand
AGAGCATCGTCTGTGAGCTGACGGGAAAGCCCAGCAAGATCAACGGCTTCCTCGACGTCCTGGCAAAATACGAAGTTCTTGAGCTCTGCCGCACGGGCGTCACAGCCATCGACCGCGGAAACAAAATTATGCTCTGCGAAAACAAGGAGAGCCACAGAGCCTGAGCGGCGCGCTGCCCCAGGCAATCAAAACGGACTACTAAAGGAGACGCAAAAAAATGATTAACAAGTATTATGACACGGACTGCAACCTGGCGCTTCTGAAGGACAAAACGGTCGCCATCATCGGCTACGGCAGCCAGGGACACGCGCACGCGCTCAACCTCCATGAATCGGGCGTGAAGGTCGTTGTCGGCCTGCGCAAGGGCTCTCCGAGCTGGGCAAAGGCCGAGGAGGCCGGGCTGACCGTGATGGACGTGCCTTCCGCTGCCAAGGCGGCAGATCTGGTGATGATGCTGGTTCCGGACGAGAAGGCGGCTGATCTCTACAACGCCGAGGTCGCACCGAATCTGGTCGAGGGTAACATGCTTTTGTTTGCCCACGGCTTTAATATCCACTTCAATCTCATCAAGCCCCCCGCCGAGATCGACGTGGCAATGGTCGCGCCCAAGGGGCCCGGCCACACCGTCCGCAGCCAGTATCAAGAGGGCAAGGGTGTGCCCAGCCTTATCGCCGTCCATCAGGATTACACCGGCAAGGCCAAGGACTATGCCCTGGCCTATGCCTGCGGCATCGGCGCGGGACGTGCGGGCATTCTGGAAACAAACTTCCGCGAGGAAACGGAAACCGACCTCTTCGGTGAGCAGGCCGTGCTCTGCGGCGGCGTGACAGAGCTGATGAAGGCCGGCTTCGACACCCTGGTTGAGGCGGGATATGAGCCGGAAATGGCCTATTTTGAGTGCATTCACGAGATGAAGCTGATTGTTGATCTCATCAACAGCGGCGGGTTTGCCATGATGCGCTACAGCATTTCCAACACCGCCGAATATGGCGATTACCGCACCGGCCGCCGCCTGATCACGGACGAGACGCGCCGCGAAATGAAGAAGGTTCTGCGCGAGATTCAGGACGGCACCTTCGCAAGCGAATTCATGCAGGAGTTTTCCTCCGGACGGCAGGCCAAATTCCTTGCCACCCGCCGCGTAGAGAGCGAGCACCCGCTGGAGAAGGTCGGCCGCGAGCTGCGCAAGATGATGAGCTGGCTGAAAAAATAAGTTTTTTACGCTGATAACCGTTTCTCTTTTCCGCTTGGAAAAGAGAAATGGTTTTTAGCAATTGCCCCCGCAGGACAGCTCCGAATGTCAGATATCCTTTCGTAAGAATACAATGGCTTACGCAGATATTTGCATAAGGAGCGTGATTTCAGTTGATTATTCATGTCGTCAGGCAGGGGGACTCCATCTATCAAATTTCTCAGCAGTATGGAGTGCCCACCAATACCATTATTTCTGCAAACGGGCTTGTGAATCCCGAGCGTCTTGTGATCGGGCAGGCCATCGTGATCCCCGGTGATTTTTTCAACTATACCGTACAGCGCGGACAATCGCTATACTCCATAGCCCGGAGCTTCGGGATTCCCCAGCGCACACTCGTTGCGTCAAACCCCCAGCTTGCCAATCCGAATGCCCTTTATGTGGGGCAAAGCATCATCATCCCGCTGCCGCCGCAAAGGGGCAGAACCATCGAAGTCA
>CAYRIA010000290.1:0-1716 GCA_964424175.1 uncultured Oscillospiraceae bacterium | reverse complement strand
TGTTAGTTTAGCTTATTTTTTTCCGCTCTGTGTCTCACTCCCTGGGAGCAGTATAAAGAGCCTCAGAAAAACAAAAACATCGTCCGAAAACGATGCTTTATTTAATCCCAACATTCCCAAATACACCGATAATAGTGGTGTTTTTATTGTATCAAACATTGGGTACAAACCTGGCTAAAGTACAACAAATTGATACAATGCACACCCCTTTAGCTATTGTTCAACGATATAGGAATGGGGGTGTGCATTTATTATAGGGGTGCAAAATATCAAAAGTCTTCATTGATTCAAATTCAGATCTAAATAATTATCCTTGCCCAATAGGTACATCAATTCTATCGCGGGCTACACAAATGCCATTTTTTACAATGTAGCATTCAACAAAATGAGGCCCATAAAAATTGGTGCGCTCAATTTGGTGTTCATCATCAGTCTTCTTAATTTGACCTCGAATGCAATCTCGGCTTTCAGCAACTTCTCCGACATTTCTTACTTTCCAATATATAGAATAAGGTCTTGGGACATTGCACGACCTTATAAAAAAGTCTAGTTTCTTATTGTGGCGCAGAACCCCTCCTGAAACCAAGAACTGCAATAACGTAAATGGCCTCCATCCATCTTGCGTCACATTACAGTCAATCAAGAGACTATAACCAATCCGTATTGGAACCATATCCTCGATAAATTCCTCTGTCTCATTGTATCTCCTTAAAACTGTTGCCGATTCTAAATCACCTTTAGGAAATTCATTGCCAAGAATCTTTCTCCATGATTCATTGTTTGTTCCTTCTTGATTGATAATTTCCAGATGCTCCGATAACTTCTCTATAAATGCCTTAATATCAGAAAGAGCATACTTTTCTAATAGATCATTACTTGGTATACAAGGATCGAATGTGCTCGGTTTTAATCCCATATCAAGATAAGGTTTATATGCTTCAACAAGATATTTCATAGATTGAACTAAGTGTTCTTCAGTATTCAGATTAGAGTCTGGAAGATTGTCTGCAATCATTTTTTCCAGTGTAATACCTTTGGGGTACTTCGTGCCTTCAGGACAATTTGATCGTCTCCACCACTTTAACATCTTCACAAGCGGCTTGTATTTCATGTTGTTTTCAGAATTGACTTCACTTGACCAATTTATATGTCCTTTCGGATCAGTAATTATCCACTCGTTGCAATCACTCGATCCAATGTAATATTTATGTCCATCACTGCTACAAACAACAGGTACAATGTCAATGCTTATGCCTTTCAGTTCAATCCCCACAGAGTGTGATTGTACCGTCGCATTGCTATAAATGTCCTTTTCTTTCAGAGTATCATACAATTCCTGCAGGACATCAATTGAATTATGGGTGGTGTTATATGAAGTCTCAACTACGATATCAACGTCACGTTTACCATCATATAGTTTAGGCCGAATAGAAGTATGTTTAGCATATGATCCTGATAAAAAAGTCTGGGTATGTATTCTTTTGTAATTTTGATGGTTTGCTAAATAATCACGGAGATTGGTTTGTACACTGCTTATGTACGAAACTGTTGTATTACTTGGCTCTATGTTACTGAGGAACGTATAAAAGTCTTTTTGTTTCGCCACTATAGTTCCTCCGTAAGCGTCCAATAAACCACTGGATATTCAACGCCGCTGTATGATGCGAAAATGTACTTTGAAAACTTGCAGAGTAAACGGAGACACTCGCGAATTCT
>CAYRIA010000289.1:0-1720 GCA_964424175.1 uncultured Oscillospiraceae bacterium | reverse complement strand
CAATAATGCGAGCTGGTCATGGCGCAGACCGTGTCGGCAAAGCCGCCGTCCACCGTCATTGCGGCGAGGGCAAGGGATTCCGCCATCGTCGAACAGGCGCCAAACAGGCCAAAAAAGGGCACGCCGCTCTCCTTGATCGCAAATTCCGAACCGACGCACTGGTTGAGCAGGTCGCCTGTAAAGATGAATTCCAGCGCATCCGCCTTAAGCCCCGCCTTGGCGAGCACGAGGTCGAAGCACTTTTTCAGCATCGCGCTCTCCGCGCTCTCCCAGCTCTTCGCGCCGAAATAGGCGTCCTCGCTCAAAAAATCGAAGCTGCCGCCCAGAGGCCCTTTCGCCTCTTTCTTTCCGCCGACAGCCGCAAAATGGCTAATGCAAGGCGAGCCTGTAAGCCTTATGGTCTGCTGACCAACACGTTTTGTTGACATACATTTCATCTCCCGTCCGGATTCCTTTTTAGCTTGCCCCAAAAAACGGTCGATATGATTTTGCGAGAACTTGCGCGTAACGGCCGTTGCATCATAAAAAAGAGAAAAAAATAGCGGCCGCCCGTCCGGGCGGCCGCTGCTATTCTCATGATTTTGCGGCTCAGTTCGAGAGCCTTTGAAGCCCGCTTACCAGCTTTTCATCCGGCGAAACGAGCAGGGTCTTATAATCCGTGTAAATCACGGCTCCCGGCAGCGCGCCGGAGGGCTTTTTCACGAAGCGCGCCTGCGTGTAATCGACAGGCAGCTTCCCGCTCTCGCGCCCCTGCGAGTGCCAGGCTGCGAGCGTCGCCGCCTCAAAGAGCGTCTGTTCGTCGGGCTGCGCGCCGTCGCAGCGGATAATGACATGGCTGCCGTGCAGCCTCTGCACATGGAGCCAGATATCCGTCCTACGTGCCGTTTGCGTCGTGAGCCTGTCGTTCTGCGTGTTGTTCCGGCCAACGAGGATTTCCATCCCGGTGCTTGACAGGATGCGCAGCGGCGCAGTCTCCCGGATTTTTTCCTTTTTGTCGGTCTTCTGCACCTTGAGAAAGCCCGTTTGCGTCAGCTCGCGCCGAATCTCCTGCAGCTCGCGCTCAGATTCGCAGCGGGTGATCTCATCGAGCACGCTCAGAAGATAGGCCGCCTCCTTTTCCCCCTTCTCGATCAGCCCGCCGAGGTAACTCTGCGCGGTTTTGGCCTTGTTGTAGGCCCTGTAATAGGCCGCGGCGTTCTGCTGTGGCGTTTTCAGCGGATCGAGCGCAATTTGGATGACGGGGCTGCCCTCAACAAAATAGTCCTCGACCTCGGCTGTGCGCGCGCCCTTTTGCAGACGGTAGAGGTTGGCCGTGATGAGATCTCCGAACTTACGCGCCTCGTCACGGTTCTCGGTCTGGCGCATCTCCTCGCGGCGGGCGGCGAGCTTACGCAGGGCCCGCTCGTGGGCGCTTTTGACGCTTTTGTGCAGGCTTTGCGAACGCCTGCGCATCTGCTCCTGTCGCTCGCGCGTGGTATAAAACGCCTCAAGCAAGGCGGAGAAATCGGCGTATTCCACCGTTTGCACCGCATTTTCATACTGCGTGATCGGCATAAAGGAAAAGTCCGCGGGGCTGCCGTCCCGCAGGAGCATCGTCGGCGTAAAGTCCCGCGCGAGTACGCGCTGTTCCAGTGCCGAGAACTCCGATAAAAGCGCCTCCTGCTCCGCAGATGTGAAAAGCGCCAAGCTCCTGCCGACGTCCCCCGCCGCGCGGAAGCAA
>CAYRIA010000288.1:0-1738 GCA_964424175.1 uncultured Oscillospiraceae bacterium | reverse complement strand
AGGGCTTTGCCGACAGCGAGGGCTTTGCCGTGGCCTACAGCGCCCTCTGCCGCGCGGCCGGCATCGAGTGTCTGGTCGTTCACGGCGAGAAGGACGGTCAGCCTCATGTCTGGAACATCCTCGCGCTGGGCGGCAGCTATTATCACGCGGACGCGACGGCCTTTTCCAACGCGGGACTGAGCGGTGCGTTCATGCGCAGTGATGCACAGATGGCCGGCACGTACGTTTGGGATTTGACAAAATACCCGCCCTGTGCGGGAGAGGACGGCTATTCCGACTTGGTTATCAAGGTGTTTGAGCAAAGGTAAGACCGCCTGTGGGCTTTTTGAACGATTGAAGAAGACAAAGACAAGCGCTGAAATTCCTGAAAAAAGGGAATTTCAGCGCTTGTCTTTGTCCTATAGCGGGCGTATAATCATACAGCTCTCGGCTGTGTCCGCAAGACGGAAAACACATGGAAGGGGGAAGCGAGGATGCCTGAACGCCTGGGTGAAAAACCAAAAACGAGTATTGCCCGCCAGCTGCTGCTGTTCATGCTTCCCATCTGGCTGGGCTCCTTCTTCCAGCAGCTTTACAACACGGTAGACGCAATCTTCGTTGGACGCTATGTAGGCAAGGCGGCGCTGGCCGCGGTCGGCGGGCCGACAGGGCAGATCACGAATCTTCTCATAGGCGTTTTCGTGGAGCTGGCTGCTGGCGCCTCCGTCATCATTGCCCAGTATTTTGGCGCGAACAGCGGCAAGCGGGCGGGACGCGCCGTCCATACCGCCATTGCGATAGCCCTGATTTGCGGTGGACTGATTACCATCCTTGGGCTCGTTTTTACTCCCGCCCTTCTGCGCAGTATGCATGCCGAGGGAGAGGTCTATGCGTCTAGCTACGCCTATCTGCAAATATACTTCTGCGGCGCGATTTTTATCACGCTCTACAACATGGGCGCCTCCGTGTTGCGCGCCCTGGGAGACTCCAAACGCCCTTTTTATTATCTCGTTGCCGGCTGTGTGACCAACATCGCGCTCGACTATCTCCTCATCCGCTGGGCGGATTGGGGGGTGCGCGGCGCGGCGGTGGCCACCGTCTTTTCGCAGGCTTTGACTTCCTTGCTGATTCTTCGTGCGCTGTGCACCCTGCCGGAGCCCTATTGTCTGCACCCGAAAAATGTTCGCATCCGGCTTGATATCTTCAAAAGCATGATGAATATCGGTCTGCCAGAGGCCATGCAGCAGGTGCTCTATTCCATCTCCAACATCCTCATTCAGGCCAATATTGACAGCTTCGGCACAAATGCCATCGCCGCCGTGTCCGCTTACAGCAAGGTGGACGTGTTTTTCTGGACCACATTGGAGTCCTGCGGCATAGCCATCACGGCCATGTCCGGTCGCTTCTTCGGCGCGGGCGATCTCCAAAGCCTAAAAAAGACTGTGCGCACCGGTTTGCTATTCTGTGTGGGCGTTTCAGTCGTGCTGACCACCTTGCTGCTCAGCTTCGGCCGACCGCTCTTTAGCCTGTTTACCGATGACCCGGAGGTCATTGCCCTCGGTCTGGAGATTCAGCGCCTGCTGGTGCCGAGCTACGTGGTGTTTGTCTTCGTGATCATTCTCGGCGGCGCCCTGCGCGGGATGGGGCACTCCTCCATCGTGAGCCCCGCGGGAAAAGCGCTCGCGCAGGCGGGGATCGGCGAGATGGTCATCACGGCGCCCATCGACCCGGAATTCCGGGAAAAATGGATCGCGTCGAC
>CAYRIA010000287.1:0-1755 GCA_964424175.1 uncultured Oscillospiraceae bacterium | reverse complement strand
ATGAGAGCTTCTATGATCCAATTAAGAAAGGAACAGCTCATAAAGTTTATAAGTCTTTAAGTTCAATTGAAACTTTAAAAGCTTCTGGAATAGAAGACCCGATTGCTTATTATCAACAGGAAGTTGATAAACTAAATCAAGAGATTAAGAAAAAAGAATTAAAACTTATTAGTGAAGAGTCACCTATTAGATATTTAGGTTATTTTCCACTTAAAGCAATGATGAATAAACTAAATGTTAAAGCAACTATTGACTTATTTAAGTTTAGTACTAACTTTGATTTTGATTTATATGAGGTTCTTTGTGGTTTAGTCTATGGCAGAGTGGTTAAACCCTGCAGTAAACATCAAACCTTTTATCAAGTTATTCCTTATCTTTTTGAAGAGAATGATTATTCTTATAACCAATTATTAGCAGGTTTAAGATTCTATGGTAATGATTATGAAAAGTTTGTTGAACTATTTACTACTCAAACTAAAAGGAAGTTTAAGCTTAATACTGATATTACTTATTTTGATTGTACTAACTTCTACTTTGAAATTGATAGAGAAGATAATTTTAGAAAGAAAGGACCTAGTAAGGAAAACAGAGTTGGTTGTCCACTTGTTAGTTTAGGTTTATTACTTGATAGTAATCAAATACCAATTGGTATGAAAGTATTTGCCGGCAATGAGTCAGAAAAGCCTAAGTTAAGAGAAGTTATTGATAATTTAAAAAGCCAAAACAATATAACCGGAAGAACTATTCATGTGGCAGATAAAGGTCTTAATAGTGCTAAAAACATCTTTGAAGCTAAGAAAAGTGGCGATGGTTACTTATTTTCTAAATCAGTTAAGCAATTACCGGAGACAGAGATAACCTGGCTATTATTGGCTAATGATTATAAAGAAGTTAAAGATAATGATGGTAATATCTTATATCGTTATAAAAGCTGTATTGAAAAGTTTCCTTATAAATATAGTGATGATGAAGGAAATATTCATACCTTTAAATTAAGTGAGAAAAGATTGGCTACTTATAACCCTTCTTTAGCTAAAAAGAAGAATTGGGAGATTGATAGAATGATAGAAAAAGCTCATTTATTAGCTGCTTCTAAAGCTTTAAAAGATGAATATGGGGAATGTAGTAAATATCTTAATTTTAAAAGTATAGATGGTTCTAAAGTTAGTGTAACTTTAAACCAAGAGAAGATTGATAAAGATCGTAAATTAGCTGGTTATAATTTGTTAGTTACCTCAGAAACTAAAATGAAGGATATAGATATTTATACCACTTATCACAACTTATGGCGAATTGAAGAATCATTTAGAATAATGAAAAGTGATTTAGATGCTCGACCAGTCTATGTTCAAACAGAAGAAGCTATTAAAGGACACTTCTTTATATGTTATGTTGCCGTACTATTAGAAAGATTGTTACAGTTTGTTATTCTAGATAATAAGTATTGTTCTAATGATCTCTATAACTTCTTTAAAAACTTTCAATTAATTAAAACTAAATATGGTTATACTAATATCACAGCAGCCAATAATTTTATCAGAGAATTAGCTAACTTTACTTCTTTACCGATAATGCATCTAAACCTTACAGAAAATCAAGTAAATAAAATACTGAGTTATAAAATCTAACTCAGTATTATTTTATTTAGAAATTGTAGTTAACGCCATTTTATAGGCGTGTAATCAAAAAGATAGGAATTATACTTGATTTAACCACACAAGCTTTATCTAAACTTCCAAATAGTTGTGGAAATTA
>CAYRIA010000286.1:0-1757 GCA_964424175.1 uncultured Oscillospiraceae bacterium | reverse complement strand
ATTCGGGTCCTTGTTGTTCAGCTGGACGACCTTTGCCATCTCGTCGAAGTTTTCCCTGATCTTCTTTTTCTGAACGATGCCTCTGGCGGTGAAGGACTTCAGGTTCGGCAAAGCGATATTCAGGGGATTGCTCAGCACGTGGATGAAGCCCTGCGTTTTTCGTTCCTCGGGGAGCAGGCCTATCCCGTGGCGCAGCGCGTCCGCCGGCGTCCTGATGTTCACGGGCTTTCCGAACACGGCTATCTCGCCGACGGCGTGATGATCCACGCCGAAGATAGCTCTTACGATCTCCGTTCGCCCTGCCCCGATAAGCCCGTACAGTGACAGTATCTCCCCTTTGTGCAGCTTGAATGACACGTCGCTGAAGCCGAAGCCCGAGAGCTCTCTGACCTCCAGGGTCACGGTGCTCCTGTCCAGGCTGGAGGGCAAATGACGGGTGGCAAAAGCCGCGGCGTCTCGGCCGACCATCATGCGTATCAGCTCCGCCTGAGTAATGGAGCCTATCGCCCTCGTCCCCATGTATCGGCCGTCGCGCAGCACGGAGACTCTGTCCGCGATTTTGAACACCTCGTCCATCTTATGGGTGACGATGATGACGGTTATCCCTTTATCCTTGAGACTGCGGATGGTTGAAAACAGGGTTTCCACCTCGGCCGCGGACAGCGCCGAGGTAGGCTCGTCGAAGGCGATTATCTTCGAGTTATGATAAATTGCCTTGGCGATCGCGACCATCTGCAGGTCGCCGGTTCTCAGATCGGAGATTCTGGACTCGCCCGTAAAGTGGCATCCCAGCTCCCGCAGGATCACATTGACGGTATTGTTGATTTTATTCCTGTCCACCACGATACCGGTCACAGGCTCAAAGCCCAGCATGATGTTTTGGCCGACGGTAAGCGCGTCGACCGTGCTTATCTCCTGATGAGCCTTGGACACGCCGTATTTGAGCGCCTCATGCGGCGAAGCGAAGTCTATCTCCTCGCCGTCGATATACACGCTCCCGTACTCCGCCCGGTATACACCGAACAGGATATTCATCAGCGTGCTTTTACCGGCGCCGTTCTCGCCCATCAGCGCGTGCACCTCGCTGCGGTCGATGGTAAAGGAAACATCACTCAAGGCCGTCACACCGGGAAAGGTTTTCGTAATGTTTCTGAATTCGATTATTACTTCCGACATACTACACTCCTAAGGGCGAACACCTCGCCAAATACAAGGGGTCAAAATGTAAGTTTTGACCCCTTGTCAATGAAGGCTGAATTCTTGGCTGCTGCTCTTTACTTTGCGAGCACCGGCCAAGTGTAACCGGACAGGCTCACGTCTGTCGCGCCGGCGGCGGCGTCAGCCATGCCGTAGTTCACGCAGGGGGAATAGACCATGCGCGGGATCTCCTGACCGCAGAGTCTGCGGAGGGCGCACTCTATCGAGCAGAGGCTCTTGATATACGCGAAGGAGGAAACAGTGCCGGACATGAGGCCCTCGCCGACATATTCCCACGCCTGAGGCTCGCCGTCAAGTCCTTCGATAAAGAAATCCTTGCCAACTTCCTTGCCGGCAGAGGCAATAGCGTCGCTGACGCCGTACGCGAGGCCGTCATTGTTGGTGAAAATACCCTTGAGATCGGGGTACTTGATGAGCCATGTGGTGGTAAAGCCGTAGGCGTCATCTGCCGACCAGGTGCTGGATTCCTGCTTGTCAACGATGGTTATGTTGGGGGCGTTTGCCTCCATCCAGTCGCAGAAACCCTGCGTGCGGTACAG
>CAYRIA010000285.1:0-1762 GCA_964424175.1 uncultured Oscillospiraceae bacterium | reverse complement strand
TATTAACAAAAAGAGAGTTAGCTTTTTATTTTGCAAAAACGTCAGAAGAAGAATAACTTAATTAAAATGGGCCTGTTTTGGTTTTGACAGCATATGAGATAGGTAATAAATCACACAAGGCGGTATCCTTTCAACGTACGAAAAAAATTAGATGCTAACGTAATTCGTGGCTTCTTTGGTGTTAGAACTGCTTTTGCAGTTGCTGCGTAAATCCAATAAGTTGGTAATTGACTTCGAAACAGAATAATTACAAATCTGGTTGTCCAACCATAAAATGGACTGGTGGAGAGGGGTCTCGACTCCCGTGTTTTATTAGTTTTCTCAAAACTAATCTAGAGAAAGTACTAGTCAAAGACTAAGTGTGTATATATTTATTATGGATCCGATGTTTGGACGGCGGTTCGAGTCCGCCCAGGTCCACCAAAGTAAAAGAAGAGTTATTGGTCATAAGACTACAACCGTAATGCGGATACTATGTAAAAATCATAGTTTGAGTCCTACCCGTACATTAAATATTCGAAAGGAATCGGAGCAGAGGTGCTTTGCAAAAAAGTTAAATCTTTCTCTTCTTTTTTAAGAACTTAATTAACATTAAAATATGAAAAAATTAATTATTATTTTAACAGTCTTATTAATAAGTTGTGAAAAAGTACCTAAAGAAAAACTTGAAATTTTATCAGTAACTAAAAACGATTTCCTCGTTATAAATTATCAAGTAAATGAAGAAATTGAACTAGCTGTATATAAAGAAGGTGATATACCTAATTTTAAACTAACTCAAAAGGGTAGATATGCAGTAATAACTAAATCCAATAATTTAATCTTTAATTGGAAAGAAGATTTTATAAAAATAACAAAAAATGAAAAAAGTAAAATTTATCATTGAAACAGAAATTACTGAAGATTATTTTAAGTCTTCAGAATTTCAAGAACTCCTGAACCTAATAGAAACAGGAGAAGCAGCAGAAGAAATAAAAGGTAATGATGTAGGTATTGTTTCATTAACTATAACATCAGAAATAGAGTAATGAATATTTTTACCTTTAGTAGATCTTTAATCAGGAAGATTAGAGTCTACAGTAGAAAAGCACTCGAAAGAATGAGTAAAGATAGAGTTTTAGCTGATCCATTAGAGCCAAAACTACTAATTTTATGTAGAAAATTAATTCATGACGAACAATCAGAAATTTATATTTGTCCAGAATCCAAGAATAGATATATAAATAATTACACTAGTAATATTTTTGTAATTATTGGAATATATTCTATAAAGATATGTTCAGAATCTTATCAGGAAATACCTATTTGTCCTCATAGTCATAGATCTATTTGTCAAGTATTTGACAATAGACTTATATCTACATCGCACCGGGTATTGGAACACTTTAGAGCTTCTGTAGAAGCTGATTTCTCACAAACATTTTCAAATTACATCAAATAATTCTTTATTATGTCAATCGCAGTACTTCTCACAATCAATTTAAAAGGCGGCATCGGTGGAGCCGTTAAACACACCACAAAACAAGTAGTAACAGTTGATGTGTCACCTATTGGAAGCAAATATCCTGAATTTATGACCAGAAAAATTGTTCATAATGACAGACAAGATATGCGTTGCTACAAAAAAATCAATCTTGAAGAAGGAATTATAAATTCTTGGGCTAATTCAGATTGTCCTAGATGGGAAAAATCATCAAGATGGAAAACTTATAGTCGTCAGCAAAAAATAGAATCTTATCTTCATAATTTTGACGAAGGATTC
>CAYRIA010000284.1:0-1783 GCA_964424175.1 uncultured Oscillospiraceae bacterium | reverse complement strand
GAGCTGTTCATATCCGCCTGCACGATCGACCCGCAGCGCGTCGGCGGGGATTCCGAATTCACCGTGACGCTCACGATCGACAACATCGGCAACATCCGCGCGCGCAGCGTGAAGCTCACCTACGGCAGCGAGGCGGCGGACATTTTGCCGGCGGATGCCAACAACGCGATCTTGCTTGAAAACATCGCCGCAGGGGAGAGCGCGACGGCCGCGTTCCGTCTCAAAACCACAAAGGACGTGCTGGCGGGCAACCAAAGCTTTTATGCGGCGCTCGATTACAATGACCTCTACGGCGGGGCGTATGCGTCAACCCGGCAGTTCCTCATCTCCGTCACGCAGCCGGTGGAGATCGCCTACGACGCCTTCAGCGTCGCAAAAACCGTGACGGCGGGCGAAACCTTCTCGCTGCCCGCAAACGTATTCAACATCGGCAAGGCTACGCTTCGAAACGTGAGCGTCACCGTCACGGGCGCGGGGCTGTTCCCGACTTCGAGCGTGTTCCTGGGCGACATTCTTCCCGGCGTGGCGGGCTACGGGGAACTCAAAATATTCGTGGGCATGCTCTCGATGACCGAGGGCTATTCGCAAAGCTACGGCCAGACCGCCGGGCGGTATATCATCTCCTATTACGACGACGCGGATGAGGAATACGTCGTGAGCCTCGACTTCAGGACCGAGATCAAGGCGCCCGTGATTCAGACGGATATGGACAAGACCGAGGAGGAGAAGCCCATCATCCAGTGGTGGGTCGCGGTGCTCGTGGGCTTCGCGGTGATCGCGGTGCTCGTGACCGCCATAATCATGGGCAAATTCGTCAGAGGGATGAGGATGAAGTAAAGCATCCTTAGTATAGTTATAGGGATTTTCAGCATAGCGATTGATCCCTTTCTCTTGTGCGCGTTTATGGCCCGTTATACCTGTTGCGGATCAATGAATCCACTAAATCCTTGATAATGGCGAGTTCAGCCGCATCTAAGCGGCTGATCGCCCGGATGATGGCAGTGTATTCTGAGGCATTGGACGGCTTATCCGGATAGAAGATTTCCTCAGGGGGAATCTCCAATACGTAAATCAACTTTTTCAACATGCGGTAGCTCGGTGTCCTGTTTTCGCGCTCAATGGAAAACAGTTGACGGTCTGCTATTCCAAGCCGTTCGGCAAACGCTTCGCGAAAAAGCTGCTTCCTTTCACGGGCTTTCTCCACCAGCGCGCCAAGCGCTTCGAAATTATCCTGCACTATAACTTAACCTCCGCTTCAATGTGCACTGTCCGCGGAAAGATTATAACAGGATATAGTGTAAAATTCGATATTTATGGAGATATTTCTCCGTAGTAAGTGTAAATTTAGGGAGATATATACTCTGTGCAGTAAATAAAACGCGCTGAAAATTAAGAGTACATAAGCCGCTGCCACAATCAAAATGATTGCGGTCTTATTTTTGTGCTCCTTTGGGGTCAGCGCAACCTTGAAGGACGAAAGCTATTGGATTTGTTCTTGTAATCGTACTTGCTTTAGCCGAGCTCTTCGTCCAGTTCCGCGTCCATGGCTTCCTGTATCAGCCCTGCGGTGAGTTCTTTCACCACACCTGAACGCCAGCGACATCTTTGATGCCGCGTTCCTCGATGAGCTGCCTCAACAGGCTCTTTTCCTTCTTGGCCATATTAAATAACCTCCGTTGTTTATTCTATCTGACAACGAAGGTTTACACAATTTTTTCGGCAGTCTCTTTATACATTATACCTCTTGAGCAATTACATCAGGCAATCGTTTGTATTTTCGATG
>CAYRIA010000283.1:0-1785 GCA_964424175.1 uncultured Oscillospiraceae bacterium | reverse complement strand
CGCCATCGTCGTTTCCTGTTCCGCGATCCTTCTCATCCATTCAAAAAACAGCATACTGGAGCTTGCGAAAAGCCAAGCGCAGGCAAAACAGTACGATTTAGCGGCCTCCTTCTCCGAAATGGCAGGCTATTATCTATCCGACACAGATTCCGAAGCGGTAAAAAGCTCGCTGATTAATCATTGCTTTACTCGGTTTGCGGATTCCACCTCAGTCTTGATGAAGGGGGACGAGCCCTTGTATTCGGGCGTCAGCATCAATCCGGCCAGCTACCTTCCCTTTCAGGGGGAGGCTAACAGCGAGCAGATGGTCGAGACCGAAATAGAAGGACGCAATATACTGATTGCAGGTAGCCGTGTTACGGTGCAAAGCGAGTATTACTCGGTGTATGTGGTGGAAGACATCTCCACCGTATATAACAGCATCGTGGATATCCTGTGGACTTTCGTTCTTGTCAGCGTTGCGGGGATCGTGATCGGCGCAGGCCTTATCATGCTGCTCATGCAGCGCAGCACAAAGCCGCTTACGGCACTTGCGGGAGCCGCCCGCAACATTGCGGACGGCGAATACGGTATGCGCGCAGACGTTCATACAAACGACGAGATCGGCGCGCTTGCCGCCAATTTCAACACCATGGCCGGGGCTGTGGAGGAAAAAATAACTGACCTCACGGAAACCGCCGAGCGCCAGCGGTTGTTCATCGGCGGCGTGACGCATGAATTCAAAACGCCGCTCACGGCCTTACTGCTCCACGCGCATATGCTTAGAAGAGCAAATATGACAGATGAGGAAAAAGACAATTCCCTTGAACACATTGAAACGCAATGTGAATGGCTGGAGCGGCTGGCACAAACGCTTTTGAAGCTCATTACTCTGGAGCAGGAGATAGAATTAAAGGATACGTCCGTGCGCGAATTGTTTGAGCGGGTGCGGCAAAGTACGCAAAAGACTCTGGCCGACAGGCGCGTTTCCCTTGTGTTGTGCTGCGATACCGATACCCTTTTCATAAACATCGACCTCATGCAGTCATTGCTTGTGAACCTGGTGGACAATGCAAGCAAGGCATATGACGAAAGCGGTTCGGCGCACGCGGTTTATCTTAGCGCATACGAACATGGTTTGGAGGTTCGGGACAATGGGCGCGGAATTCCGCAGGACGAGGTTGGACGGATATTCGAACCCTTCTATATGGTGGACAAATCCAGAAGCAAAAAGAGCGGCGGCAGCGGACTTGGGCTTGCGCTGGTGAAAAGAATTGCGGATGCACACGGAGCGAAGCTTGAAGTGGAGAGCGCACCCGGAAAAGGCACAACCGTAAAGGTGCTTCTGTAATTACAAAAAGATTACATGTTGATGCAAGAATCCGAATGGGCTTTCCAGCACAATGGAAGCATCAAGGTGAAACGAGGTATTGAGCTTATGAAGAAAGTGTTTTCGGCAACGCTTGTGTTGCTGTTAATCCTAAGCGTGCTGTCAGGTTGCCAAAAAACCCCGGATAGCCCGATTGTAATTGGCAAGGATAATGAGAAACTGATTGAAAAGGCCAAAGAAACCAACAGCACTCCTTTTTCAGCGCCGGATCGATATTCCGCAGAGGAACCAGTGACGAACCCGCAGGGCACCCTTACCGTCAACGTTGATGCCGCTGTGATAGTTCCTGATTCTGACGGGCTTACTACTGCGCGTGTCGAAAAACATACTTTTGCAGAGGCGGAATGCCAGACGTATGTTACAGCGTTGTTTGACAACCAGACCACCTATTCCGGCGATGTGCTGGGAAAAGATTA
>CAYRIA010000282.1:0-1829 GCA_964424175.1 uncultured Oscillospiraceae bacterium | reverse complement strand
ACCGAGGTATATGAGGGAATGATCGTGGGCGAGAATGCCCGCAGCATGGATATCACCGTCAACGTTTGCAAGCAAAAGCATCTTACCAATACCCGGGCTTCGGGATCTGATGATGCCTTGCGCTTGACGCCCCCGCTTATCATGTCATTGGAGAAATGCCTGGAGTTTATAAATGACGACGAGCTCCTGGAGGTGACCCCCAAATCGCTGCGGCTGCGAAAGACTATACTTGATAAAGACGCCAGAGCCAAAGCAGATAAAAACAAAAACCGGGCTTCTTAGGAGCTCGGTTCTTGTTTTTGATTACTGATTCCTCTGAAAAATCAGTTTGCAAACTTCTCACTGATTTTATGATTGAACCAACCAATTACTAAAGATTTTGATGATGCAAGATGTGTCTGGTAGAATATTGGAATTGCGCTGAGTACAAAAGTTAGGACAATTGCACATGGCACTAGAAAAATATAGAATTCCGATTTTTGATAAATACCAATGATTTTGAATGCGTTTATGAAAATCTCATGACTTAGGTATACAAAAAGAGTGTTTGCACCAAGCAGGGTATAGAAGGTTTTGTTCTTAGGGATACTGGCCATTATATTTACCGCTAACATTGTTCCGAGACTAAACAAAACAAAGCGAACAAAAACCTCGTCCATATTGTGGTAGGGCAAGACAAATAGTAACAATTGCGATGGCAAATCTTTCGCCAGCATATACCAGACAAAAAATCCACTGCAGATCAGGGTTAATATTGGATGGATTTTGCGTGGCATCGTTAAAGTGCCGCGCCGATATAGATTTCCAGCTATGAAGAAGGGCAAAAATACCAAAGTCCGGGAAAGTGAAAATGTGTAGTCAACCCATGGTACCAACCCAATTAATAAAGCACTTACGATGGTTAGGGGTATCGGGTCCCTCAGATTATCGAAAAGCGGTAAAAGTAACGTCCAGCAACAGAGGCTCAATAGATACCATAACGGAGTCTGTGCCTCAATTATGTTGTACAATATTGAGCCCAAGTCGAAGGCTGTTACATAGAAACAGGTCCCCACAACATACAAACCAAGGAGCTTCAGAATCCTCAAGGGCTTGATTTTCTTGCTGGTAAAATAACCGGATATAAAGGCAAAAAGTGGCATGTGGAAAAGATAAATAAACACGTATATTGCTTTGTATGCAGGCACAATAGGATTCACCGGTCCTATTATATGCCCGATAACTACAAGCATTATAAGTACGAACTTAATATTATCGAAATAGTAATCTCTTTCCATCATTAATGTGCTCCGCTTGGTTTTATGTAGTCTCGATCTTAAGAGCAGAAAACAAAATCGGGCTTTATTTATACAGCTCAATTTTTCATCATTACTCAGCACTGTTAAGAATTATTGGTTTTATTTCTAGTTGTTCTCCAGTTCGAATTTTATATTTTGCTGATTCACCGGCCTTAAGTTCAAGTACATAGCGCGCTTTCCGATTTGAAGCCGTGGCTCCGGGTTTCATATCCGGGGTTACAGATACCACTCTATAATCTCCATCGAGAAAAATGGCATCAATAGGAAACTTCATGCCTATGCAATGGATTGACCAACAGGGTATAATCAGCAGTCCTTCTCCCTCGTCTAGGACATTAGTGCCCAACAATCCTTTCAATCTTGTGAAAAAGCTGTCAGCGATCTCAATCCGGTCACCAATCACTGCCTTTGTTGACATGCATGACACCCGAATACGTGTTCTCTTTTTCATAGAGCGGTAGCAAACTGCATGATAGCTGGAGCAAGGATTACGATAAAAATAACCGGCATTATAAAAATCATCATTGGGAA
>CAYRIA010000281.1:0-1835 GCA_964424175.1 uncultured Oscillospiraceae bacterium | reverse complement strand
GATCGATACCGTCGTCTTTTTCCAGATAACCGACCCGAAACTGTTTGCCTACGGCGTCGAGTATCCTATTTCCGCTATTGAAAATCTGACGGCGACCACGCTGCGAAACATCATTGGCGACATGGAGCTTGACCATACGCTCACCTCCCGCGACACCATCAACGCGCGTATCCGCGGCATCCTCGACGACGCGACCGACTCGTGGGGCATCAAGGTCAACCGCGTCGAGCTGAAAAACATCCTGCCGCCGCGCGAGATCCAGGAAGCGATGGAGCGGCAGATGAAGGCCGAGCGCGAACGCCGCGAGTCCATCCTTCGTGCGGAGGGTGCAAAAAACTCCGCTATTCTCATCGCTGAGGGCGAGAAGGAAGCGGCCATTCTCCGCGCAGATGCGCAAAGGCAGACGCAGATTCTGCAGGCACAGGGCGAGGCTGAGGCCATTCTCCAGGTGCAGACAGCGACAGCGGAGGGTATCCGCCGCATCAATGAGAGTGTGCCTTCGGAGGCGGTCATCAAGCTCAAGGCACTCGAAGCCTTTGCCGCCGCTGCTAACGGCAATGCGACCAAGATCATCATTCCCTCGGAAATCCAAGGTATTGCGGGTCTGGCCGCCTCGGTCAAGGAACTAATGACGGATAAATAAAGTCTATATGATAAGAAGCGCCGCTCGGTTTTATTCCCGATCGGCGCTTTTTTGTTGCTAAACGTTTTTACACAGTGTGTGTCATCAGATAGCTCTTGATGCTGGCATAGGCGGGGGCAAGTAGATGGATGCCGTCAGACATGGCGAAGCCGGCGTCAAGAAAGCCGTTTTGGTTGCAGAGAAGATCAAACACATTAAGGTAATAGGCCGATTGCTCTCGGCAGAGCTGCTTGAGTACGGCGTTGAAGGCCAGAATGCTGTCGCGGTTATAAACGCTGGTTTCGGAGCAAGGTTTGGAAACCGGGGTGAGGGAAATGAGATAAATTTTCGCGTTCGGTTGAGCCTGCTTGACGAGCTTTATGATTGCGTTCATACTCGCATAGAAATTCTGGTTCGCGGCAGCCGAGGCGCCAATTTCGTTGATGCCAAGCATAATATAGATTTTGCCATAGCTTTTGTCACTCATGGCCTGCGCAAGCGTGCCCTTATCGCGGACGGTGTAGCCCTTGTCGTCGAGGTGCGTTGTGGTCAGTTCCAGATCGTTGTAAGACAAGAAGTATCTGGCGGAGGCGCCGTTTTTGGCGAAGAAGTCCACATTTGACAGGCCGAGAAAGGTTTTCATGCCGTTGACTAGGGAATGGCCGATGAAGCAGGCATCGGAGAAATACTCCGCGGAGACGGTGGCCGTTTGAGGAACTTCCGTCCCAAAAATATAATTTCCGACGGAGTCGTAGGGAGACTCGGCAGTTTTTTTATAGCTGATCGCAGCGATAAAGCGCATAAGCATGGCGGAAACTTCCGCGCGGGTTGCGCTGCCCTGCGGTTTAAAACTGCCGTCGGTATAGCCGTCAATGATGCCGGTCTGCTGGAGCGCCGAAACAGCAGCGACGTAAGCGGCAGAGATTGCCGCGCCGTCCGTGAAGTTTCTGGGGTTCACCGTGGCCTTGAGCTGGTAGTTATTATAGGATGCGTAGCTTGCGAGCATTGCACAGATTTCCTCACGGGTGATTGCGCGCTCGGGGGAGAAGGTGCCGTCCCCGGTTGCGGAGGCGATGCCGGCGGTAACGGCCCACTGAACAAAGGAGTAATAGTAGGCATTGGCGGGTACATCTGCAAAGGCGCTGTCGCGGACTGTTAGCAGGTCGTTGCGTATATAGCCAAGGGTTCCCTTATAGCGGACGTAATACCAGGT
>CAYRIA010000280.1:0-1841 GCA_964424175.1 uncultured Oscillospiraceae bacterium | reverse complement strand
TGACCAGCACACCCTCCGTTACTTTCTCGGTGGAAACACCAGCCGCGGCTTCTATTCGCTTTACAACGGCTTCGTTCCTCTGTCCGACGGTTGCTTTCTCTGGATCCTCAAGGGCACGTCCGGCTGTGGAAAGTCGCACTTAATGAAAACCATAGGTGAACGCGCCGAAGCCGCAGGGCTGAGCGTGGAATATGCCTACTGCTCCGGCGATCCCGCCTCTCTCGACGGCGTTTACATCCCTGCGCTCAAGACCGCCTATATGGACGGCACCGCCCCCCACGTCACGGACCCGCACATGGCCGGGGTAGATTCCGCCTGCATCGATCTGGGCGCCTATTGTGACTACAAGGCAGTCGGTGAATACCGGCACGAGCTGCGCGAGCTTTACCGCGCCAAGGCAGCCTGCTACGGAAAAGCCTATTCGATGACTGCTGCGGCAGGCGCCCTGCGCTCCGGCTGGCAAAGTGGCTTTTCAACTCCCACTGAGGCCGAAACCGCGGTCAGGCGCGTTTCCAGCGTTGCCCTGCGCGAATTCGGTAAGCGACGGAAGGAACGCGGTCGCCTGAGCACCCGCTTTTTGAGCGCCCTGACCTGCCGGGGGCGCAGCGCATTCCCAGAAACGGCTCGAACTCTGTGCAGCCGCTTCTATGTGCTGGAAAACCGACTTCAGCTCGCTGCCCCCTCACTGAACCACCTGATGCAGACTGGCCTAGATGCAGGGCATGACGTCCTCCTCTGCCCTGATCCGCTCCTGCCCGAACGCCCGGAGGCGGTGCTCCTTCCTGGGCTGAGCCTGGGTTTTGTGGCCTCCGACTCCCCGCTGGCATCGGTGGCGCACCCGCGGCACCTCAGGCTCGATGCGCTGGCGGACAACGCCCGCGTCCGCAGGACGCGGCCGGAGCTGCGGCGCTGTGAGAAAAGCTGTGACGCCCTGCTGGGCGAGGCAGCCCTCGCCCTTTCGGAGGCCAAACGTCTACATGATCGGATTGAGGGCATCTTTATCCCAAATATGGATTTTCCCGGCATCGACGCCGTCGCACGCAGGCAGCTTGCCGCACTTGGTCTGTAAAAACAATGGGCGCAAAAAAAGCAAGACGCGGTCCGGCCATCGCCTTCGCGTCTTGCTGCTTTATTGTTTACTCTCCTGTTTTGGGGACGCCATTTCCGCCATGATCTCGCTGACGACGCGCTCCACATCTGGCGCGAGTGCCTCGGTTAGCTCGGCGTCCTTTTCGGGGGGCGGTGCGGCGGCATTAATTTGTTTTTTGCGTTTGCGCTCATGGCGCTTGATGTTTCGCTCCGCACGGCGGCTTACGCGGCGTTCCTTCCACGCGTCCTGCCGGGCATAGCGGTCGTCCCAAGCATCGCGGACAAGGAAAGCTCCGTATTTCAGCTTTGTATTCAGATAGCGGATTAGCCTGACCATAAGAATGGTCAAATAGATCAGCGGCAACAGGGCAAGCAGAGCGATGACTGCGTAGAGCCGCGCAATATAGGCCTCGCTGATACGCGCCGCGTTCTCCCAGTATGGGAAGCGTACGCCGTTGTCTGCGATTCTGTCGTTGCCAAAATCTTTTAGGAAGGAAAATATGTGGCCGAAGCTGTAACGCGTGCTGTTTTCAATGGTAACACCACCGGCGTCCTTAAAAGTATCCGCCACAAAGGTCTTTGCAAAATCGGTGATCGGGTCTGGCATCGCAATTTCGTAGGTGCTGATACCTGTGTTCTCATTGAGTGCTGCGAGCGCAGTATAGGACAAAAAAAGCACCGGCTCACCGGCAAACGCCTTGTCGGAGAACTTGTCTGCCTCGCGGTGAACCACGCCCGCAATGTAATAGGGC
>CAYRIA010000279.1:0-1854 GCA_964424175.1 uncultured Oscillospiraceae bacterium | reverse complement strand
TTTATAACAATGATTAAGGCCAATCCAGTCTTGGCAAAATGTTATAAACCAGAACATTTCAGTAAACCGGTAGGTTCGGAGGCTGGTATTGCTCAACATCATGATGGATTGAAAACTCGTTCAGGGATCATCGATGAGTTTTGCCATGAAGACAAGGAGAATAGTAAATGAAAACATATAAACATCCAAATTGTTCATTTGCAACAGTTGTTGAAATTGCAAAAGAAGAACTTTTGTTGGTTGATTTTGCACATTGTTTAGAACCAACAGAAACACTTGAGTCTTTTTATAAAAGACAATCGACAAAACCAAGCATTCTTATAAACGGCGGATTTTTCAATACTGCCAATGGCGTGTCTGTTTTTAATTTTATAGATGAAAAAGCAACCATCTCAAACACTTCATCTTATAAATTTGGGATGGGCATAACAAATAAAGTGGATATTCGATATGGAAATCTTGATTCTTTTTCTGGTAGAGATTTCATTAGTGGGTATCCTCCACTACTTGACAATGGAAAGCAACTACCAATAACCTTTGCAAATGAAATAAATTACAATGCACGTCGTACCGTGCTCGGATATAATGATCAAAGTATTTATATTTTGGTTGTTGATCTTCCGGGTCTTAACTTTTCTAAATTGGAAGCATTGCTTATTGATCTTAAGATCAAATTTGCGATAAATCTGGATGGAGGAGGCTCTTCAAGATTACTTATTGACGGCGTATTAAAATCGGAACCGGCATGGTCAAGACCTATTGACAACGTTGTTGCTATATATTTGAAGCCGGCAGAGGTTGTATTATACCGAGTTCAAGTTGGAGCTTTTTCTGTCAAAGCTAACGCAGATAAAATGAAAGCTACAATTCAAGCGCTTCCTGATGAAATTAATGCAGGCTACAAAAATGCCTATGTTCGTTTAATCAACGGTTTATACAAAGTACAAGTTGGAGCTTTTTCGGTACGAGGAAATGCTGAAAAAGTTTTAAATGATCTTGTATCAAAATCAATTCAAGCTTTTATAACAACATAAAAAGAGGTGTCACAATGCGTATAATCAAAACGCCAACCGCCGTGACCCCTCGGTATGCCGATAACGGCTCTGCGGGGATGGATCTGTATGTAGATACGGCACAGGAATACACGCTCCAACCGGGAGAGACATATCATCTACCCACTGGTATCCGTGTAGAGATTCCCCGAAATTGCTTTGGGGCGATCTACCCACAGTACAATCTGCATAAGAAGGGTTTGACCCTTGCAGATAGTGTTGATATCATCGGTAGCACAGACCGTGGCGAGATTGTTCTCGCTGTAAAGAACATTTTCTCAGATATTATTCGGATCAATGGTCAATGGGGTCTTAGGACTCCGTTGGCTCAATTAATCATTCAACCTTATCGTTTTGAAAAGGTTGAAATTGTTGAAAACAACTTCGGAACTCTTGAAGGAGCCATGGAGATCGGAAAACAAATCGTTGAAGGCTTTCAGGAAGGTCTCAAAGACTCTAAATAATGCAGAAAACTCAGCCCCTATAATGAAACTATTTGAAAAGGGGAAAGATTTATGAAAAAAGCATTGAACGCGATTATTATTGGGTACAAACTTTTGGGAGGTGTTTTGGCGGGATATTTCGTGCTGAAGGCAACAGATAAGAAAGCCGATGAACTGGTCAAAGAGGGCGGTATGGTGAATGCCGCTGCTGTTGGACTTGGTCAAGGTGCTCTTGCTGCTGCAGCAGCCACGGTGGTATACTCCATCATCTAACGAAAGAGGATCAAGAGATCGTGAAGGCTCATGGAAACATGGGTCTTTCTCTTTCTCACTTTTATCGTGGCCTATAATGAAAGATT
>CAYRIA010000278.1:0-1856 GCA_964424175.1 uncultured Oscillospiraceae bacterium | reverse complement strand
CAGGGCTGTTAAGTTCTCTCTATTTCAACTATTTGAAGGGTTTTTAACCACTTCAAAAGTTGATAATTAATATCAACTTTCCAAATAGTCGAAGACTTTTGGAATAGTTGCAAAAGCGAGATAAAATTAGAACTTAACAGCCCTGCAAAGGAGAGAGTCCCGAGTATTCGGGATAGGGTGAGGTTTGAAGCCGTTGATAATTGAACACATATCATTCTAAGTTAGATAATCTAAATAGTTTATTCCCTCCTCTGCCAGCACTTCCCTTTTTTTATTACAAAAGCAGATAGATACAGCCGTCGGCTTGCGGTTGTAATTCCTGTGCAATTTCCACCGCTTTGTGACTTATTTGCCGTATTTCGATTCCGAATTGATCAATTCGGAATCGAAACTTGAGAATCGTCAGGAAAATTAACTTTATTTTGCTTTCCTTTGTACATTATTTCTCGACAGGCGTCTTTTGCGGACTTTAACCCGGCATGTTGGTTTTATGTTTTGACCGGCGCGCCTGTTGCATAAATAAACAAACACCTCCGGATCTTAAAATGCCGGAAGCAAAATAAATAGAAAACATAAAACAAATAGAAAACAGAAAGATCATGAAAAGAAAAATTTACTTATTGGCGGCCGCTGTAGCAGTGGTCGGAAACATAGCGGCAGCCGCTATAGTTCAGACACCCCATGCAGATGCACCCGCAGAGCAGCACGCTCAGAGCAGAGTTACTGCCAGCGATGCAGAATGGGAAATGTTAAAATATCGCTTGCTAGCCATTGAATCCCTTCATTACGAACTGCAAGGTAGAATAATAAATCTTTCCATGGGAGATGAATTCGGGCAGACGATAGCAGGAGACGCGGTCCGGCTTTCAGAGTTTCACGAAAAAATTAGAGATTTAAGCACTAGTATTGCTGATGCTATGTTGCATATTGAAATGAAAATATTGGGAGTAGAAAAAGTGCAGATTAAGATAGAAATTTTAGATGTTAAACTTATTGATCTTGAGAAATCAGTAACCGACTATTTAGCACAGTATGACATGCCCTCCAACCGCAGGTGGGATACCCGCCTGCTCGCGGCGTCTGATCCGGACGCCGTTAAATATTGGTTTATCACGCTGAAAGGTGGATCCGGCAGCCTGTACCCGGCAGACACTCCGGATGGCTATATTTTTAAGAGCGAATACGATAGCCCCAAATATACCGGTCGCTTTTACTTTATCCCCAATGAAGACGGTACCGCGATAAGAAGCATCATCTACCGCGTTTCGAACACCGAAATGCTCTACCTCAATGCCGATGGAACATTTACCGCAGACGCGGTGGCCCCGGGCTTCAAAGTAGAGCCTCTCCAGGAGGCGGGCGGCGCCTTCCGCCTTACCGCAGCGGGAGAGCCTGTACCCATTAAATACAAATACAGTTGGGCTTCGCCATTTTACACCGGATACGATGTTTATTTCAGTTTCAGGGTTGAAGCGCCTTATTTGGAAACTCCGGAAATGCCGGCCGTGTACACAGAAAAGAAAAGCCAGTGGGGAAACTATTATGAACGCATGAAGGTGAACGGCTCGGAACTGCTTGCTAAAGGCGCTAAACTTTACTTTTCGTCAGATATTCCTTCTTACTATACTACCGGCATGAAGTTCTACTACACGCTCGACGGCGGCGAGCCTACGCAGCAGAGCGCGTCGCTCGGTGGCGGCTACTCTGATTTCATAGAGCTGGACGGCTCCGGCAGCGAGGTTACGCTGAAAGTCGTTGCCTGGGTCGAAGGTTTCGACCTGAGCCCGGTGAAAACTATTACTTTCCGACTGGCTACCGTTACGCCGCAGGTACACTCCACGCTCAACGAAGAGGGC
>CAYRIA010000277.1:0-1862 GCA_964424175.1 uncultured Oscillospiraceae bacterium | reverse complement strand
TTTTAATCATCTGAATTCTGTCTTCTTCATTGACAGATGAACACCCAACAAAAGCAAACGCCAACACAGCGACCAAAAACAATACAATTACTCTTTTCATTTCTTCCTCCAAAGTTTTTTATTTTAGTGTATCATTGCTTTCTTCAAAAGTCGTGGTCTGGCAGACAGTTCCTCATCAAATCATCACAACATAAAGAAAACCTCATATGAACCATTGTAACCAATCATATGATGTGTGTCAATCACTATATGGTATTCACACAAGGTTTATATTGCGCTCTATCGCCAATACAATTTTATTGGAGGTGATAGAGATTGAAGCAGGAATATAAGCACCTATATGAAAAGTTTGGTCTTAATGTTGTTTATTATCGCAAGCGCAAAAGACTGACCCAATTACAGTTAGCTGAATTGATTGATATAGATAGAAGCCACATTAGCGCAATCGAATTGGGGAATGTTGGGGTTTCTTTTGATGTAGTCTTTAAGATGTGTGAAGTATTGGAAATAACACCCAAAGAATTGTTTGACTTTAGAGACTGATAATAGCCCCTCTATGATGTTTTGCACTGCTAAACGGAAAAGCCCCCTGCCAACTGCGGCAAGGGGCTTAGAAGTGATTTTAGACCCAATCAGGGCTATCGGTATTTCTTTTAATGGTCTTTCTTTTAGGCTGAGATTTTTTAATTCTGTCTAAGGGGTTATATGTCTCAAAGTTCTTCTGTAAATCATCACCAAACATATTGACATATTTCCTTGTCATTTCCAATGTCTTATGCCCCAATAATTTTTGAAGCCTGAATACATCGCCTGTATTCAATATCCATTGTTTAGCAAAAGTATGCCTGAAAGCGTGTATAGACGTTCTTTCTACGCCTCGTTTATTGTTATAATCTCTTATACTATGTTTTAGGGCATTGACTGTTAGTTTTTCTTCCCCAATATTACAAAACAAGTAATCTTCATCGGCGGCTTCTGACCGCCACATTTTAATAAACTCTTTCAAGACATAGGAAAGTTCTCTTGACATTGGCACTATTTGTTGCGTTGCGTTCTTTGTATGCCTTAATCTAATCTTCATTTTCCTAAAGTCTAAATCGCCAAGGGTAATATTACAAACTGTTTCTGCTCTGTTGCCTGTTGCCAATATCCAGTTCTCAACCGCCCAAGTGCGCCACTCTACAACAGAAGCAAGTTTCTTAGGTTTCAAAAGCAATAAAGCAATTTCCTCATCTGTATAAGTTTCTTTTATTACTTCTTCTTCCTTAATCAACTTTATCTTGAATTGTGGCATTGTTTCTTTTTCCATGCACCAATAAAAGAAACTTCTCAATTCTCTTAGGTAATGATTAACACTTGTTGCCTTTACTTCATCGTTAAGAAGGTGATTAGAGAACATAAATACTATTTGTTCATTCATGTTTTCAGCAAAAGTACCACCTTCAAATAAAGAAGATGGTTTTACTCCACTATCTTTTGCGGCTTCTGCTTCTTCTTTCTTTTCCTCAAGATAGGTATAGAACCTATCAAAAGTTCCTTGATAAGATTTCAAGGTTGCTTCTGACTTATTAAGGCTTCGCTTTTCCTCTAAGAAATCTTCGAAAGCTTCTTGTAAGTCAATCTGATACTCTTTGGGCTTGATAAGTTTTCGTTTTGTTGCCATTGCTCTATTCTCCTTAGTTTATTAAGGAAAAATCATTTGACCTAATCAGGGTGTCAGAATTAGGCTTTCTGATTTGATGATAACACCTTAATAATCAGGGTGTCAAGCAAAAACCCCAAAACCTTAGTGGTTTCGGGGTTTTGTTAGGTTTGGTGCACCCTCAGGGGCTCGAACCCTGGACACCCTGATTAAGAGTCAG
>CAYRIA010000276.1:0-1862 GCA_964424175.1 uncultured Oscillospiraceae bacterium | reverse complement strand
TCGCCGTGTGGGTGGTAGCGACCAAGCACGTCTCCGACGCAAGTGGCAGACTTTTTGAAGGGCCGGTCGCTGGTCAGGTTGTCCTCGTACATTGCGTAGAGGATGCGGCGGTGCACGGGCTTTAAGCCGTCGCGCACATCCGGCAGTGCCCTGCCGACAATTACGCTCATCGCGTAGTCGATATATGAGGTTTTCATCTCGCTGACGAGCTCAGTTGAGACGATTTTCTGTTCGGGATACCGGATATCCTCCGGCTTATAATCTTTTGCCATTTTCTGACCACCTTAAGAGTGATTTGCCGTGCGTACGGGCTAAATGTCCAGATTGACCGCGTATTTGGCGTTTTGTTCGATGAATTCCTTGCGCGGCTCAACCTTTTCGCCCATTAGGATCGTAAAAATTTCATCCGCTTTGATCGCGTCCTCGAGCCTAATGCGCTTGAGTGTGCGTGTCTCCGGATTCATCGTCGTGTCCCAGAGCTCATGGGGGTCCATCTCACCGAGACCCTTGTTGCGGCTGATATCGATTTTGCCCTTGCCGTCCTCGCCGCGCAGTTCTGCGGAGATGCGGTCGCGCTCCTCGTCCGAGAAGGCGTAGCGCGTCTGCTTGCCGCGCACCAGCTTATACAGCGGGGGCATCGCGGCATAGACGTAACCCTTCTCGATCAGCGGGCGCATGAAGCGGAAAAAGAAGGTCAAAAGCAGGGTGCGAATATGGCTGCCGTCCACGTCGGCGTCCGCCATGATGATGACCTTGTGATAGCGCAGCTTCGTAACGTCAAACTCCTCGCCCAGACCGGCGCCCAGGGCGGTGATAACGGGGGTCAACTTGTCGTTGCCGTAAACCTTGTCGGCACGCGCCTTTTCAACGTTGAGCATCTTGCCCCAGAGCGGCAGGATGGCCTGAAATCGGCTGTCTCGTCCGCCGGTGGCGCTGCCGCCTGCGGAGTCACCCTCGACGATATAAATTTCCGTCAGCGCCGGGTCACGCTCGTTGCAATCGCGGAGCTTTCCCGGCAAAGTCGAGCCTTCCAGCGCGTTTTTGCGGCGGATATTCTCGCGGGCGCGCCGGGCGGCCTCGCGGGCACGGTTTGCCGTCAACGCTTTTTCAAGGATCGTCCGGCCGATGGCGGGGTTCTCCTCAAGATAGGTCGCCAGCTTGTCAGAGACAACATTGTCTACCAGCGTGCGGATCTCGCTGTTGCCAAGCTTGGCCTTGGTCTGCCCCTCGAACTGGGCGTCCGTCATTTTCACGGAGATGATGCCGGTTAGGCCCTCTCGACAGTCCTCGCCGGAAACCTTGTCGTCATTTTTGAGGATGCCGACCTTCTGGCCGTAGGCGTTGAACACGCGGGTCAGGGCAGTTTTGAAACCGGTTTCGTGCATGCCGCCCTCCGGCGTGTGGATGTTGTTGGCAAAGGAGAGAATGGTCTCATTGTAGCTGTCGTTATACTGCAGAGCGATCTCGGCAATGCTGTCTTCGCGGCTGCCGGTCATATAAATGACCTCGTTATGCAGCGACGTCTTGTTGCGGTTGATATAGGCCACAAACTCACGAATGCCGCCCTCATAATACATCTCGTCGCGTACGCGCGTTTCTCCCCGCAAATCCTCCGTTGAGATATGCAGCCCGGCGTTGAGAAAAGCTTGCTCACGCATACGGATATGGAGCGTCTCATAATCAAAGACCGTCTCCTCGAAGATTTCGGGGTCGGGCTTGAAGCGGACAATTGTACCGGTAATATCCGTCGTCCCGGTGATCGTCATGGGCTCAATGATGTCCCCTCGCGAGAACTTCATCTGATGGATGCTGCCGTTTTTGTGCACCTCGACCTCCAGCCACTCTGACAGGGCGTTGACCAC
>CAYRIA010000275.1:0-1863 GCA_964424175.1 uncultured Oscillospiraceae bacterium | reverse complement strand
GGTTCTATAATAAATGTTGGGGTTTGGTAAAACCAAGCCCCGACATTTTCATAAAAAGGTAGAGCATAAAGAGGAAATCCTTTAAGATAAAAGCGACGAAACCCAATCAGAAAGGATGCTCAATATGCTCTATGAAAATATTACTTCAAAGCTGCTTGGAATGGAAGACGTAATTGTAAAAAATGTTTGGGAGGAAGCGGATCACCGGCACATCGAGATAGAACTGCCGAGGCGAAAACATAGATGTCCGGATTGCGGCAGAATGACAGATGCGATTCACGACTACAGAGAGCAGCGTGTTAGGGACATTCCTAGCTATGGGAAGCATACCGTGTTGCATCTGCGGAAAAGGCGGTACAGCTGTGTATACTGCGGGAAACGCTTTTCAGAGGAGAATGGCTTTCTGCCGCGCTATCATCAGATTACCTCACGGCTTGTTGCCAAGGTGATCGATGACTTCCGGAAGCTCCGTCCAGCAAAGCAGATTGCCGCAGAAAACGGCGTTTCGGTAACGACAGCTTTGCGCTATTTTGGACTTGTCAGCTATCGTTGCGGTTTGCTACCGGAGGTGCTTTCCATAGATGAATTCAAAGGTAACGCCGGCGGAGAAAGGTACCAGAGTATTTTGACAGATCCGAAGCATCAACGGATTTTGGATATTCTGCCAAACCGGAAAAGTGTGGATTTGCAGGCCTATTTCAGAAAGTTTAGTACAAGAAACAGCGTGAAGGTAGTTGTTATGGACATGAATAAGGCGTATCTGGAGGTTGCTCGCGCCTGCTTTCCCAAGGCTATTGTGGTGATCGACAAGTACCACGTTGTTCGTCAAGCGATATGGGCATTTGAGAATGTCAGGAAGACTGAGCAGCGCAAATTCAGCGACGAACGTAGAAAGTATTTCAAGCGTTCCCGCTCATTGCTGACGAAGCATCCATCCAAGCTGAAGGGAGAGGAAGCCGACGCGGTTTCGGTCATGCTGCTGACTTCGGAGCGATTGCGTCAGGCGTATCACTTGAAAAACAAGTTTCAGGAATTCATGTGGTCAAGATCCTCGGCTGAGGGAAAGAAGCGTCTTTCCGAATGGATTCTGCTTGCGGAATTGGCCGCCCTTCCTGAATTCAGGGCGTGCCTGACAGCGGTACACAATTGGGATAGATACATACTCAACGCATTTGATTTCCCCTACACCAATGGCTTCACAGAGGGCTGCAACAACAAGACAAAGGTACTTAAGCGCGTATGCTTCGGGCTTCGAAATTTCCCTCGTTTTCGCAACAGAATACTCCACTGCGCTGCCGTTTAACGCCAACCACAAAGAGAGTTGGGCTGCGGCCCAACTCTCTTTGTGGTTGCTTCTTTCTTTTTGCTCTACCCCAACACTTGACATAGAGCCAAAATTTTTTGGAATTTTTTGGACAAACACTTGATTTTTGGAAAATACACGCATATTATAAAAGAACAAAAACGGATACATGTTCACTTCGCCGGAAAGTGGCCCACCAACTGAGGAAGGAAGTGCGATGAAACGACGCTATAGATTCTTATTAGTGTCGTTGTTGGTATTGACGCTATTGTCGTTAATGCCGGTTTTGGCGTGGGCCGAGGTTCCGGGCGAGGGCACGGGGGGAGAAACCCCCGCAGACCCCGCCGCCGAATCACAGGCAGACCCGGGCGCGGACGATGTCGCTTTGGAGACAGCGCCGGCGCAGCCCGAAGAGGGCACGGCTCAAATCACCGAGCTTGTGGAAAACGGCGAGAACACCCTTTCGGATAGTATCACCGTGGCACCCGAGACGGCACCGATTCCGGCACCGGGCGATCCGCCGCCCCCTCCCGTGACTCCGACGGTACAGCTCGCCATTG
>CAYRIA010000274.1:0-1866 GCA_964424175.1 uncultured Oscillospiraceae bacterium | reverse complement strand
GCCGCCCTCGCGGGCGCCCTCAGCCAGTGCCTTCACGCGGCCGTGATAGATATAGCCGCCGCGGTCAAACACCACGTCCTCGATGCCCTTCTGCAGAGCGCGCTCCGCAACGGCAGCACCGATCTTCTTGGCGGCCTCGACATTGCCGCCGCCCTCAAAGCCCTTCTCGACGCTGGAGGCGGACACCAGCGTGGTGCCTGCTACATCGTCGATTATCTGGGCGTAAATATTGCTCTCACTGCGAAATACGCTGAGGCGGGGTCTGTCGGCAGTGCCGGAGATCTTGCCGCGTACTCTGTTATGGCGCTTTACGCGCTGAGCTTTTGTATCAGGTCTTTTAATCATTCAGGCACACCTCCGTTTACTTAGCGCCGGTCTTGCCTTCTTTGCGGCGGACGATCTCGTAGTCATACTTGATGCCCTTGCCCTTGTAAGGCTCGGGGGGTCTCTTACTACGAACTTCCGCTGCAAACTGGCCGACCTTCTGCTTGTCGATACCCTTGATTGTGATGTGGTTGGCGTCGGGAACGTCGATCTTGATCTCGTCGGTCTCAGGGACTATGACCTGGTGGGAATAACCCAGGTTCATGACGAGATTGGTGCCTTCCTTGGCGGCGCGGTAACCTACGCCGTTTATCTCCAGCTTTCTCTCGAAGCCCTTATTGACGCCGTTGACCATGTTGTCCACCAGAGTTCTGGTGAGGCCGTGGAGAGAACGGTTCTCCTTGGTATCGTCGGGGCGGGAAACGGTGATGACGCCGTTTTCTATCTCTATCTTCATCTGAGGCACCAGAGTGCGCTCCAGCGCGCCCTTGGGGCCCTTGACGGTGACATGATTATGCTCGTCCACCTTGACTTCAACGCCTGCGGGAATGGTTATGGGAGCTCTTCCTATTCTAGACATTCTGTTGCCTCCTTACCAAATGAACGCAAGGACTTCGCCGCCGACATTCTCTTTGCGAGCCTGCTTGTCGGTCATTACGCCCTTGGATGTGGAAATGACAGCTATGCCTAAGCCCTTGAGCACGCGGGGAAGCTCGTCCGCACCGGCGTATACGCGCAGGCCGGGCTTGCTGACGCGGCGGAGGCCCTGAATAGCCTTCTCCTTACCGGGAAGGTACTTGAGGCTTATACGGATAATGCCCTGGGTACCGTCGTCGATAACCTGGTAGTTCTTGATGTAGCCCTCGCTGAGAAGTATCTCGGCTATAGCCTTCTTCATCTTGGAGGCGGGCACGTCAACGGTCTCATGCTTGGCGCTTCCGGCGTTGCGGATGCGGGTGAGCATATCGGCAATGGGGTCTGTGATCTGCATGGATTTTATCCTCCTAATTTAGAGTTACTGCTTTTTTTCAGCAGTCTTACCGATGAGGTTCCGTGCCAATACTTGATTGGACACGGCCTTTCAACGGCGTCAGACGTCGGAAGAAGTTCGCTTCATTCCGTTTCCCGCTTTCGCGGCAAACTTCATATCCGCTCTCTCCTTCCTCCTTTCCGAATCAAAGCTTTGCTTTGCTTCGGGTGCGAGGGGTTGTATATTCCTTCCCATCAAAATTGAAGCCCAGCGAAGCGGGTTCAATTTTGTGAGGAAGAATAATGCTGTCGGTCGATGCCGTGCCGCTTGCGGTGCGGCATGACCTTACAGCGTTATTCTGACTTTGCTTCTGCGCTGAATTTCTGTTAGGCGATGGCGGCAAGGTGAAGCTGTACCAAGGTACCGCGAGCCGAGCCGACGAAGCATAACTGGAATTCAGAAAGAAGCCTTGCGCACTCCGGGGATCTGGCCCTTATACGCCAGCTCGCGGAAGCAGATACGGCAGATGCCGTAGTTGCGCAGGTAGGCGTGGGGACGGCCGCAGATCTTGC
>CAYRIA010000273.1:946-1880 GCA_964424175.1 uncultured Oscillospiraceae bacterium | reverse complement strand
AGCACGGGTGACAATGTGTTGCAGTCCGACAAATTACTGCAAATACCACACAAACAGGGAATCTATCTCGTTTACAAGGATTCAATTAAAGAGGCCAATCTATTGTACGTGGGTAAGTCTGGATTAGTAAAGGAAAACGGTGACTTCACGAAGCAAAGCATCTTTGGCCGCTTGCGCAGAAATACTAGTGACGGTATTTCTCGTATAGTGTATTTCCAGAAGGAAGTTTTGAAAGACAGTGGTGAGCGGCTGGTTATCCAATGGTTTGTTACCAACGGAACCGATACACTCCCAGGAACATTGGAAGCCCAGTTGCTGCAAGCATATTATGATCGTTACGGTAATCTTCCCCCCTTAAACAAAAGGGCTTAGGATTAGCGCCGGATTCTATTTGTAATGTGTAAGCTCTGTTCAGCTTTAAATCACCGTCCAAGCTTGATTATTAGTCCCCTAATCCCAGCCATTACCTTAGCAAGTTTGATCCAAAGGAAGCCAAAAATGTTTGATCACCATTGACGATAGCCGGGAGGGGATTTAAGATACTTCTTTCGTATGCACACCATATTCATATAGGTAAACATTGGGAATAATTTGAGCTGATAACCGTAGTTTTTCGGTAACTTGATGGACGCAAATAATTCCATATACTTTTTCATCATTCTTGACTAAATTCTGGCTCACCCAACCCATATACCTCGCAAGCTGCCCAATAATCTCATCATCGCCCTTACCCTTTTTCAGCTCAATAATATAAAAATCGTTCGTATCCACTTCCTGCGTCAATAGATCAAGGCGCCCAATACCAGGAATAATATATTGTCTCCCGTAAGCCAAGTCAGTCTCATACATTTTAAGCTTTCTTCCGAAAACCATGTCATTCCTTAATATTTTGTTTTCAAAGTCTTGTTCGAGGATCCACTCTTTGCTTAAGCTG
>CAYRIA010000273.1:546-936 GCA_964424175.1 uncultured Oscillospiraceae bacterium | reverse complement strand
CAGGAAAGCGGCTGGTACCCTGCCCAATGCCTTCTGGTTCATTATTGGTTGGCTCTGCAGACAGATTATCGTCCGAAGCAGCATTCGGTCCGTTTGAAATCAGCTGGTTAAGTCTAACAATTTCCTTTTCATACGATTTGCCGAGCTTCTTTTTGCTCATATTCTCACTTATGAATTGAATTGCATCATCATATCTACCCATTTTCTTTAATACAGTTATCTTATTTCTATAAGGATAGGTTCCATCTCGCCCGTTCAGGATAGATTGTTCAAATACAGTTAATGCCTCATCAAATCGTTTTTGTCTCATCAAAGCAAACCCGAGGTTATTTAACGCATACGGATACTCAGGGTCCATATCTAAACATTTTCGATAAGCGTCTTCCTCCA
>CAYRIA010000273.1:0-532 GCA_964424175.1 uncultured Oscillospiraceae bacterium | reverse complement strand
GATAAGATTTTGTCATACCATAACATCGTGCCAAAATAATATAGGCATCAACTTTGTAATTTTTTGCACCTTCCAAGGCCTTTCTTAAATACCCTATGGCGGACTTCCAGAGTTTGCGCACAAAATAAACGCGCCCGATAATCCATGCTGCGTACCAAGCGGAATCATCTTTGTCCAAGACTTGTGAAAAGAGGCCAAGTGCTTTATCTTCATCTTTCTCAAAATGTAGTGCCTCAAGGCCGTACATAATCATTGCTGCAGAGCAATCCGGCCACCTATTATTAAGCTCTTCCCCAATAAACTTATACATGCCCTCGAACTGGGGCCAAAAAGGATCAATAAACAGAGGAACCAAGATGTCATTATTATAAGGGACCTCATTACCCAAATCGTCAAGATACGCAATTAAATGTTTCCGAAATAAGTTCTGATCATCATTAATAAGAGCAATGTAGGCTAGAAAATAGTGATACTCTGCGGGGTACTCGAGCTTCTCTCTGTCCATTTCTCCAGCAATGGCCGTCAGCCTATG
>CAYRIA010000272.1:0-1885 GCA_964424175.1 uncultured Oscillospiraceae bacterium | reverse complement strand
CACCGCGGCCATCGACGAGGGCGTCAGGACGGTCATCTGCCTCTCCACCGACAAGGCCGCCTACCCCGTCAACGCCATGGGCACCAGCAAGGCCATGATGGAGAAGGTCATCGTCGCCAAATCCCGCACCACGACCGCCACAAAGATCTGCTGCACCCGCTACGGCAACGTGATGTGTTCCCGCGGCAGCGTGATACCGCTCTGGATAGAGCAGATAAAGGCCGGCTGCCCATCACGGTGACGGAGCCGAAGATGACCCGCTTCATCATGTCTCTGGACGAGGCCGTAGACCTGGTGCTGTTCGCCTTTGAAAACGGCGTCAGCGGGGATATACTGGTACAGAAGGCCCCCGCCTGCACCATAGAGACGCTGGCACAGGCGGTGACGGGGCTCTTTGCTCCGGAGCACGAGATAAAGGTCATCGGCGTGCGCCACGGCGAGAAGCTGTACGAGACACTGCTGACCAACGAGGAGTGCGCCCACGCCGCCGACCTGGGCAGCTTCTACCGCGTACCCTGCGATAAGCGCGACCTGAACTACGACAAGTACTTCACCCAGGGCGATACCGGGCGCTCCATGCTCACGGAATTCAACTCCAACAACACCCGGCTGCTGGATGTGGGTCAGGTCAGGGAGAAGCTCCTGAGCCTGCAATACATCCGAGACGAGTTGGCCGCACGGGAGAAGCTAAGATGAAAGTACTTGTCACCGGCGCCAACGGCTTCATAGGGCGAAACCTTGTTGAGACACTGAAAAATGTGCGCGACGGGAAGGATAAGTCCCGCGGGCTCACGGCGGAGCCGGAGATACTTGAATACACAAGGGATACCGCGCCGGAGCTGCTGGACGAATACTGCGCGGCGGCGGACTTCGTGTTCAATCTCGCGGGCGTCAACCGTCCCAAAGATCCGGCGGAATTTATGCAGGGCAACTTCGGCTTCGCGTCTGTGCTGCTGGACACGCTGAAGCTCCATGGAAACCGCTGCCCGGTGATGCTCTCCTCCTCTATACAGGCGCAGCTGGATAACCCTTACGGCCAGTCCAAAAGAGCCGGGGAGGAGCTGTTCTTCGAGTACTCTGAGAAGACCGGCGCGCCGGTGTACGTCTACCGCTTTCCGAACGTCTTCGGCAAGTGGTGCCGCCCCAACTACAACAGCGCCGTTGCCACCTTCTGCAACAATATCGCAAACGACCTGCCCATCACCGTCAACGACCCGAACGTTATAATGAACCTGGTGTATATCGACGATGTGGTGGACGAGCTTATCCGCGCCTTGTCCGGCAAGCCCACAAGAGACGGTGAATACTGTACTGTTCCAGTGACGCACACCATAAAGCTGGGCGAGATAGCGGAGCTGCTGCACCGCTTCAGAGCTCAGCCGGAGACCCTGCTGCTGCCTGAGATACCCGGCGGCTCCTTTGAAAAGAAGCTGTATTCTACCTATCTGTCGTATCTGCCGGAGGAGAAAACCGCATTCCCGCTGAAAATGAACGTGGACGCGCGCGGCAGCTTTACGGAGCTTTTGAAGACGGCAAACTGCGGACAGGTCTCTGTGAACATCTCCAAGCCCGGTATCACTAAGGGCCAGCACTGGCACAACAGCAAATGGGAGTTCTTCATCGTTGTGTCCGGCCATGGGCTGATTCAGGAGCGGAGGATAGGCAGCGACGAGGTGCGTAACTTCGAGGTCAGCGGCGATAAAATAGAAGCCGTCCATATGCTGCCGGGCTACACCCATAATATAATCAATCTCTCGGATACCGAAGACCTTGTGACGGTCATGTGGGCAAACGAAGCCCTTGACCCGGAGCATCCCGATACCTACCACGAGGAGGTATGAAAGTGGCAAAGATCAAGTTGATGACCATCGTCGGAACGCGGCCG
>CAYRIA010000271.1:0-1901 GCA_964424175.1 uncultured Oscillospiraceae bacterium | reverse complement strand
ATAGGTGATGCAGTCGGAGCCGAACTTGTTCTCACCGATGCGAGGCTTCACATAAGCGAGCTTTCTCCCGGAAGGCAGCGCGATGAACATCACCCCGCTTTGCCATGTGAAGCGGACTCCATGAGTTTCCGTGGCATTACGATGTCGAACGCAATCCATAGCTGCTTTATCTACGTCCCACCAGAATTGCACGATTCTCGGATTGGAACGCCGCCAAGCGTCAACGAGCGGTTTCAGTTCCGATTCCGCCAGTCCCATATCAAGTGCGCCCATTGCTTTGAGCGCACCCACGCTCCCTCCGTAGCCAAGCGCCAACTCGGCGATCTTGCCTTTTTGCCTCAAATGCCCGTTGACGCCGTGTTTTACCACAGGCACCTTGAACATCTGACTCGCACTGGCGCAGTAGATATCGCCGCCGCTTTCAAAAACCTCTTGCCGCCATGCCTCGCCCGCAAGCCAAGCAATAACTCTCGCTTCGATGGCCGAAAAGTCGGCAACAACGAACTTGCGATCATTACTCGCAATAAACGCCGTGCGTATCAATTCAGAGAGTACGCTGGGAACGGATTCATACAGCGTTTCGACAGCTTCAATGTCGCCACGCCGTACAAGACTTCGTGCAAGCTCAAGATCGGGAATGTGGTTCTGCGGCAGATTTTGCATTTGAATGATTCGTCCAGCCCATCTTCCGGTGCGATTCGCGCCATAGAACTGAAACATCCCACGCGCCCTGCCGTCCGAGCACACAGCGTTTTCAATAGCCTGGTACTTGCGAACGGATGACTTAGCAAGCTGCTGACGCAGTTCCAACGCGTCCCGCAAGTCATCGGACGCGGTCTTTAGCATTTCTGCGACCTCTTTCTTGCCGAGCGAATCGGCGACAAGGCCGTTATCAGCAAGCCATTGCTTCATTTGCGACACGGAGTTCGGATTCTCAAGTTCAGTAAGCCGCTTCATTTCGTCCGACATTTCCGCACGGGATATACAGTCCATGCTGATAGCTGCCCGGACAAACCTCATATCAAGTGCGACGCCACGATCGTTGATCTCTTGATCGAGATGGTACTCATCCCACACTTCGTCCGGCACCGGGAATTTGGACAGGCGCTGTTGGATAGCCATCTCGGTTTCAACGTCACGGATGTTATAGGACTTGAACAATTCCCACCTCTCTCGAGCGTCGCCAGGAAGATTACGGGTACGCTCTTCATTCGAGGCAGTAGGTTTACATGGACGGCAAAAATAGCGGATTAGATCTTTGCCCTCCGTTAATTTCTGTTTTTCCAATCCTAAAACAGCGCCTACACCCTCAAGAGAAAGCGGGAGGCCCATGTACGCTGACCAGACCATCGTGCAACGCCAGCTTGCCGGGTCAAGGTAATCACCCGTATCCAAGCCGAGGAATCTGGAGAGGCAGATGCGCTCGAACTGCGCGTTGAAAGCCCACTTGGTTACGGTGTCGTCCGTCAAAGCACTCAGAACCTCGCTTGGGAGTCGCTCGCCATTAGCGAGATCAACCGTTTTTACTGCACCGCCATCCACGCTGTAGCCGAATAAAAGCACCTCAAAATCCGGGGATTCAACGTATCGGTACACGCCACACTTTGCCAGGTCTGCGCCGCTGTAGGTTTCTATGTCTATACTTAGGTTCCGCATTTGGTCTCCTTTCAGCGGTGGAGGCGGCAAAGAACGCATCTCCGCAGCCGGTGGTATTGACCATGTCATGGATCAGAGACGGCATGCAAAAGGCTTCCTGTCCATCGGAGGCCAAGGCCCCATCCCTGCCCATGGTGAGAAAAACATACTTGACCCCGGCTTTGTGCAAGGCTTTCGCCGCTGTGAGGGCATCCTGTTCAGAATGTACGGCAAGCCCGGTGAGGACCTCCGCTTCACTTCGATTG
>CAYRIA010000270.1:0-1905 GCA_964424175.1 uncultured Oscillospiraceae bacterium | reverse complement strand
TTTATCCTTTACTAATAGATTTAATCTATCATCCGAAGTGTAAATGCCCTCGATTTTATTAGAACTTTCTGTACTTTGTATCTTGGCAATCTCTAATAATTGTGTTAAAGCATCAGCCTTCTGTTCAATGAATAAATTTTGTCTTCCCTTAAATTCATGGATTTGTGTTAAAAGAGAAACGACTTCAGCGGTTAACAATTTTTCCCATTTATTTTTATAGTCATAATTACGCATTTCGTCCTCCTTTTGTAATAATCTATATCATTTATAATTATTTGATATAGTTAATAATAACAATTTACCTTTCAAATGTCAAGATAATCTATATCTTTTTCCAATATTTGATTGTAATTATTCCATGATAATGTCCTATTGATTGGTAAACGATTATGTCCCAATCCAATATGAATTAATCTTCCTTATGTTTTATGATTAAGTGAAGGAGGATAAATCACATGAGAAAGGTATTGTTAAAAATGAATGAACAACAAAAATATGAAGTCATTAAACGATTAGTTTATGAAAAGGGAAATAAGAAAAGAGCTGCACTTACTTTAGGAATAAGTCTAAGACACATTAATCGTTTGATTAAAAAGTATAAGAGCGAAGGAAAAGCCGGCTTTGCCCATAAGAACAGAAACCGGCCAAGTGCTAATTCCCTCTCACAAGAACTAGTCAATCAAATTATAGACTTATACAAGGGTAAATATCAAGGGTATAATTTTAGTCACTTTTTAGATAAGTTAATAGAAGATGAGAATATAAATATTTCTTATAAATGTCTTTATGATTTATTGAATAAGCATAACATCTATAGTCCCATAGAACATCACTCAACCAGAAGAAAAAGAAAAAGGGATTTAATAAAAGCTTTAAAACCTAAAGCTGATGATAAAACCATCGAATTAATACTTACGCGAGAGATTGCACTAGAAGATGCCCATCCTAGAAAATCAAGAGTTAAAAACTTTGGTGAATTAATTCAAATAGATGCTTCTATTCATAGATGGTTTGGTGATAACAAAGTAGCGCTACATCTTGCCATTGATAATGCAACAGGTATTATTGTAGGTGGTTATTTCGCTAAACAAGAGACACTTAATGGCTACTATCATGTATATAAACAGATACTTGAAGACTATGGCATACCATTTAAGTTTCTAAGTGATAATCGCATGGTCTTTAAATCACCTAATAACACTGAAGATCCAAATAGCGCCCTAACTCAATTTGCCTATGCTTGTAAAAGATTTGGAACCATTATCGAAACATCTAGTGTATCTCAATATAAGGGACAAATAGAAAGAGCTAATGGTACCTTTCAAAGAAGACTGATTAATGAGTTAAAAACAGAAAGAATTAATGATTTTGATAAAGCAAATAAGTATTTAATTGATGTATTTATTCCTGACTTTAATAAAAAGTTTGGTATGGATATTGATAAATTTGATTCTGTAATGGATACTATTCCCTCACAAGAAATGATAAATTTAACACTAGCTATTATTACAGAAAGAAAGTTTGATAATGGTTCAAGTATTAAGTATAAAAACAACATCTACCAAGCTTTTGATAAAGATGGTAACATTATTTGCTTTAAACCAAAGACTAATGCTTTAGTTATGAAATGCTTTGACAATAAGCTATTTGTCACAGTTGAAGATAAAATCTATGCACTTGTTCAACTTGAAAAAAATAAAAAGTATTCTGAAGAATTCGACATGATTGAAGATGAGAAAGAAGTAAAGAGAGTTTATATACCACCAATGAGTCATCCGTGGAAAAGAGCTAGTTTCCTAGCCTTTGTGCAAAAGAATCAGAGTCGTATGAAATACGTATAAAAGCTGGATTAAAAACCCAGCTAATGTTTAATGAATTTTGGGACATTATCGCTTACTATTGACA
>CAYRIA010000269.1:0-1907 GCA_964424175.1 uncultured Oscillospiraceae bacterium | reverse complement strand
AGCAGGAAAAAACGCCGATTACTGCCCCGGATGCTGGTCGGCTTCGGCCTTGTGCTGATCGCCGCGGTGCTCGCAATTGAGGCGTATCATTATCCCTGGGGCACGCTTTTCGGCAGCGCGCCGGAAGCCCTGCCCGATCCCGACCCGATTGTGCTCCGCGCGGAGGACGCAGGCAGCGCGCTTGCCGCCGGTGCGCCGGAAGTGGGCGCGGAGGAGGCCGAGGAAAGTGCTATCCTGCCGGGTGACGAGGCGGCGGACGCACCCGCCGCGGTCTACTACCAACTCGGTATACTCAAAATCCCGGCGCTCGGCGTCTCGCAGCATGTGCTTGAGGGCACGCAGCGGCAGCTGCGCTATGGCGTCGGCCACGTTTTCGGCACGGCGGGGTTGGGGCAGAAGGGAAACTGCACCATCGCCGGGCACAGGCCAAGCCCCTTCCGCTATCTCGATAAGCTCTCCGTCGGCGATACAATCACCCTCAGCGCGGGGGAGGATGTGTTTACCTACACGGTTTATGATTCCTTCGATGTGCTGCCGGAGGAAACCTGGGTGCTCTCTGCTGTCCCGGGTGAAACGGCCACGCTTACGCTGATTACCTGTACGCCCTATCTGGTGTCCAGCCACCGCTTGATCGTCCGCGCCCGCCTGGCCGAGGTCAACGGGGAGAGTCCCGAGGCGTTTTTCGGTGCGGTGGTTAGATGAGTTAGAAAAGTTCTGTTCTTTATATAAAAAAGACTTGATTTTTGTCGTAAAGAGGTGTAGAATTAAGGCGCAGAAATACATATAGCAAGCAAATCGATAATAGCAAACTATCCGAAAGGGTAGGACGCAAAGCCACGGGTTTAAGGTTTTTTTGAAAAACTATGACAGCCGGGTTGCCGAAATTGTTTCATCACAATTGTTTGATGAGTTCCTTTTGGCTTGCCCAATTGGAACTTATTTTTTGTTTTTCTGCGTTGTGGTGGAACCTCTTTAGAGAGGAGACAAGTGTTATGAGAACTATGCGAAGCTTAGCAGCAATCCTAATCGCCGTCGTTTTTGCCGCAGCGCTGACCCTTCCGGTTCAGGCCGGGTGGGAAACGGGCATTAACGTGAACGCCACGACCCCAGTGACCCCCGCGGCGCAGAAGGCCGAAACCTTTGACACGCCAGAGAAATTTGCCGCCGAGGTTCTGCGGCTTGTAAATGTCGAGCGCGCGGACAAGGAACTTGACCCCCTCACGCAGGACAAGACGCTTGCGAAGGTCGCAGCCGTCAGAGCTGCGGAGAGCTCGGCGCGCTTTGCGCACCTCAGGCCGGACGGACGGGCTGTTTCAACGGCCTTCTCCGACGTGGAGCTGAGCTACAGCGCGGCGGGGGAGAACCTGTCCCGCGGCTACACAACGCCCTCCGCTCTGGTGAAGGCCTGGATGGCGTCCGAAACGCACAAAAACAATATTCTGAAGGCGGAGTTCGATTCCGCGGAGCTTGGATATTTCAAGAACAGCACCGGCGTGATTTATGCTGCGCTCGTGTTTTTCACCCCGCAGGAGAGCTGAGCATTCCTGCGCGGGGCAATACGAACCCCTTGGTGAATCCCCTCTGAAGGTGCGGGCGGCTTTTGCCGTCCGTACTTTTGTTTTTCCGTCAGCAGCGGGAGGAAATAAAAACGCACAGACGCCGGAAGCGTTTCCGGCGTCTGTGTTTTTTCTATGCGCAAATCCGCTCAGCCGAGCGCAACGTCCAGCACCATCATGACGAGGAAGCCGAACAGCACGCCCATTGTCCCGACGTTTGAATGCTCGCCGAGATGCGCCTCGGGAATCAGTTCTTCGACAACGACATAGATCATCGCGCCCGCAGCAAAGGAAAGCATCCAAGGCATATACGGCCCGATAGCCCCCGCGATCAGCACGGTGAGCACGCCG
>CAYRIA010000268.1:549-1953 GCA_964424175.1 uncultured Oscillospiraceae bacterium | reverse complement strand
CGGGCAAACTCCATTCCTGCAGGTCCGGCTCCAATAACCAGTATTTTTTCCGGCTTTGTGCTCTTAACTTCAGCGGGGGTCTTTCCGGGTTCAGCGAAGAGCTCAAGTTCACGGTTGCATTCAAAATTGCCGATGCAGCTCACGTGTTTGTTTACCAGGGTCATATCAATGCACTTTGCGTTGCAGCCGACGCACGGCCTGATAAACTCCGCGCGTCCCTCCATTGCTTTGTTTACAAGCTCCGGATCGGCAAGAAACGGTCGGCCCATAACTATAGCGTCGAAATCGCCCCGCTCCACAAGCTCCTCGCCCTTCGTGATATTCATGCGCATACCCTGTGCCACAGGCGTCTTGACCCTTGCCTTTATCTGGCGGCCGAGATAAGACCACCCGCCGTGGGGAACCTCCATGGTCGCAACGGGGACACCGGACTCGTGCCATCCTGCTACGATAGAAAACGCATCTACATAACCGGTCTTGTCTAAATATTCGCAGATTTCTGCGATCTCGTCTCCGTTGCAGCCGCCCTCCATCAGATCGCTGCCGCTCACGCGGAGAGTCAGCGGATAGTCCGCACCGACAACCTCGCGCACCGCTGCAAGAGTTTCGACAAGGAAGCGAGTGCGACCTTCCAGATCGCCGCCGTATTCGTCAGTACGCAGATTTGTCAGTGGTGAGAAAAACTGGCCGAAAAGATAGCCTGAGTTGGTCTCGATCTCTATGCCGTCAAATCCGGCCTGCTTTGCAAGTACCGCTGCCTCCGCCTGCCATTTTACAAAGGTATGTATCTCCTCTATGGTCAGCTCCCGCGGCATCTCCATTCCTGTGAGCTTTGTCGGCACGGGCGACGGTGCAACAGCTTGCTTCCCCTGTAGGAAAGCGCAACTGGCACTTCTGCCCTTATGCAAAAGCTGAGCAAATATCTTGCTGCCGCCCTCATGGACTGTGTCCGTCATTTTCTTTAGTTGGGGAACATACTTCTCATCCGTCAGCATGCAGCCGTGGACAGAGCTGTACCTCTCCTTGTCCCACTGCACTCCCGCGACTACTATAAGTCCCACGCCGCCGACAGCTCTGCGCCTGTAGAATTCGATAGTATCGTCCGTTATATATCCGTCACATGAATGACCTACGCTCATCGGAGCCATTACCACTCTGTTTTTGAGTTCCAAACTGTTAATTTTGATCGGCGTGTATAGCTTGTTCATGTAGATTCTCCTTTTCTGTTATATAATTCTTAACGCTCCTTTATTAGCTTGATCATTCTGTTGCACACCTCGTCCATATCGCCGACTATTCCATAGTCGCAATAGTTGAATATGGGAGCCAAGGGATCATTGTTCACTGCAACAAAGCAGTCTGCGGAAACGCCTATCGTATGGTTGACTGCGCCCGAAACGCCGA
>CAYRIA010000268.1:0-539 GCA_964424175.1 uncultured Oscillospiraceae bacterium | reverse complement strand
TTACCATGACGCCTGATTGTCCTATTTGCAGCTTATACGGCATGATCTCCCTATCAACCAAAGGTCTTGTGCAGCCAAGCTTGCCCTTGAGCAGCGATGCCAGTTCGCGATATGGCGCACGATGCTCCTCGTCAACCAGACCATTGCCCACGCAAATAATCGTATCAGCATCGGTAAGCACAAGGCTATTATCATAACTGTCAGGCGTATAAGAAATCAACTCTGTGCGTATGTTCTCCGGGGCAAAGTCTATGCATTCTTCAACGATAGTGCAGCTGCGAGCGCCTGTCGGAGCATACAGAAAAGTGCCGGGACGTATCGTTCCCACTTGCGGACGCATCACCGGGATTGTGATTACTGCCATTATCTTTCCACCCGCCGCCGGCTCCACAAATTCTATATCCTCTGTATCTGGATTATATATAAGTTCGGTTGCATCTGAGGTGCAACCTGTCTCCAGTGTAGCGGCAAAATGCGGTGCAAAATCTCGTCCGTTAACAGTCGCTCCTATAAAAATTGCCGATGGCTTGTGCTTTTTG
>CAYRIA010000267.1:876-1962 GCA_964424175.1 uncultured Oscillospiraceae bacterium | reverse complement strand
GCTGATAATATCATCGGCAGTTCCGTCTGCTCTGTCCAATGTTTTTATGTGCGTCGAAACAGGCACAGAGCCTGAATACGCCACCCAGTCGGTGCTGTATTGTATGCTGCTGTGTCCGTTTACGCTTACCGCAGTCGTGTATCTGTCCAGATTGCTGTTTCCGCTTGCATAAAATGGTGCGGACAGGACGCTTTGAGTGGACAGCGCGGTATATATCTCTGTCACTTATGATAATGGAGGCCCAGCTATGAACACAATGAGCAGTGAACAGCTTCGCACGATGCTGATTGCGTGCGCGGACAAGGTAATAAGAAATGAACCGTATCTAACCAAAATTGACAGCGAGATAGGCGACGGGGATCATGGCATAGGCATGCGAAACGGGATGACAGCGGCAAAAAGGTACTTAGAGTCCGCCGCTGGAGAGCGCAATGTTTACACCCTGTATTCAGAAACCGCGGCGGCAATGGAACGGTCAATGGGCGGTGCCTCCGGCATGCTCTTCTCCGCACTTTTTGCCGGAAAAGCCTCAGAGAATGTTCCGTCAACCGAAATAACACCTGCCGCTTTCGCCGCTCATATGCGGGACGGGCTTGCTTCTGTCCAGTCTCTGGGCCATGCAGAGCCCGGTGACAAAACTATGGTGGATGCGCTGGCCCCCGCAGTGGCGGCAATGCTCAAAAATACATCCTCATTCTCGGAAATGCTGATGGCTGGCGAAAAGGCAGCCAGAGAAGGTATGGAAAAGACCCGGGACTATGTGGCTCACTTTGGGAGGGCAAAGAGCTTGCTGACACGGGCGGTCGGCCACCTGGATGCCGGTGCAGTGAGCGTGTGGCTCATTTTTGTGCAAATGCTGGACTTTGTCACAGGAGAGAAAACCCCTGACCCTGCAGTTTATACAGAGGATAACTGCGGCTCAACGCAGGAGCCGGTTGAAATAAAGTGGAAAAAGAAAATAATCAATGACCCGACCGACTGCGTCCGTGAGGAGAGCGAGGGCTTTCTTGCGGCATTTGGAGATTATATTTCCGGCGTGGCCGGCGTTAACGGGCTGGTACGAAGAACCATTGAGGATGGCAAGAC
>CAYRIA010000267.1:0-866 GCA_964424175.1 uncultured Oscillospiraceae bacterium | reverse complement strand
CGGTCCTAATCTGGCTGATGCCGCAGCTAACGGCAACGTTTTCACCTCCCCCGATCCTGAGACAATAATCAAAACCGCACGGGCAGCGAATCGGGGCGGCGGTGTCATGTTCCTCTACGGTAACTATGCCGGGGATAACCTGAACTTCGACAAAGCTGCCGAGGAGCTGGAAAGGGGAGGCATTCCCGTGAAAACTGTCCGCGTGTGGGACGATATTGCCTCGGCCCCGAAGGACAGACGCACCGACAGGCGCGGCATTGCGGGAGACGTGTTAATGCTGAAGATAGCGGGAGCAGCTTGCGCACAGCTGCCGCTGGATGAGGCTTTCCGAGTGTCCGCAAAGGCCCGGGACAGCCTGTATTCCATAGGCGTGGGCCTGGAGGGAGCAACGATACCCGGTCAGAAGAATGCGATTTTTAACCTACCGGCGGATGAGATGGAATACGGTCTGGGGATCCATGGTGAACCGGGTATCAGCAGGGTGAAAATGCAGACGGCCGATGAGATCGCGGAGCGCCTGTATGCCGCAATAATAGCCGACAGCGGCATCAGTGCGGGCGATACAGTCTGTACGTATGTAAATGGCCTTGGGAGCACGACCCTTATGGAGCTGATGATTCTCAACCGAAGACTGAGCCAGCTCCTTGCTGAGTCAAAAATCATCGTACACGACATGGATGTGAACAGTCTGGTGACTACGATGGAGATGGCGGGTGCCAGCGTGTCCATCATGAAAATGGACGATGAGCTAATAAAGTATTACGATATGCCCTGTAGCAGCCCCTACTACACCAAACAGAATAAATCCAAATGACAGCGGACGCCGGAAACCCGGCACTGCTGAGATGATTAGGAGTACGAGGGAT
>CAYRIA010000266.1:0-1965 GCA_964424175.1 uncultured Oscillospiraceae bacterium | reverse complement strand
ACGAATCTGGATTCCGTCCCAGGTGGTGTCAACGACGCCCTTGCAGAAAAACTTGGCGTGGCTGTCGCCGGCTATCTTGACGGCCCGCATTTTACGGCGGATGGCGGGGAATACGGCATGGGGCGCTACGGATCGCTTTCCTCCCCTGTCGAGTTTGAAGATTACCTCTGCGATGTGAAGTTTGCGCTCAACGCCCCCGGACTGCGCTACCATAGTGCGGGCAGACCGGTTTCAAAGGTGGCGCTCTGCGGTGGATCGGGCGGCAATTTTGTTGAGGATGCGGTGCGCCTTGGCTGCGATACCCTCGTCACTGCGGATATTAAGCACGACCGTTTTTTGGCGGCGAAGGAGTTGAACCTAAACCTGATAGACGCCGGCCATTTCTGCACAGAAAACGTTGTCGTGCCCGTTCTCGCGGAGATGCTGAAAAAGGGCTTCCATCCGCTTGAGGTCATCGTCTCAAAGGCCTCCGCCCCGCCCGCTCGCTTCTATTGAGCTGCAAAACGCCCCTCTCAAATGAGAGGGGCAGTTTTTTATCCGAGCAGAGGCCTATCACATTTTATTACACAGACATGATTGGGCAGGAGCTTCAAAACCTCGGCTGAAATCACCCTTTTCAGCTCCTCGTCGCATTTGGAGCAGCCGTACTGCACAACGAGGTCAAAAATCAAGTTCGTGTGCGTGTCGCAGGGGACGACGCGGAAGTCGTGAAGCGAAAGGGCGGGGTCGATGGCAAGGACAACGTGCTCGACGGTTTCACGCAGGAAGCTGAGGATTTCGTCATTCGTGTCGACCGGATCGATATGAATCAGCGCCTCACAAAACAGAGCTTGCTCAAGCTTGTTTTCCAGCGCATCTGCCAGCGCGTGGGATTCAAATACCCCGATCTCCGCAGAAACCTCCGCGTGCAGCGAGATCATCAGCCGCCCCGGACCATAATCGTGCACGACAAGGTCATGCATCCCGATGACGCCCTCATAAGACAATACAATCCGCTCGATGCTGTCCACCAGCTCCTGAGAGGGCGGTCTTCCGAGCAGAGGGGCGATGGTGTCGCGTGCGGACATCACGCCTGAATAGAGAATAAACAGCGAGACGAGTAGCCCCGCCCAGCTATCCAGATTTAGCGCTGTGTAATGGGAAATAATGAGCGAGAAAAGCACCGCGCCCGTCGCCGCCACGTCGCTCAGGCTGTCCCGAAAAACCGCCCTGAGCGCACAGGAGCCTATAAGCACCGCGAGCCTTCTGTTATACAGCGCCATGTAGAGCTTTACAGCAATTGAAGCGGCGAGAATCCCAGCGGTCAGTGCATTAAAACGCAGCTCTTGTGGCGAGAGGATGCCTTCGATTGCGCTTTTGGCCAGCTCCAGCCCCATGAGAAGGATCGCGATAGAGACAATAAAGCCCGCAATATACTCAAAACGGCCGTGCCCATAGGGATGCTCCGGGTCGGCCTTCTTACCGGAGAGCTTAAAGCCGGCGATTGTGACGACGGCAGAGAAAGCGTCCGACAGGTTGTTGAGTGCATCGGCAATAATGGCGACCGATCCGGAAAGAAGCGCAGCGGCGAGCTTCCCGCCAAACAGAAGAAGGTTCAGGCAGATGCCTACGAGGCCGCTGAGCATTCCCCAGCGGCGGCGGGTTTCGGCGCTTTCAACGCCCCCATCCTTTTTCAGTTTTCGCATAAAAAAGAACATTGTTTGCCTCCCGTCGCTTTATGCAAAACAGGGTCGCGCGCGGCCTAGGTGCGCCGCAGCATCCGCAGGTGCGCCTTTTCCGCAATGCTTGTCCGACGCGATTGGCAGATCTTCTGTAGCGCCTTGTTGTGAGTAAAGTCGTCCAGTGTGTTGTCCGCCAGTATGGAAAAAGTCGCTTCAGGCTGGTTGACATAACAAACAGAGATCGCCCAAGCGACGGCCATTTTTACATAGTAGTCTTCACTTCTAAGCTGTGTAATAAGGCTCA
>CAYRIA010000265.1:0-1988 GCA_964424175.1 uncultured Oscillospiraceae bacterium | reverse complement strand
GTGGAGGCCGGTCTGGCCGCTCCCTGGGCATATCACAGGCACGCAAGGCATCTGTGCGTTATAAGCGGGCATGAGAACGTCGGGAAGCTCGCCGCCGTATTCAGCCGGGTTCTTGACCGGCCCGGCTATACCATGTACGCGCCGGCGGCCGCGATCCTCGTCTGTGTGGAGCGGGACAACGACAACCAGAAGCTGGAGGTCGGCTGCGTTTTGCAGAACATATTTCTTCGCGCAACGGACATGGGTATCGCCTCATGCTGGATAAATCAGGCGCGGGACATATGCGACGACCCGCGGGTCAGGCCTGTTCTCCGAGCCTTTGGAGTGCCCGACACGCATGTCTGCTGGGGGATAGCCGCGCTCGGCTATCCCGCGGCGGAGCCCGGAACTAATGTTCATAGAGAAGGAACATATAATATTTTTCGTTAAGGAAAGAGGAAGAAATAATGACAGAACTTGAAATGAAGAAGTATTCGCGCAACGCACTGCTCGGATCCTTCGTCTCAATGCTCACTGCCGGCCTTGCAACCATGATGTACTCGGTCTGCCTTTCCACGATCAAAGCAGACCTGAGCCTCACCGCCGTTCAGTCCGGTTCTCTCGGTACCTATACCTTTATGGGTCAAATGCTCGGCGGCATGGCGGCCGGATATCTGGCCGACCGCTTCGGGCGCAAGAACGTCCTCATAATAGACGTTATACTGGCCACACTGGCGGTGTTCTGCACCTCCCTGCTGACAAGCTACTCCGTATTCGGGCTGCTGCGCTTTATAACCGGCGTGGGTCTCGGAGGCTGCTATTACATTGCGTCCATCCTGATAGGTGAGTTCGTTCCTACAGATAAGCGCGGCTTTATGAGCGGCGTGGCCACCTCGGTCTGGAATTTCGGTTACGTTATCTGCTGCGCGATGTCGTCCTTCGCGCTTCCCTCCATCGGTTGGAGATGGTGCTTTCGCATCTGCGCTCTCCCCATTGTTTTTGTGATCTTCATGGTGTTCGGCATGAAAGACGCCCCCTCCTTTACCGCCGCGAAGGCCAACCGTGAGCGCCGCGACGAGAAGGAAGGCAAGAAAATAAACGCGTATGCCGAAATCTGGGCTCACCCGAAAATGCGCAAATCCTTTATCATCTGGTCGATCTCCATGATCCTCTATTTCTATGGCTACTACGGGCTGATCACCTGGCTGCCCAACTATGTCCAGTCCAGGGTAGGCATGGCCTCCGGCGGCTGGATAACCGCGGCAGGCTACATCGCGATGATCATCGGAACCGCCGGCGGCGGAAAGATCGCTGATAAGATAGGCCGGAAAAAGCTGTTTCTCATCGGCACGATAGGCACGGCGGTGTTCGGGCTCTGCCTTGCGTTCTTTGCCAACTCCAGCAATATCCTTATCCTCATGCTCCTCTATGGCGTCTGCTACGGTATGCCCACCGGAATCCACGCGACCTTCATCGGCGAGTGCTTCCCCACCCACCTGAGAAGCACGGGCGTGGGCTTCACCTTCAATATCGGCCGTCTGGGAGCCTTCGTCGCGCCTATCCTGATGGGTAAGCTTGTGGACATGGACATGATCTCCGTGGCTATCGCGACCGTCACGATATCCTATGTGCTCTGCTCGATCGCCACGCTGCCTATCAAGGAGCGCGAATACGACGCAAGCAGCATTGCAAAGGAACTGGAAGACTGACGCGCCCCGGCTGAGCGCCGCAAAAAACCGAATCGCCAAGGCGCTGCAAAATTTTGCGATTTTGCAGCGCCTTGCTTTTTGCATAATCGCCGAACAAGCTTTCACAGGGGCGGGGCGAGAGAGGGAAAAGGCATCACCTGCACCGGCAGGACAGTCGGCGAAAACCTGAAGGCTGTGGACTTCTCCTATGACAGAAAGGTCATCCTCAGCAAGGATATGCCCCTGTCCAGGGTGGGCGGAATGACGGTTCTCAAGGGCAATCTGGCTCCAGACGGAGCCGTTGCGAAGAGTTCAGGCAAA
>CAYRIA010000264.1:0-2021 GCA_964424175.1 uncultured Oscillospiraceae bacterium | reverse complement strand
TTGTTCCGGACCTGGCCGCTCTGCATGACAATCAGCGTCGGGATACTCATGACGTTGAAGCGCGCGGCAAGCGCCTGTTCGTCGTCCACATTGATTTTGCAGACTTTGATGTGCCCGTTCTCGGCGGCGATCTCATCCACAACAGGCGAAAGCATGCGGCAAGGGCCGCACCACGCTGCCCAAAAGTCAATAAGAACAGGCTTGTCGGCGTTTATGACTTCATCTTCAAAGTTTTGGCTTGTTACGGTGATGACTGACATGCTGATCTCTCCTTTTTTTGATTCGTTTTGCCGCACAACGATAGACTAAAGCGGCGCTTTCTTGATTTTGCCGAAGGGGCGGGGATAATCCGGAGGCGTGGGCTTGAGCTTTTTGATCATAACGGCACTGTGCACGATGTCTGTACCTGGAACGGTATATTTCCTGACTTCTGCCGCTCCGCCGCCCAAGACGGCAATGGCGTTTTTTGCCTCGTCCAGTTCCCGCGCACAGTCCGGACCTTTCATCGCAATGAACAGTCCACCGACGTGGACGAAGGGGAGGCAAAGCTCGCAGAGGATGTTCAGCCGCGCAACAGCGCGTGAAACGGCAGTATCAAAGCTGCCGCCGATGTCGACTGCGGCCTCCTCGGCCCGAGCGCAGACGCATTGCACGTCAAAAAAATTTAGTCTGCGGCAGGTTTCGTGAAGGAAGTCCATACGCTTGTTGTGGCTGTCTAGGAGGGTCAGGCGGATGTTGGGGATGGCGATCTTCAATGGCAGGCCGGGGAATCCCGCGCCGGTGCCGATGTCGACAACGGTTTCACCAGAAAAATCATGCAGCGAGCAGAGAGCTGTGCAGTCGAGGAAGTGCAGGCGGGCCGTGTCCTCCTCACCCTCAATGGCCGTGAGGTTCATCACGGCGTTTTTTTCTGTCAGGTAGTCGTAATATGTGCGGAAACGGCCGGCCATTTCCGCGGTAAAAGACAGTCCAAGGGTGTTGAAACCGTCATGTAAAAGCTGTTGCATTGCATTCCTCCGGACTTTAGGTGACGGGAGTCAAGGCCCATCGGCTCTCGTGTCAGCTTTGGTTAAAAAACAGGGCATATCCTTCGATACACCCTGTTATACTACCATAGTATTCCGATTTAGTCTACTGCTTATGCGTAGAAATCGTGATCGCCGATGGTGGAGATAAAGACACGCGTTTGAATAAACCAAGAGGAAACGCCGACCACGGGGTTGACAAAGTAAATCGAATTGCCGGCAAGGTTGTAGCCCTCAAGGCAGAGCTTTGCAGCAACGACGGATTCCTCGTTAGGTTCGTCATAAATCGTGCCGTTTTCGGTTACGCTGAACTGGACTCCGTATCTGGCGTCGAAAATTACAGCGTAAATGGTATCGGGGCAGCTGGGGTCGGCCAGGCGGTTGAGTACAACGTTGCCGACAGCAATTTTCCCCTCGAGGGACTGGTTGCCCGATTCGGCATTAATTAGCCGGGAAAGCCAATAGAGATCCTCCTCGCCGTAGAAGTCCTTGCCGCTTTCAAGGACGGCGGGATCGTCTGCAACGATGCTGACAGAGGCTGTCGGTTCGTCCCAGTGCACCTCAGCCCCATAGGCCTTGGCAAGTTCACGGACAGGAAGACAGAGCGCGCCGTCGATCACAAGCGCGCCAAAGGGCAGGAAAAAGTAACGGTCATTGATCGTCATGACCTGACTGCCCACCGTTACGGAAAATGAGAGGAGGCCATCCGTAACCACGGCTGTATTTGCTTCCGCATCCCATGCGACGCTTGCTTGATTATCCATAAGATCCAAAAATGCTCTCAGGGGAACGTAGGTCGTGTTTTCGACTTTGATCCCGTCGGACATTTTGATGCCGTTAAAATACATGGGAACAGTGCCACTGGGCTTTACCTCGGCAGAAACACCGGAAAGCTCGGCGCTTGCAAAGCCGCTCGCCATGCATATAATCAAACAAATGGCGCATATTATGGAAATGTTTCTGAGGGTAAGTTTTTTCATAACACGCTCCTATTTC
>CAYRIA010000263.1:0-2022 GCA_964424175.1 uncultured Oscillospiraceae bacterium | reverse complement strand
TTTTCGTGCGTTGCGAAACGAAAGGCTTTGCCTTCGACTTTGAGGCGATGATGCTGGCAAAGGCGTTGCGGCTGAAGGTTGTCCAGCTCCCTGTCAAGATCATCAACCACCGAGATTCAAAGGTGAGCGTCCTGCGGGACAGTGTGAGGATGTTTGGTGACATTGTCCGGATACGGAACGCCGTCAAAAAGCGTCTGAGAGGGGAGCGTACAGGTGACAAGAAAAAGCGTCAGGTCTGAAAAGCGCATAGATGTCCTCCTGTTTTTTGTCCTGTTCGGACTGATTTTCGTCCGCTACTGTTATTATGGCCCGGAGTATTTCTATCAGCTTGACGATTATATCCAGTACCACAACTATATGGCAAGGGGTCAGAGCCTTTCCGAGTTGATTACGGGGCTTGGGCTGCTTTCGGCGCGCCCGTTGGCCGGGCTTTTCGATCTTCTGATCTGGTCGCGCTTTTACGATATCATGCTGGCAGCTGTTGCGCTCATTTCTGCCTTATACGCAGGCTCGGCTATCTTGTTTCACCGTGTGTTTGCAAAACGCTTTGGCACAGGTTGGTTCTTCTTTATTGTATACGCCCTCCTGCCCTTCGGCTTTGAGGGGACATACTGGGTTTCGGCCTCCTCACGTATTGTGGTCGGGCTTTTTTTTGCTGCGCTGTCGTTTTACGGCTTTGACCGCTGGTGCGAAAGGGGAGAAAGACGCAGCCTCGTGTTGTTTGCCCTCGGCCAGTTTGCTGCCTTTTGCTTTTATGAGCAAATCGCGCTGCTCTCCGGCGCATTGACGCTGCTTGTGATTCTGTGGGGGCTTCGTAGGCGGGTTAAGCATCGCGTCGCGTGGGGGCTTCTGATGTTTGGAAACGCCGCGCTGTATTTTCTGCTGACCAAGCTCGCCCCCGGAGGGGTCTACGGTGCGCGCACCGCGCTGGTTTTGCCCTGGGAGGCGAGCTATAATATGCAGGTGCTGCGTCCGGCGTGGACTCAGATTTCCGAAGTCTTTACGGATGGCTTTTGGGGGATAACAGGCAAGGGGCTTGCTCGCGGTGTCAGGCTGCTGGCAAGCGAACCGAACGCTCTGTGGTTGCTGGCGGCGCTGCTGCTATGCTTTGTGTTGCATTTTCTCGCGTCACAGACGGTGCGCAAGGAGATTCGTTTTTTTGCCGAGCTGTTCGCTGGACTGTTCCTCGCTGCTGCGCCCCTTATGATCTTCTTCGTGCTGCGCGAGCCATGGTTTGGCCTGCGGAACGTCGTGCCCGCCTTTTGCGGTCTCGCTCTGTTGCTGGATGCGCTGTTTGATCTTGTTTTCGGACGCTTCAAGTTCAGCCGGGAGCTGCAGGCGGGGCTTATCTCGGGCTTTGCACTACTCTGCTGTATCGCCTCCGTCAGCGAGCTGCACGACTATCGCGAGACGACCCTCGCTGATACAAGGCTTGCCGGCATCGCGATCGAGACCTTTGCGGACACACGTTTTGAAACCAATACGCGGATCTGGCTGCTGAACGTCGACCCAACATATGTCGCGGATGGAAACTTCTATTACCACGAGCACAATTCCGGCTGTACCGCGAATTCATGGGCGCTGACGGGGCTGATTACGGCCGTTAGCGAGAGGACGGAAATTCCCTTTCTTCCGGTATTCACGCCGGTTTCGGGCGAGGCTGCCCTGTCCGCCGAGGCGGAGGAGGTCGAGCTTGCCGCCCCTTATTGGTATACGGGAGAGCGCCTTGTCCCCGTCGATCTGGAAAGGCAGGGGGGGACCTCGTGGCGGGTTGTCGCCTCAACAGGCGAGACACTCGGGACGCTGAATTGGTCAGCGGGAGCGGTGACGCTTGCTCCTGCCGCATAAGAACAAAAAAGATAGGCCGCCCTGCCAGAGAAAGTCTGGTAGGGCGGCAGCTTTTTGGAGAAAGAGCCCATCGTCACATGGTGGCGCAAGTGGTTTTTTGCTTGCAGATAAAAGCCTATTCCACAATGCTTTCAATGATAAAGGAAGGCCTGTGCTTTGTTTCAAGATAGATTT
>CAYRIA010000262.1:0-2026 GCA_964424175.1 uncultured Oscillospiraceae bacterium | reverse complement strand
GCCGAATACCACGCGGAAAACGGCGGACTGATTACCTATGAGGACCTGAGTAGCTACAGCGGGGGCTGGGAAGTGCCGCTTTCGGGCAGTTATGGGGATTACACCATTTTTGCCAACGACACCTGGAACCAAGGCGGTGTCGTGCCGTTAGCGCTACAGATTCTGGAGGGGATTGATCTGAAATCCCTTAGGCACAACTCGCCTGAATACATCCACACCGTGCTGCAGGCCATCGAGCTTGCCATGGCGGACAGGGAGGCCTATTTCGGTGACCCCGCCTTTGTCGACGTGCCGATCGAAGGACTGCTCTCAAAGGACTATGCAGCAGTTCGCCGAGCGCTGATGACGCCGGACAGAGCTTTTGGGCAGATGCCGCCCGCGGGCGACCCCTATGCGTATCAGACGTCAGGTTCCGAAGAGGCAAGACCCGGGCCGGACCTTCCGGAAGCCACCCTCTCCGCTCCGCTGGAGACACGGAGTTTCGGCAAGGACACGAGCTATATCACGGTTGTAGACAAATTTGGCAACGCCGTTTCCCTGACCCCCAGCGACTTCCCCGAATCCCCGATGATCCCGGGTACGGGGCTGAACCTCGGTACGCGGATGACCCAGTTTTATATCGACGAGGAGAACGTCAACGGCCTGATGCCGGGCAAACGCCCCAGAATTACGCCAAATCCCAGCATGGTGCTTAAAGACGGAGAATTCTTTATGTCCTTTGGAACCCCGGGCGGCGAATCCCAGACGCAGGCGATCATCCAGGTCTTCTTGAACATCACGGTTTTCGGCATGAACCCGCAGGAGGCGATATCCGCGCCGCGCTTTATCTCGCTCAACTGGCCGAATTCCTTCGCGCCGCATGAATACTTCCCCGGTCAGATCGAGCTGGAGGCGAGCATTTACGACCGCTGCGGGGCACAGCTCGAGGCTATGGGCTATAAAGTCACGCGCATCGACGATTGGGACAACGGCTTTGGCTCTGTCTGTGCCATCGTCAAAGACCCCGAAACCGGAAAGCTCCTCGGCGGCGCTGACCCCCGCGAGGTTTCCTGGGCAGAGGGCAAATAGTTCCGAAAACGAATGATCTGGCCGAGGGCTTAGCCCTCGGCCAGATCATTCGTTTGCTGTCTGGATTTCCGTAGATTCTTCAAAACTTGCCGTCTTGCTTGTTTGGCAAATGTCGCGCAGGGTTTTCTTCATCCGCTTCTTCTAAATATCAGGTCGATAAAAGAAGATCGGGAAGCAAGCCTCCGTTTTCATTATCTGCTCCTGCCAGCCCTTCGTCTTAGATGGCGTTATACTTCTTCAAAAGATCGACAACCTCGTTATTTTCCAGCTTATCCTTGATAATGGCAAGGAAGGGCAGGATTTCGGGCAAGAAGACCTCGATGGGTTTGCGTCCGTCGAGCAGGCGGGAGGTTGAGCCGAGCAGCACGCGGATATCATACACACTTCCCCAGACCTCGGGCACGCCGCGCTCGATGTCGAGCAGGGTATAAACGGCTTCCATGCCTGTGCGAACGGCGATTTCCGTTGTAAACACCACGTCCCTGGGGGTCTGGACGTGCTCGCCGATAAAGCTGAAGTTCACAGCGCCCTTGGGAACGACCAGTGGACGGTCGGTCTTTTTTCTGGGCATGAAGTAGCTGGTTACATAGGGCATGATGCAGGGAACGTTGTTGGTGTGCTGCGCGGCATATTCGTGAATCTTGTTCTGCGGTACGCCGAGGTGGTACAGCCACTCCTCACAAATCTCAATACCCGTACACTCGCTCATGGGCTTTTTGATATAGTCGCCGGGAACATCTATGTAAAGGCCGTAAATCCAACCGCAGACCTGTTTATCCGTTTGCTGCTTGAAGTGTGGCTGGCGGTTAAAGGTCCAGCTCATGAGCCAACTTGAATCCTTAATGGTGCAGATGCCGCCTGTAACAACCTTGCCGGAATGCGGGTCGCGCTTGCAAATTTTTTCAACATAGGGTGTTACCGTGTCGTCCAGTAGGGTTACTGTGTCCGAAATCCACGC
>CAYRIA010000261.1:0-2033 GCA_964424175.1 uncultured Oscillospiraceae bacterium | reverse complement strand
TTTTTAAACGAAGTATCTTTTGATCGTTTATTTCTTTAAGCTTTTCTTTAAATATTTTAGGCCCTTATCAAATTGATTTTCAAATAATGGGAACTATAATTATTATTAAATTTGCAACAAATTGGCTTATAATAGCATAAAAAATGAGTATAACGGCTACTGATCTTATCTCTAAAGTCAGTTTCTCCCAGTATTGACAAACAACGTTTAAGATTATAAATAATCATTAGAATATAGGCTTCGCTCATTACATTTGTCTTGCCCCTCATAATGGTAAAAGTAAAACCCCACTGTCTTTTAAGAGTTCCAAATGGATGTTCAATTATTGCTCTTCGAAGTTTGTAATAATCAGGGTTGTCAAGTACTCTCCTATTATTTTCATCAATTATATCCTGAAATTCACTTCTTTCGATAATTCTTCCTCCTTTATTCTTAGTGCACATTTCTCTCATTTGACATTTTTTACAGGCCTTAGTTTTATAAATTTTTGATTTATAATGTCCTCTGTTAATCCATCCTGAGCCACATGTCATCCGTTCACCGAATGGGCAGGTATAACAATTTTCTTCGTTATTGTAAATAAAGGATGAAAGCGGGAGACAATTTTCATAAGGAGATGTACTTGGCATTGGCGATGAATAAGTACAAATACCATAATCCTTACAAAGACTAAGCTGATCCCCGGTAGAGTAACCTGCATCACTGAGAGTATCAAAAGTTTCTTTTCCTAGTAATTCTTTTACTTTGAGAGCAACAGTAGCCAATTCTCGCTTGTCTGTTGTACCTCCAATATGAGAATGAACAAGTAACTTATTCTTGGCATCAGCTGCAGCTTGAATGTTAAAACCCACACCAGAGATATTATTTGCTAGCATAAGGGCTCGTGCATCCTTGTCTGTAAGACTGATTTGAGATTCTCCACTATCAATAAGAAGCTTGTTTAACTCCTCATATTTTTTTCGTCTGTTAATTTTCAATTCAATCTTCTCTTTAAGAATTGACTTATCCTCTGCATCAGACTCGTTTAATTGAGCTTCATATTCTGCAACTTTTTTATCAATATAGTCAAGATGCCTATCTATCTTTTTGTGAGTAAAATTGTTTCTAATGCTATTTTGCGCAAAAATTTTAAATGAATCTATTGCGATTGTTTCTCCTTCAATCAGATCTAAATCTTTAAGCATCAAAACAAACCTTTTGAATGTAGCTGTGAATGCGTTGGAATTATCTTTTCTGAAATAAGCAATAGTCCTGAAAGATGGAGTTAGTCCTTTGAGTAACCACCAAAGTTCTACATTGACTTTACACGAGTGTTCTAATTTCCTAGATGATCTTATAGAATGCTTATAGCCATATAAATAAAGCTTAAGTAACATCGCCGGATTATAAGGAGGGCGTCCTTCATTCTGCAAAGAAGAGTGCTTAAACCCAAGTTCCACAAGAGGAAGCAAATCAACAAATAAATCAATAACTCTTGCCCAAGAATTTTCAGGAACCAATTGTTCTAAAGAAATAATTTGAAACTGATTTCTATCTTCGCCAATTACATGTTGCATATCTAACTAATTATATTACAGTTAAATATACTACTTTTATTCCATTAATGCTAATTATTTGAGAACTTTTTAAGGTTCAATTGAAAAAGATAGAAATTAGTTTTTGCACAGACTCTCGGATGCTTACGTTGGAATGACAATCACAAACGGATCCACAGACTATATTGTCTGGAAGGACTAAATTTGAGAACCAAAAGGAATAAACGAAGCAGAGCTGGGGCTCACAGAATGGAAAGAACAGATTTGACAGCTATTAATCAATCCTGGAGTATGGATTTTGTCTCTGATCAATTATTTGATGGAAAAAGATTCAGAGCGCTGACTGTAGTGGATAATTTCAGCAGGAAGTGCCCTGCCATTGAAGTCGGTCAGTCATTGAAAGGAATTGATGTGGTAAACACTTTAAACAGAATTAAAGAAGAAACAGGAAATATTCCACAAAGGATTCAAGTAGATAACGGGCCTGAGTTCGTATCA
>CAYRIA010000260.1:0-2056 GCA_964424175.1 uncultured Oscillospiraceae bacterium | reverse complement strand
TGCATCGGGGTTCTGGCGTTGTCGCGGCTTTTGCGGCGAATCATCTCCCAGCGCAGCTTTTTAGGCAGATGCAGCCGGCCCGTAAGCCGCCAGATGTTCAAGGACTCCACATCACGGATTTTTTCCATATCCGGAAAGTCAAAATTCGTCATGCCGATTTCCTGCCCCTCGTAGAGGAAGGCAGTTCCTCGCAGACTCATCAAGAGGATTGCCAGCGCTTTTGCGCTCTCGTCATGGTATATCCCGTCGTCTCCAAAGCGAGAGACACTGCGGGGTTGGTCATGATTTTCAAAGTAGACCGTGTTCCAGTTCAGAGACTCCTGCCACTTGGTCAGGGTTTTGAAAAAGCGATCGGGCGAGAATCGGCGGATAAACCACTTAATGCCGAAACAGTCGGTTTCCATGTGTTCAAAGGAGAACACTGTATCCAGCTCCGCTCTTTTGGGGTTGGTTAAATCGTCCGCCATCTTAGGCGAGACGAACACCGTTTCCCCTACGGTGAAGCAGTCATATCGCGAGAACACATCACGGTTGAAGCGGTTTAAAAGCCTGTGCGTGCCTTGGGTGGATATGTAATGTTCGCTGCCTGTCAGCGCAGGCCGCCACCGCCCGTTTTCCAGAGATTCCTTGTAAATGATGTTGATTACGTCGCAGCGGAAGCCGTCTACACCTCGGTCAAGCCAGAAGCGCATGGCCTCCTCTACCGCCTGAATTACCGCCTCGCTGCGGTAGTTAAGATCCGGCTGCTCTTTGGCAAAAAGGTGGAGGTAGTGTTCGCCTCGAAGCTCGTCGAATTCCCAACAGTCTCCGCCGAAGAAACTCCCCCAGTTGGATGGCTTTTTCCCCTTCTCGCCTGCCTTCCAGATGTAAAAATCCGTGTACGGTTCTATGCGTCTGCGGCTTTTCTGGAACCACTCGTGCTGGTCTGAGGTATGGTTGATGACCAAGTCCATCAGGATCTTAATATCACGGCGCTTGGCCTCGGCAATCAGCTCATCCATATCCTGAAGCGTTCCGTAGTTGGCGTGGATGCCGCAATAGTCGCTGATGTCATAGCCGTTATCCTTGTTGGGTGAGGGGTAAAGCGGCGACAGCCACAGGATGCCCACCCCAAGCTCCTTGAGATAATCCAGCTTGGAGAGGATGCCCCGGAGATCCCCGATGCCGTCCCCGTTGGAATCGCAAAAACTCATTGGATAAATCTGATAGACGACGCGCTCCTGCCACCACTTAACTTCAGCCAATCGGATACGCCTCCTTGAGGGCTGTGGCAGCCATTTCTGCCGTCACTCCTCTGTTTTCAATCATCTTCCGATAGAATAGCCCGCTGTTTTTGACCGTACGCTGCATGGTTTCATTATTCAGTTCCACAAGGCCGAAGCGTGCAGTGAAGCCATCCAGCCATTCGAAGTTGTCCACAAAGCACCAGTGGTAATAGCGCGTGACTGGTAGGCCGCTTGTGCACAGAGCCTTGACGTGCTCGTAGATAAACCGGGTGCGGAAGGCATCCGTATTGTCCGCCGTACCGTTCTCGGTAATATAAATGGATAGCTCTGGTAGGATTTCATGGAGCTGCGCGCAGCACTCGACAATTCCTTGCGGATAGATTTCCCAGCCCAGATCGTTTACAGGAACGCCCGGGAATGTATTGTCCTCAAAGCCCTTTGAGGCGGTGCGCGAATAGTAGTTCACACCGAGAAAATCGGCATACCGGCCGGGGTCTTTAGCGGTGCCGAGTAGGTAGGTCCTGTTAAGCTTGCTCTGGAACAGATATTTTGAGAGGCTCATGCACAGGCAGTGCCAAGGGTTGTTAGAATTATAGGGCACGAAGGCGCGCATGTGGTGAGCAAAGCCGACCTTTGTATCGCTGTAGCCCATTTTCTCCCGCACTGCGTGAATTTTCTCATACGCACGGCGGTGGCACTCGCCCATATTCTTCATGACCTTGAGTGTTTTTGTAAAGCTGTTTTCTCCAGGTGGAAAACCGCCGCCAAAATAGCCGCTGACTGCGTAGACGTTCGGCTCATTGATGGTGATGTATTCGCTGACGAGATCG
>CAYRIA010000259.1:0-2075 GCA_964424175.1 uncultured Oscillospiraceae bacterium | reverse complement strand
TTTGATTTGGCCGAAAAATATCGTCATCCGGTAATCATCGGCTCAGACGCTGCCATCGGTCAGATGGTGGAGCCCGTTGAGCTGCCGGATATGAGAGAGCATGACATTGACGGACAGACCTGGATCATCAGACCTCGCAAGGCCGGTGAGAGCAAGCGTATGATCATGAACACCTATTATCTCATCGGCCCAGAAGCTTACACGGCTTATCTCAAGAATAAGTATTCTACAATCGAAGCCTGTGAGCAGCGCTGGGAGTCCGTCAGGACCGAGGATGCGGAGATCGTTCTTGTTGCTTACGGCATCAGTTCCCGTGTCTCCAAGGCTGCCGTAAAGAAAGCCCGTGCACAGGGTGTCAAGCTGGGTCTTATTCGTCCCATCACGCTTTGGCCCTTCCCAAAGAAAGCCTTTGAAGCGCTTGGTGAGCAGGTAAAGGGATATCTCAGCGTCGAGCTACGGCGAATTTGCCAATGTTCCCTCTGAGGACATCATTCTCGCTCGCGTCCAAGATATGCTGAAGAAATACTAAGGAGGGATAGACGATGAATTACAGCGCACCCAAAGGAATAGACATGGAAGCCCATGTTGGCTGGTGCCCGGGCTGCGGCCACGGTATCGTCGTCCGCCTCATCGCGGAAGCCGCCGCTGAGCTTGGCATAGAGGACCGCATCATAACAGTTGAGGACGTAGCTTGCGGCGAATTTGCCCAAAATGTCCTGCAATATAACAGCATTGGTGCCGCTCATGGCCGTCCGATCATCACCGCGGCCGGTGCAAAGCGCGCCCGGCCGGACGCCATTGTAATCGCTCACCCAGGCGACGGCTCCGCCTACTCTATCGGCATGGAGAGCACCATTCACTGCGCTCTGCGTAATGAGAACATATTGGCCCTTGTGGTAAACAACGGCGTGTTCGGTATGACCGGCGGGCAGATGTCACCTGAATCGCTCCCCGGGCAGAAAACCACCTCCTCCCCCAAGGGCCGCGATATCCGCAAAAACGGAAGCCCATTCGATGTTGTCAAGACCCTCAAAGAGTTCGACATTGCCTATCTTGCCCGCGGCTCCGTAAGCAGTCCCGCAAATGTTGTCAGGGCCGGTAAGATGATAAAGAAGGCTCTTCAAAAACAGATTGACTGCGAGGGCTTCTGCCTGCTGGAAATACTCAGTCCGTGCCCCACCAACTGGAATAAGCAGCCAGCTGATGCTCTGCAATTTATGAAAGACACTCAGGAGAAGTTTTTTGAGTTGGGCGAGTTCATAGACAAGGGAGGTAAGGAGTAATGACTGAGATCATTTGTTCTGGCTTTGGAGGACAGGGCGTTCTGGTCGCCGGTATGATCCTGGCCGATGCCGGAATGGAAGACGGCAAGAACGTCACCTGGTATCCCTCCTACGGTTCAGAGATGCGCGGCGGCACAGCCAACTGCAACATCAAAATAAGTGACGACGAGATACCCAGTCCCTACTGTCACGCGCTGGATATACTCTACACGCTCAACGACGCGGCCATCGACAAATTTGAGAGCCAGCTGCGTCCCGGCGGCGTATTGCTGGTTAATAGCTCTCTTGCCCGCAAGGACCGCGTCTACCGCGACGATATAAGAGTAGTCAAAGTACCTGCCACAGATATTGCCACGGAGCTGAACAATGCGCGTGGCACGAACGTGGTCATGCTGGGCGCCTTGGCAGAAGCTTCACCGGATTTCGATGTGACCTATATGCGTGGGGCCGTCGACTACTTCTTCGCGAAAAAAGGCAAGGTAAACCCTAAAAATGCTATGTGCTTCGACAGGGGCGTCGAGGCTGCGCGCGACCAATAATCGCGGCCTCTCCCGCTGCGGGCGGGGCTTGCCGCCCGCAGCGAAGCGCAAAGAATAAAATACCGTCAGGAGGCGGATTCAAACTTTGAGAGGGTAGGAAAATGGGTATCTTGAGTACACTTGATATTATTATAATAGTCGGATACTTTGTAATAATGGCCGCTTTGGGTATCGTGGCATATAAGCGCAACAAAAGCAGCGAGGACTACTTCGTGGCCGGCAGGTCGATGCCGGGCTGGATTGTGGCAATAGC
>CAYRIA010000258.1:0-2086 GCA_964424175.1 uncultured Oscillospiraceae bacterium | reverse complement strand
CAGGCCAAGCTGCTCAAGGTAAAGCTCGGCACTCATCCAGCCGTCCATAAAGGCCCAGGGGTCGTCGACCTCCATGAAGGTTCCGGCAACGGCCTCGACCTCGCGCGTCAACGAGGTGGGTACGGAATAAGGCTCGGCCATGTTGATTGCGCTCTGGTAGAGTTTGAAGTCCTTTCCGTCCGGACTCAGCTCGAGAATCTGGAAGCGGAAGCGTCCGTCGCGCTGATAGTCGCGCGCCTTAAAGTTCATTGTAATCCAAGGGCCGTATTCGCCAAGGCCGATGTCTGTAATGGCCTCGCCCGCGTCCTTGGTGCGGGAGATCAGCATCCGGTCGTAGCCCGCGTCCGTCGTGGCGTAGACGAGAACATTCATCCTATAACCCTCAACGTAGGTAGGCGGCACGGTGATGGCGAACTCCAGGTAAGGCCTTTTACTTTCGGGAGGATTTATCCAGCCCTCGGCGGGCACGGCGGAAAGCTGTACGGCGCGTCCGGGGATCTGGTTGCAGCGAAGCTTCTGGTTTGAAAAGCAAGCGCTGGAGGCCACGTCCCAGAGCGGCATGAAGAAATAACGGAAGGGCGGGTTGAGCGAGCCTGCAAGCTGGCAGCCGTCCTCCTCGGAAATCGCGCCCATCGGGAAGGTGACAGGCCAGTTGACCAGCGCAACCTTTTTACCCATGCGCTTTGCCACGTCCCAGAGTGTCTCGCAGAGAACTTCATTGCGGTCAAAGGAGGTGTGCCAGTGGTCAAGCTCCTCGCCTGCGTGTTTGACCATCAGGCTGGGCACACCGTTTGTGCCGCTGCCGGCGCCGCTGACAATTGCCGTCCAGGCCGCGGCGGTCAGAGGCGGAAAAACTGTTTCCAGACGGGAGAACACGCCTTTTTCCATTAATTTAGCAGTGTTGGGCATTACGCCCTCCGCTGTAAACTTCTTCACAAGGTCGGGCATTGCTGCATCAAGGCCGAGAAACAAGATTTTTTTGTCCATTCTTCGTCTCCTTTTTGACAATGTTGTGTTACTCAACTTTACGAAAGTATTTGCGTAGTGATTTTCGCTAAAATTGCACACTTCGATTTAGTTAATTGTGAAATATGCATATGAATATCTCGGATTATTTGCACTTTATGTTGAAATTATCATTGTTTTCTGATAATGTCAACATCAAATCATGCAAACGATTGCGTAACAAAAATGCGAAATTTGTTATTGTTTTATCAAACAAGTTGTAGTATGATGTAAGCACAAAAGAACATAGATTTGGGAGCGTTCAGTTTTATGAGCATTAAGGATGTAGCTCGGCTGGCGGGCGTTTCGCCCTCCACGGTTTCGCGGGTGGTCAACGGCGGCGTCGGCTCCGCCGCGAGTAAGGAAACGCAGGACAAGATTTGGGAGGCTGTGCGGCAGCTTGGCTATTCGCCCAACCCCCACGCCCGCAGCCTGAAAAAACCTGCGGGCATGAGCACCGTTAAAACCGAGATTGACTGCGTGTACGCCCGCAAGGTCGGCCCCTTCCTCGACCCCTTTTTTGCGACGCTCATGCACGCCGCGGAGCTCGAGGCGACAAAACAGGGCTACATCCTGCGCTATTATTATTCGGTGGACGATTTTATGGCAAACGGTGTAAGCAGGACGAGCACCGAGGTCGCTTCCGCAATCGTGCTGGGGCGTCCGGATCCGGATGCGCTGGCCCTCCTGCGCCGGAATTACAGGAATTTGGTCTATTCCGGCCTGAACGTGCTGCCCGACGACGTTGATCAGGTGATTTGCAGCGGCTATGAGGCGGCGCGCATGGGCGTGGAATACCTGATGAGTATTGGACATACTAAAATTTGTTACATTGGCGAGACGGTGAGCGAGCAGCGCTACCGGGGGTATTGTGACACGATGGCAAAGCTCGGTCTGCCGGACGTGGAACGCTATGTGATCGAAACACCCTTTACGCCCGCGGGCGCCTATTCCGCGGTCAATGAATATCTCAAACGCAGTCAGGACTTCACGGCGATCCTCTGCGCCAACGACATGTCCGCGCCCGGTGTGCTCAAGGCGCTCAAGGAGCACAAGCTGAAGGTTCCGCGCGACGTGTCGC
>CAYRIA010000257.1:0-2089 GCA_964424175.1 uncultured Oscillospiraceae bacterium | reverse complement strand
GCGCAGCGCAAGATTGTGATTGCGCTCTATCAGGAGAAAACCGGCATGGACAAGCTGGAGGAAAAGCAGCGCGAGGAATATCAGCTCCTCGAGGCAAAGGTTCTTGAAGGCGAGATCATGCAGGCGATAACAAACAATCTGGTGAGAAAACCCACCGCATAAGCCTCTCGCCAAACCACGAAAGGAGGTGAAACGATGCAAAGCACAGCAACCCAAATCAGCACGCGCGCAGCACCGGAGACTGTTCAGCAGGGTGTGGGGATCGGCAGGCGAAACAAGCAAAGCCCCGCGATAACAGATCCCTTTCTGCAGATCATCTTGGGACTTCTGACCGCTTCGCCGGAGCAGGCCCCCTCGCAGGGCGGCGCTCTGAGCCAGACGGCGCCCGAGCTGGCCGATGAGCAGGCCGCAGTTCTGATGAGCGAGCTTGCGGCACTGCAGCTTCTCCCGTTCGGCTACAATACGGTCGCTACGGGTGAAACAGCCGCACAGCCGGAACCGACCATGCCGCTTGTCTCCCTGCAGGCCGCTGCGGAAACTTCCCTTGCCGGAACCGGCACGGTCATTCTGAATCCGGAAGCGCTCGCAGAAGCCGGTCCCCAAACCCCTGCAACCCCTCAGCCGACCCAAACGACGGCCGGAAAAGCCGGACTTGCCGCGAACGCGGCGCAGACGGTCGTTCAGGCCGAGTCCTCCCGCACGGACGAGTCGCTGCCGCCAATCACGCAGCTTCGCCCAGACATGCCCCTCGACGGGACGCAGTCCGGGCAGGACGCACTTTCCGAGGCGGTCGCCAAGGCAAAGCAGCTTCTCTCGCAAACATCCCAGCGGAAGGTAAACGACCCGGACGACATCGACGTCGACAAGCTCCAGAACACGCTCGCCAAGACCGACACAGCCCAGCCCTTTGCGCTCCGCTTTAAGCCGGCGGCAAGTGCGGTGGCGGAGTCCCCGCTCGCAGAGCAGCTTATGGACGGCATCAAGCAGAACCTGTCCGCGGGCAAGGGCACGTTCGTGGTCAAGCTCAACCCGGCGGAGCTGGGAGAGATTACGGTCAGGCTCGTCGAGGAGGCCGGAAAAACCACACTGACCCTCGCGGCAGCGAACGCGCAAACGGCAAAGCTCTTGAACCATGACCTCGCCGCGCTGCGGGAGGCGGTCGCCCCGATGAACGTTGAGGTCCGCGAGGCGGTCGTTGCCACGAACGAAACGGCAGACAGCGCCATGCAGCAGTTCAATCTGGCGGGCCAGCAGTTTGCCCAGCAGCAGTTCGCAGGCTCCCAGGGCTACCACACCGCGGCACAGTCTGCGTTCTCTCAGAGCGACGCCCAGCCTGCGGAGGAGCTTTACGAGGCCGCGCAGCCGCTCTCGGCCCTGCGGTATTCGGCAAACAGGCTCGACGCCTATGTCTGACGAAAGGAGGTAACATGGCAAACACAGTCAATTCCGCGCTCTCCTCCGCATCCAGCGTGCAGAGCGCAAGCAAGACCACCAACAAAGCCAACCTATCGAGCGAAGATTTCCTGAAATTATTCGTGACGCAGATCCAGAATCAGGACTTCAACGACCCGATGGACAACTCTGCGATGATGAACCAGATCACGCAGCTGTCCAACATGCAGATGATGCAGGAGATGGCGTCGTATTCCAAAACCAGCTATGCGATGAGCCTGATCGGCAAAAACGTCACCGCCTCGCGCTTTGTGGGCGGCCAGCTCGACACGACAACAGGAACGTCAAGGGCAAGAAATACACGCTTGAGCAGATCATGGAAATCAACGACGGCGAGGGCGGCGGCACCGGCCTGGATGTCTCTTCCTATTCCGTCAAGGCGGCGTCAGTCACAAAAACCACGGCGACGGTCGGCTGGAGCGCCCCCACGGAGGATGCGCTCATCGCAAATGGCCTGACCTATTCCGTTTACTACTCGACGGAAGGCCCCTACAACACGGTAACAGACGTGCAGAACGGCACCCGCTTCGGTGCGGCAAACCAAAGCAACCTGCTCGGTGCGACGATCACGGACCTCGAGCCTGGACAGGCCTATTACATCAACGTGCTGGTACAGGACGCGGACGGCAATAAATAT
>CAYRIA010000256.1:0-2135 GCA_964424175.1 uncultured Oscillospiraceae bacterium | reverse complement strand
TTTATACCGAAGGCGTATACCATCAGCTGCTCAAACAATCGTTTACATCGTTCCATTGCGCGTAGCCCGCCTACATCATGCATCCATCGACTTCCGTCATACCAGAACCATGATTTACGTTCCGGCACATAGCACAGTACCTCCTTACATACGTCTGCATAGCCGATTGCGAAACTCCAGAAAACCAGTGATATCAAGGTTTCAGAGCTTCAATCATATCTGACTTTCCTCCACTTTTGCGGTATAATTGAAGGTGTCAAAGCCACAGAGACACGAACAAGAGCGGAGGAAAAGTCATGCGAAAGAAATTTGTGCAGATGTCACTGCTGGACATCTACCAAAGTGTCGAGGAGCAACTTGAAAACGACAAGCCGGAACTTTTTCGGCTTCTTGACGAACACCTCGACTGGGATGAAATCATCCCGAACACGTTTTACTGTGCCTTTTACCAGAAAACAGGACGGAATCGCGAATACGGCTTAGAGAGCTTTCTGCGCGCTCTGTTTTTGCAGCGGATTTTCCATTACGTTGAGGACTCCCAACTGCTGGCTACCCTGCGGTTCAGCCATGAAATGCGGGATTACTGTGGGTTTGACAAGGTTCCTGACGCTTCCAAACTGACACGTTTTAAGCAGGATTTTTGCAGCCATATCCGTGATGTTTTCGAACGACTGGTGGATTTGACCGAACCGTTTTGCCGCGAGATGGACAAGCAGTTAGCGGATATGCTGATTTTTGACACCACCGGCATCGAAAGTTATGTCGCTGAAAACAACCCGAAGTTTCTGCGCGGCAAAGAGCAACAGGCGAAATCCATTGCCAAAATTGACCCGTCTTTTGACCCCTCGCGCGGCGCGGCCGCCCTGATGCCAAAGACTTCAGCCAGCAACCCCGCTGTGAAACAGCAGTACATCAACGGTCATTTTTGTTACGCGCAAAAGGCTGTGGTTGTCGCAAACGGATTGGGGATCGTGCGCCATTTGGAGCTTCTGGATGAGGATTTCAAGAAAGCTCATCCGGACATGCGGATTGAGAAGCGTACCAACCGCCCTGAATTGGACAAAGAAGTAGGCGACTCCACCGCGCTGAGGCCTGTGTTGAACGATTTCCGCGCCAAACATCCGGCTTTCCGCTATGGCACCTTTTCCGCTGATTCCGCTTTCGATTCTTATGACAACTACACCTTTTTGCTGAAAGAATACGGCTTTCCCAAATCTGTGATTCCCATCAATCCCCGAGGCGGTCTGCCCGCCTCCCAAGTAAATTTCAACGAATCAGGCCGCCCGCTTTGCCCGAGAGACGGAACACCGTTCTACTTCCACGGCATCAATCGCGGCGCTCACCGTTCCACTCGCTTCAAATACATCTGCCCAAAGTCAAAAGTCACGAAGCTTGACGATGGGCGTTCGTCCTGGCGTTGTCGGTGCGACAATCCCTGCGGCGGCTCTGCCTATGGCCGTTGCGTTTACACGTACCCCGACAAGAATCTGCGCCTTTATCCCGGGCTGCCGCGCGATTCGGAAGAATTTACAAAAATCTACAACCGTCGCGTCGCCGTGGAACGCTCCATCAATACCCTGAAAGACACGCTGGGCATTCAGGGCCGAAAAACCTCTAATGTCCTCACCACAAAGGCCGACCTCTTCCTTGCGGGCATTGTTCAGCTCCTATGTGTCTTGCTGGCTCACAAACTCCACGACGTCAAGCTCGCCCGCAGACCCCGAAGGCTTATTGCCTGAACTTCCGCATCTGAATACTTCCTTGCCGCCTTCTCCACGAGGGGCTTTGCTTTGTTGCGCCTTTTTTATCCATTGCCCATACCATTCTTCTTGGGCGCTGGCTGTTACCTCCTTACCTGCCTTCCTCTGCACATTTCGCAATTACCTATATGTATGATAGTATACCGCATCGTTAAGTCAATTGTTGTCGAAAGTTCTGCATGAACAGACTTTATAACAAGTCAACGCTAAAACTGTACCCGTGCTTTTTAAAACCGAGAGATTCATAGAAACGGTGCGCGATTAATCTTTTCTTATTACTTGACAGAGCGGCTTTATAGCAACCGCTCTCCCGGCAGCGCTCTATGGCGAAATGCATCATTTCATTCATAGCTTATCAAGAGAATAAGTTGCGCT
>CAYRIA010000255.1:0-2154 GCA_964424175.1 uncultured Oscillospiraceae bacterium | reverse complement strand
CATCTCAGCAGTTGTTACTGATGTCTGGAAAGTGCTGCCATGATAGTAGGTGGCCGGCTTGCCGCGTCCATATACCGGGATGCCGTCATACCGTCAAGCCCGATGCTGTTAACGCTGTCCCCAGCACTTGCGTCTGTTGGAGCAATAATATACTGATCCCCGCCAGAGACTGTTACTGTCATCATAACCGTTGCTGCATCGCATAAGGATTCATTGACCTGACAGCTCCAGCCCGCCGCCTCCGCGCCGGTGTTTTGCGGCTGAATATAATCTGCTGCGCTCTCCGGCAGCTCCCTATTTGGCGTTTGCCATAGCTCCCGTAGGCCGAAAAGATTTAGGGCATACGCTCCGGCGCACATCGCCGCAAAAATCAAAACGATCACTGCTGCGATGATAAAGGTTTTGCCAACTCGTTTATGTCCCTGTTGTGGTATGATGACATCCGCTTGCACAAATTCGATTGCTTCATGTACAAGGTCTTGATCTATGCAGCCAAAAGCCAGCAAAAAATCATGTGAATTCAAACCAAGCCCTCCTTAATTAAATACAGTTGCAGTTTTTGTCTCGTGCGGAAAAGTGAAGTCAGCACCTTACTTTGAGAGTAGCTTTTCCGCGCTGCGATCTCTGCAACAGGAGTAAAAAGCCAATAGCGGCAAATAAAAATTATGCGGTCGTCAGCGGACAAAGTATAGAGAAACTGATCAATCGAGCGTGCGATCTCTTTTAACTCATATTCTTGCTCGATAGAATAATCGGAGGACAGGCAATCGCTTAGTTCATCTAAAGCAACCGCATACTCTCCGCCGCCGTTCTTTTTGGCGTACCGCTCCCTGACTCTTGTTATGCTGATATTTCTTACAATAGCGGCAATAAAAGTCTGAAAGCGTGTAGGACGCTGCGGCGGTAATCTGTTCCAGACCGCCAGATATGTATCCGAAACACATTCCTCGCTATCCTCACGGCTGGAGAGAATATTGAAAGAAATCTTTTTGCACAGTCCACCGTACTTTTTATCCGTCTGCGCAATGGCGTCTTGGCTCCGTTCCCAATATAAATCAATTATTCTTTCGTCCTCCATGACGACCTCCTTTATCTGTAAGAGCGCTCTCATATATTAAGTCGTAATTATAACTACTTTTATTACATCTTTTTTATATCATATCACATGAAAATTCTTTTTGCATTTTTTCGCGCTGTCAATAGTTCAGCATTCCGTATCCGAGTATTTCTCCTGCACCGACATAATACTGCCCCTGCACACAGCTATCACCTACATTGCCCTCCACGGTATAGACTATACCGCCATCCACACGCTCCACGATACCCACATGGTCGGCAACGCCGTCTCTGCGCCCATCCTTGAGCCAGTCGAAGAAAATCACATCGCCGGGTACTGGGGTATAGTCTCTGCTCTGCCATGCGCCGTTGTCTTGGAACCACCGTACCGCCGTGGGGCAATAAGCGAACTTGGGGATGCTGCTGTCAAGTATCCCACATTGCGCCGCGCACCAGCTCACAAAGCAGCCGCACCACTCCACGCGGTAGCTATATCCGTACCACGACCAATAGGGCATACCGCCCACGTTGCCCACCTGTGATAAGGCCACCTGCGCCATAGCGTTATTGCTGCCGAACACAGCGCCGAGAGAGTAATAGCGCAGAACATGATCCACATACTGCGCGTCGCCGTAGCTTGTCCAGCCCATTTGAGCCGCCATCATCTGCGAAAACTCAACGGCGTTTGCCTGCGAGTATTCGCCGTAGTTGCTCAAAGCCCAGGATATGTAGCCGGGGCCGAAGTTGTAGCCCTGCAAGGCAAGGCTGATACGTTCTATGTCGATGGGACTTTCCACGCCCGCCGCAGCCAGCGCATCGGCAAGAGCCTGTACGCCCACGTTAATGGAATACTCAGGGTCGGTGATGCTGCCCAGTGCATGGGGATAGCGGTTGTTATAGGCGCTTTCGGAGGCTTGCATGGGGTCGTTCCCACGTCCGGCGCTTTCCTGCATCATTACGGCTTTTATAAGCTCAACATATTCGGGGATGCCGTGCTCTGCTGCGTACATCTGGATAAGCGGTGTGTAGGCGTTCACCTCCTCGCTGACGGGCGACGCCGTCGATCCGCCGCCTTTGAAAAGGAACACTGCACATCCC
>CAYRIA010000254.1:0-2158 GCA_964424175.1 uncultured Oscillospiraceae bacterium | reverse complement strand
CAATATCGGCATTGGCTCGGAAGCATGATCCGGCCGTGCTCCTTTTTGAATATTCTCTCCTGTACAGTACTGTTGCGCCTGAGGTCGCCGTGCTCCTTGACTGCGGCATTACGGCTGACTGCACCCAGCTTAGCTGGGACGACGGTTTCGGCCTGCTACAGATCCGGCCAACTTTCGGCGGCAGAAAGCTGGCAGTCAACAGATCGCTCAGGTCGCCTTGCCTTGCCACAGTGAGGCGCGGTATATTCCCGGCGGACAGCTCAGCGACGCCCGTAGACGAGATAGAGCTTGTCCGTGTCCCTGCAGACGGGGCCGCGCCGAGTATAAAGATCCTGCGGCGCTTGGAGGATGAGCTCACGGAGAGTAAGCTTGTGGGTGCAGAGACTATTATGTCAGGCGGACTTGGCATGGGGAGCAGGGATAATTTTGCCCGCCTCTTCACGCTCGGCAGGCGCTTCGGCGCAGCGGTGGGCGCGTCCCGCGCTGCGGTTGCGGCTGGATACGCGTCTTATAATTTGCAGGTAGGGCAGACGGGACATACTGTCAGGCCGAAGCTGTACGTGGCCTTTGGAATATCCGGAGCCGTGCAGCACCTATGCGGCATGATGGACTCCGGGAGAATAGTTGCTGTGAATTCCGACCCGGACGCGCCTATCCACAGATACAGCGATTATTCCGTGACAGCGGATTGCAATGAAGTCATCGACTTTCTGATAAAAACCACTGATGCAGGGAAGGACGAAAATGGTAGTATACAATGAGCTTTGTCCCGCCCCGGTGAAGCAGGGAATGCGCATAAGCTTTAGACCCACAGCTATAAGATAACAGATGCCCGGCCGTCTCATTTGTTGAGGCGGCCGGGCATTTTTGCTATTTGATTTCTTGTTCAAGCGCGTCAAACTCAGGCGTGGTAAAGAATTCCCCGAGAGTAATTTCTAAGGCATCGCACAACTTCTTTATAGTCGCGACTTCTGGGCTTTTGCTCTTTGGCCCCAAAATGCTGTATATCGTGGAGGGATTGATACCCGCCTTGTTCCCCAATTCGTTTGGCGCGATCATACGCTCTTTGCAAAGCTGAATTATTCTGTTTGCAATCGCTTCTTTTACGGTCAAGCAGCACACCTCCTTGCTCGATATATCCCATAGCCATTGTAATAATTTGTTGGATATGTCGTGCTGGATATATCCAGTATCGTTAGTTTGTGCTATGATACTGGATATATCCCACATAAAAAAGGAGGAATGAGTAATGGATAAGGCGTATTTTGTACGCTACCCAAGACAAATCGAGGATTTGCACAAGCCGCAGCTTTTAAGCAGCGAGCGACCATATGATGTTGTCAAAGAAATAAAGCTTGCTGCCATTGACTATGAAAACTTCATAACGGATATGTGCGCGGACAAACAATTCATAGAGGACAGCGCGGAACTCTGCGCAGAGAGCTTGCCGGTAGTCTATCTCGCCCATGAATATCCGACATCCCAACTGCGAGAGCTCATAGCCGTTTCCCGTATGGTCAGAATGGCAGTGAGTGAAGAAAACATCTGTCTCCTCCGGCTTCAGTTCCAGCTCTTTCATGCCTAACAGCAGACTGTCCAGACACTCCTGCTTGTGGAAGCCGGAGTCTATCAACAGGTTTCGCCGTCCCTTGCCTCCCTTAATGACGTAACAGTTCAGCCATTTCAGCGGGTTGTTCGGCAAAACTATTTCAAATGTATAAATACCATCTGCTGCTTCCCTAATCACGGTTACTCCTCTCTGCGCATTGTTTTTTCACTAAGCTTGTTCGTTATTTTATTCCATCAGCGCGGGCAACATCTTCTCAACCGGATCCGCTGTGCTGCAATATGGGTGCATCCTGACCTCAGCTGACGACTTCGGTACAGTCTAAGGAGACGCCCAGCTAGTGCTGAACGCCTCCTGAAGTACTGCATGCTATGTTAAATAGTCGAAGCGAGAACATATGCAGATTCTATGGCGTCTGGGATTCTTGCGACCTTTGACGCATCGCCGATTATATTAACATTGGTCAGCTTGTCCTTGAGCGCCTCATACAGGTCATTGTTTGGCTTCGCTCCCGCAGCAATAACCACAGTATCTGCCGGAAGAGTGCGTATTCCGTCGGCGTTCTCTACTAAAACGCCATCCTTGCCTATC
>CAYRIA010000253.1:0-2160 GCA_964424175.1 uncultured Oscillospiraceae bacterium | reverse complement strand
ACAACAATCTTTTTGTGATGTACTCGCTGCTGGTTTGGGCTTCGGTGCTCTTTTCCGCCTTCATCGACAACATCCCCTATGTGGCCACCATGCTGCCCGTTACGACCGGTATCGCGCAGCTCATGGGCGTCGACCCCCTGCTGCTCTATTTCGGTCTCATCGCCGGTGCCACCTTGGGCGGCAACCTGACGCCTATCGGCGCTTCCGCCAACATCACCGCCCTCGGCATCCTTCGCCGGGAGGGTCACACTGCCAGCACCGGCGAGTTTATGAAAATCAGCGTCCCCTTTACGCTCTCTGCCGTGGTCAGCGGCTATATTCTGGTCTGGCTAATCTGGCGCTGAGCGCGCGGAGAAGGGCAAACAGCACTTTTCTAAGCCACAAAATGCAAGCACAGCGGGGGCCTCGCCAAGGGCCCCCGCTGCGGTTCTGCAGAGAGCACAAATTACGAAGACGCCGATCTCGGTTGTTGGCGCCTACAGACAGCACTTCAGCGACGCTCTTGGCCTGCGCCCCAATTACGCACACCTGTATGACGCAGAAAGCAGCCTGGACTTGATTTTTTGACTGTTGTGGGGTATCATACTTCGAAAAAGCCGCCTGTGCGGGTGAATTTGACGGGAGCAGCACATGAAAAAATATGACTACATTCTCTGGGATTTAGACGGAACCATTAGCGACTCTGCGCTGGGCATTGTCAATTCCGTGGTGTATGCTCTTGAGCATATGGGCACGGAAATCGGTGACCGCGACAGTTTGACTAAATTCGTCGGCCCTCCCCTATCCGAATCCTTTAGCAGGTATTACGGCTATACGCCGAAAGAGACCGACGAAGCTGTCCGCTTCTTTCGTGAATACTACCGGGAAAAGGGCATTTATGAGAATGCGATTTATCCTGGTCTGGAAGCATTACTCACCAAGCTCCAAGCTGCGGGTCGGGTCTGCGTCGTCGCCACCTCAAAGCCCGAGGTTCACGCGAGAGCAATCCTCAGCCGCTATGGTGTTGACCGGTATTTCCGTTATATTGCCGGCAGCCCACTGGATGATGCCGGGACGACGAAAGATCAGGTCATCAGTTATGCGCTCTGTGCCGCCGGCATAACGGACAAGGCGCGGACTGTTATGGTCGGCGATCGCTCACACGACTGTGTAGGTGCCAGGACGAACGGTCTTGACTGCATCGGCGTACTTTATGGCTACGGCGACCGCGAGGAGTTGGAAAAATCAGGCGCGGTTACTCTTGCACGTGATGCGGATGAGCTGGCGCAGCTTCTGCTCTAAGTCCTGCAATAAATACCCGATCGAAGCTAGCCTTCGCCCCGCGTTCTCATGGCTTAACTACCGTATCTGTCAAGAAAAAGCGCCGAGGAAAGGACTCCGCGCGTTGTCTTCAGACAGCGAAATATCTATCCTAGGGCACGCAAATGCCCTGCTCCCTGTTGACGGGGAAACGGATACGGTATATAATCATCTTAAATAATCCCTTATCTGATTTTTAAGACCACATGAAAGGCAGAGTTATGAAACACTTCTCGCTGACCTGCTGCTCCACGGCCGATATGCCGGTGGAGTTTTTTCGGACAAATGATATCCCCTTCGCGAGCTTCCATTTCATTATGGACGGAACGGAGTACCCAGACGATCTCGGGCAGTCTATGCCCTTCACGGAGTTTTACCGCAGGATCGCCGAGGGCGCAGTGCCGACGACCAGCCAGGTCAATGTTGAAGATTACGAGGAGCTTTGGCGTCCCCTGCTCGAAGCGGGCAGTGACGTGTTACACATCACCCTCTCCAGCGGCATCAGCGGCACAATCAATTCCGCAAAGGTCGCGCAGGAGGCTCTGCTGGCTGCGTTTCCCGACCGTCAGCTCGTAATTGTCGATTCACTGGGTGCTTCGAGCGGCTATGGTCTGCTCGTAACCGAGGCTTGCCGCCTACGTGACGAGGGCAAAACGCTCGCAGAGACGCAGGCTTGGCTGGAACAGAACAAGCTCCGTCTCCATCACTGGTTTTTCTCGACAGACCTGACCAGCTATGTCCGCGGCGGACGCATTTCCAAGACCGCCGCGATGTTCGGCACACTGCTAAAAATCTGCCCTCTGCTAAACATGAACACGCTGGGCCAGCTTATTCCCCGGGAAAAAATCCGCACCAAGAAAA
>CAYRIA010000252.1:0-2163 GCA_964424175.1 uncultured Oscillospiraceae bacterium | reverse complement strand
GGTGTTGTGGCGTTTGACTTTGAGACTGCGCCGGATGATGCATGGCGGGACGAACCGAAGGCGGCGCTGGATGCGCACAAGGCGCACATCGTCGGAATCAGTCTATCGGTTGCGGAGGGCAGCGCTGTGTATGTTCCTCTCGCGCACAGAATCGGTATAAATGCAGTCTCGACCGATGCTATCCCTGAATGCTTACGTGAAATGCTCTTTGAAAATACCAAGGTGGTCAAGGTGGCGCACAATCTCTCCTTTGAGGCGATGTTTCTGTATGCGCTGGGCATCGTTGTGTGTGAGCCTTGCTACGACACCATTGCAGCGGCGCAGCTCACGCTCAAGAGCAAGTTTGAGTTTCGCGACCTTCATGACAGCGGCTTGAAGCTGCTTTCTACATCGCTGTTCGGCGCGGAGATGCCGGACTTCAACACCGTGACAGCGGGACGGCATTTCGATGAGATGGATCCCGCCGAGCAGGAAACGCTGCGCTATGCCTGCGCCGACAGCGATTACACGCTGCGGCTCTATTACAAGTTCAACGGCTGGTTTGCGAAGAATCTGCCGCAGCATCGTGACATCGTGGAGCGGGTCGAATCGCCGACCGCAGTATATTGCGGCATGATGAAGTACAACGGTGTGCCGATGGATACGGCGGTAATGCTGGAACGGCAGAAGGAAGCGGACGAAAGGCTTGTGGCGCTCCGTGCGGAAATAGATGCGATGACCAGTGGCGTGGACGTGGGCGCGAATGCCTCCACCTCTGCGTTCAAAAAGTATCTGTTTAATGACCTCGGCCTGCCTGTGCTCAAAACGACGGACAAGCATCAGGAGGCGGCGGACGATGCGACGATGATCCTGCTCACGGAATATTGCAAAGAGAAGCGCCCAGAGCTTGTTCATCTGTTCGAGCTGATACAGGAATACCGTAAATGGGGCAAGCTCAAAAGTACCTACATCGACGGCTATTTGTCTCACATAAACAAGGCGACTGGGCGCATCCATCCTGACCTGATGCCGCTCGGCACAGAAACGGGACGCTTTGCTTCACGCAATCCGAATCTGCAAAACTGCCCGCGCAAGGACAACGACCCCGTTGGCGTGAGAAAGTTTATCACAGCGCCAGAGGGCAGCATCCTCATATCTTTAGATTTTTCCCAGATAGAGTTACGCGTGGGCGCGTTCTACTGCCGTGACGAGAAGATGCTTCAAACCTATCGCAACGGCGGCGACATCCATGCGGCTACGACCTCGGTCATTTTTCATGTGCCCTTCGCTGAGGCGGCGGACAAGAACGCGCCGCATTACAAGGAGCACCGCACCATCGCCAAGAACTGCAATTTTGGCGTGTTCTATGGACTGTTTCCGAACGGTCTGCAAAAGACACTCAAATTCAAGGCGGGGCTTGAGGTGTCAAAGGAGGCCTGCTCCGGCATCATCGACAATCTGAAGAGCGGCTACCCGCGTCTGACCGAATGGCAGGACGCCACTAAGAAACGCGCTGCCAACACCTGTTACGCGGAAACATGGCTCGGTCGCCGCAGATACATCATCGGTATTCTCTCTCAGGATTGGGGCAAGCACTCCTTCGCGGAGCGATGTGCCATGAATACGCCGATTCAGGGAACGGCGGCAGATATTTTGAAGCTGGCGATGGGACGCATTGTCGCCGGAATGAAAGAGCGCCCGTGGCTCAAGCCTTTCCTGCAAATACACGATGAGCTGGTCTTTGAGATACCTGCGGACAAGCTCGGCGAGGCAGTCGCCTTTGTTAAGGAGTGCATGGAGGTGCAGCCGTTCCCGGAGTTTGATGTGCCGATTATTGCGGAAGCCGCCTATGGCGAGAGCTTCGGCGACCTGAAGGAAATGGAGGACGTGTGATGTGGATAGATAAACGCAATGTCGAGGGCTACAGCGACCCGACGACCTATGCAGCTCTGCGCTCCGTTATGCGCGAGGAGCTGAAGCAGCGGTACGGCACAGAATACCGTCCACTGGTTTTCATCTGTTCTCCTTTCGCTGATGATATTGAAGGCAATACGGAACGCGCAAGAAAATATTGCCAATTTGCCGTCGAGCAAAACGCCATCCCTCTTGCGCCGCACCTGCTCTACCCGCAATTCATGGATGAACACGACCCCGACAGCCGAAAGCTGGGTTTGTTCTTTGGGC
>CAYRIA010000251.1:1972-2208 GCA_964424175.1 uncultured Oscillospiraceae bacterium | reverse complement strand
ATTCAATTACTTTTCCGGACTTATTAATTACTTCCATAGGTATATTACCAAGTGGAATCTTAGGATATGTAGTAAGTTTCTTTGGCTTAAATGATGGAACATTATCAGCATTTGATTTTCTTAGTTGAAGTTTTTCTCTCATCTCAGTAAATGTATATATGTTTATAACTTTCTCAGTATCATTCTTATTAAAAGCATTTCCTATTCAAACCAAATTGAAAACCTAAACTTAATAT
>CAYRIA010000251.1:0-1962 GCA_964424175.1 uncultured Oscillospiraceae bacterium | reverse complement strand
GACATATAAGTCGTACCTACAATAGCATACGCCACTTTATCCTCATACGGAGAATAATTATGCGTTGTCTTAATGACTTTATATTCTCTCATCTTTATATTTATTAAGAAATATTTAGATATCTTAACATATCTTTCGATAAACCTTCAACGCCAGTATTGTCAATATCTCTTGCGTCTAAAGGTTCTAACGGTAGTAATAAATTCAACCACATAATACTTCCTGCGAAGTACATGAATGATTCAGTTTCTTGATAGGAGAATGCACTCTTCATGAATGCTTCAACAGATTCATTATTATACATAGTCCACCAAGGAGTTCCCTCCTTGATGGCTTCTTCTATCGATTGTCTCGCTGTCTCTATGACTGGAGTGAGAATAGTCATTACTTCTTCTTTCTTAGAAATAGGAAGTTTAAATACTATAGTGTTTGCCATAGTTTCAATTTAATTATGGTTAGTAATGATGTAGGACACATAGATCTTATAGATCTTAAACGAATAACCTTCAGGTAAAGTTGTTGAACCTTCAGGTAATCTCCCTCCTTGTAGTTGAACTACATAGGCTGTATCTTCATTTCGCAATTGCACATTCCCTCTATTATAAGGAACATTTAGAATCTTTGCAAGATCCTCATGTCCTATAAAAGAGACACAATCCTTAGGAAAATCAGGTACTTCTTCGATTAGTACCACACAGTTTCCAGATATCATCTGAAGGCTGAACGCATTGAGAAGAACATTCATTTTTACTTATGTTTAAAAGTTAATTTTTTGTATCAATTAAAATTTTATCGCACTAATTATTTTTAGGCTGATTTAAAACAAATATATAGAAAATTCCAATACTATATGTTAATTGGTATATATGGAATTTTTTACTTTCAAATTTGGGAAGATTCAAAGATGATAATTTTTGTAAACGTGAGAGAGTGATAGTAGTCCACCGCTCTCTCACTACACATTAAAATTTATCATAACTAAATCTTATTGTCTTCTTCTTTCAACTACAACTACACATCAGAAGAAAAGATATATGTAATTGCTCTGACAATGTCAGATAATATGCGTCCTCACGGACATTGGGAAACACGTCTAATCTACTAAGATATAAGATGATATATAATAATCACCGTATACATTTAATAGTAGGTGAAGATAAGCAAGCTTACCTTCTATTTCTTTTCGAACTCTTCCGTAAGTAATACAATTAGTAACCTCTCCAGTTTCACTGTTGGTTATTTCATTGTCTTTAAATGTTCCGAGTATCGTTATACTTTTTGGTTTGGGATTTTTTTCCACAACTTTATTTCTTTAGTTACCACATATACTTTTTGGTAAAAATAGTGCACCCCGAAGGGTGCACTAAATAAGCAGATTATTTCAAGGTTATTTTGTAATAATCCTTAGTATCAAGATTTTTTCTTGTTTCTTCCTCACTATCTGACATTTTAGTATAAGGAATTACGATTGCTTGGTGTGTTGTAGTGGTAAAGTTTTTGCCAATAAGTTTTGCAATTACCTCCGCTTGATTACCAGATAAGTGCGGGTTAAGTGCTTTCCCAGATATAACATACTTACCAAAAATTGCACTTTCGGGCTTTGTAACTTTCTTCAACTTTACCTCGTCAATCTTGCCTGTATGCACGATTGCTTGAATTGTATTCAAGCTCATCATTGACCCATCGTTGCAATGGATTGCAAGATAAGGTCTTTGTTCTCCATCAATTTCTGGAGTCTGTACCGACCACCCTACAAAACTACCTTTATCGGGTAAAGAATTGAGTGAAATCGCCTTATCAAGTTTTTCAGGTTTCACTCCAGCAGCTTCAGCAGCTGATTTAATTTTTTCTACATCTGTAATAATTTCCATTTTTGTAAAAATTAAAATTGTTATTATTATGCGAGAAAGTTTTTTCAATCTTCGTTTCTCGCCCTTTCGGGTTGGGGGTAAGTTGGGAGAC
>CAYRIA010000250.1:0-2248 GCA_964424175.1 uncultured Oscillospiraceae bacterium | reverse complement strand
GAGGCAGTTTTGGAGGAAAAGGGGCAGAAGCCCAAGGTGCATACCTCCTGCAGCGCGGATCTCGCGGTCTCCGCAAATATCCCCGACAGCTATGTGGCCAGCTCCGAGCAGCGCATGGATCTCTATCGCCGCATCGCCCTGATCCGCACGGAGGAGGAGGCCGACGACCTGATGGATGAGATGATCGACCGCTTTGGCGAGCCGCCCTCCAGCGTCAACGCCCTGGTCCACGTCGCCCTGTTGCGCGGGGAGGCCGAGGAGGCCGGCATCAGCGAAATCTCCCAGAAGTCAGGCTTTCTGCTGTTTAAGCTCACAGACTTTGACATGGCGAGGGTGTCCGTGTTATACGGGCAGACGGAATACAAGGGCAGGGTCAAGGTCGAGGCTGGCACGAAGCCCTGTGTCAGCCTTCGCCTGCGCTCTGGTAAGCGGATCATCGAAACGGCGCGCAAATTTGTTGCAGATTATTGTGCATCCGCCCCTGCCGAGGCGGGCACGGATGCCTCGCGGTCATAGGTCGAAGCCTTCGCCGTCGGCAAGAGTTGTTTACAATTTCCGACTTGTTACAGAGGCGGCGCTGTGCTATGATCTAAAAGAATTTTGCGGCATGGGAGCCGCTTTCTGCGTGTTGTCTGCAGAATTTACTGTATACATTATAATAAGGAGATAAAAATGAAACTAAAACTGCTTTCCCTTGCGCTCGCCATCGTGTTATGCCTCGGGCTGTTTTCGGGCTGTCAGAGCAGCGCGCTGCGCGCTTATTCCGAGGATCAGCCAAGCGAAGATACGGCCGCCACATCCGAGACGAGCTCAACGGCAAAGGACTATACGCCGGTCTATGCCTCCTTTGCGCCGGACGAGGTCATGCTCACAATCAATGGCATCGATGTGACCTGGGGCGAGCTGTTCTATTGGTATGAGTACGATGTCAGCGCCATAGAGAGCTATTCCGGCGATATTACGGATTGGGACGCGGACTCTAAACTTGCCGAGGGCAAGACCTACCGTGAATATGTGACGGAATCCGCCCTCGATACCCTCAAGCACTACTACGCGCTTGAGAGCAAGGCCAAGGAGCTGGGCGTCTCGCTCTCCGAGGGGGACAGACAGGAGCTTCAGACCATCTGGCAGAACAATGTCGACAGCTATGGCGGCGGCGACGAAGCGGCCTTCATTGACTATCTGGAAAAAGCCTTTTTGACTAAGGTGCTTTACGACCATATTAACGAGGTCAGCATGCTCTATGACCGCGTGCTCGCAGAGCTGTTCGGTGCCGTCGGCGAAAAGCTCGATGCGGCTGAGGTCGTCGCAAAGGCGCAGGATTTGGGCTATGCCCGGGCCAAGCACATTTTAATCAAAACGACGGACGACACGGGTGCCGCGCTGCCGGCGGAGCAGCTTGCCGAAAAGAAGGTCTCCGCCGAGGGCTTGTTGGCGGAACTGAAGGGCATTACGGACACCGCCGCGCTGGAGACGCGCTTCGATGAACTGATTGCGGAGCGCGGAGAGGACCCCGGCACGACCTATTATACGGATGGCTATACCTTCAGGGAAGGATCAAACGGTTTTGACAAAACCTTCGAGGCGGCAGCGCTTGCCCTCGACGAATACGGCCTGTCCGGTATTGTTGAAACCGCCTTCGGCTACCACATCCTTTTGCGCCTGCCCCTCAAGGCCGAGGCGGCCATAGAATACACCAGCGAAACCGAAAAGACCACCCTCGCCTATTATATCGCCCAAGAGTTGTTCGTCGCCGAAACAGATAACTGGGCGGAGGAGAGCGAGGTCAAGTTTTCCGATGCCTACAATAAGATGGATCTCGCAGAGCTCTTTGCAAAGGCAGTAAGACCTGCGGCATAAAGCCGGGCAATACGACAACACAAAGAAAAGCGCGTTATCCTTGGGGGGATAACGCGCTTTTTGCCGGGGGATTGAAGGGAGGAGACATATATTATGGAGAAAAGAGATTAGCGGTCTTATAGGCGACTTCATCGTCTTATGCTTAGAGTATAAACGGTGAAAAGAAAAATATCTGTAACCAGGTCACACTCCGCGGGAAAAGTTTGGAAGAAAGAACCGGGCTTGCTCGGGAAGAAGATACAGTATAGAGTGGCTAAAGGCGTAAAAAACAACAACATTTAGAAGGCTACGGTTTTATCGCAAACAAAGTGTAAAAAGCGCAAAAAAGAGGATAAAACAGGCTTGACAATGGCAGAAGGAGGTGTTATTATAAACAAGCTCTCGCTCA
>CAYRIA010000249.1:1168-2261 GCA_964424175.1 uncultured Oscillospiraceae bacterium | reverse complement strand
AGCTGACGGTATATTTTGAGGAGCACCCCGCCGCTGCCAAGGCTATACTCGAAAAGGCGATGATGGCAAACCGCGCGCGCGAGGCCGCGAGAAAGGCCAAGGAATCCGTCCGCCGCAAGACCGGGCTGGAGAGCGGGCAGATGCCCGACAAGCTCCAGGACTGCAACGAGCGGGACCCGTCCCTCTGCGAGATATATATAGTGGAGGGCGACTCCGCCGCAGGCTCTGCCATACAGGGGCGGGACAGCCGCTTCCAGGCCATCCTTGCCATGTGGGGCAAGATGCTGAACGTTGAAAAGGCCAGAGCCGACAAGATATACGGCAACGACAAGCTCTATCCCCTTATTGTGGCGCTGGGCGCCGGTATAGGCGAGGAGTTCAATATCGAAAAGCTCCGCTATCATAAGATCGTCATGATGGCCGATGCCGATGTGGACGGCTCCCATATCCGCACCCTGCTGCTGACCTTCTTCTTCCGCTATATGCGGCCTCTTATCGAGCAGGGCTATGTGTATTCCGCCGTGCCGCCCCTGTATAAGCTCTCAAGGGGCAAGACCCAGCGGGTGGCCTATTCCGACGATGAGCGGGATAAGATAAGCGCGGAGCTCCGGGGCGACAACCCCAATGTGAAGATAGACATTTCCCGCTTCAAGGGCCTGGGCGAGATGGACCCCCACGAGCTGTGGGAGACCACCATGGACCCCGAAACCCGCTCCCTGCGCCGCATCACCCTTAACGACGCCCTTCAGGCCGACCAGGTGTTCACCGTGCTCATGGGCGAGGAAGTGGAGCCGCGGCGTGAATGGATAGAGCGCAACGCCCGCTATGTGGTGAATCTGGATATCTGATAAGCTGTTCCGGCAGAAGAAAGTGAGATAAAATGGCACACAGACGCGACTATAAGCCCGAGGACATTCGCTTCCCCGAGCAGGTCATAACAGAAAACGAGCTGGTCAGCGAAATGCAGACCAGTTATATAGATTACGCAATGAGCGTTATAGTCGGCAGAGCGCTGCCGGACGTCAGAGACGGTCTAAAGCCCGTACACAGACGCATACTCTATGCCATGTATGAGGATAACCTGAGCTCGGAT
>CAYRIA010000249.1:635-1113 GCA_964424175.1 uncultured Oscillospiraceae bacterium | reverse complement strand
GCAGAATTTCTCCATGCGCTATATGCTCGTTGACGGTCACGGCAACTTCGGCTCCGTGGATGGAGACCCCCCGGCAGCCTACCGTTATACAGAGGCAAGGCTCTCCAAAATCTCAAACGAGATGCTCCGCGACATAGACAAGGACACCGTGGACTGGGATCCGAACTTTGACGAGACACGCAGGGAGCCGAGGGTGCTCCCCTCAAGGTTCCCAAACCTTCTTGTAAACGGCTCGAGCGGTATCGCCGTCGGCATGGCCACGAATATCCCGCCGCACAATCTCACCGAGGTTATAAATGCCTGCGTCTGTGTGCTGGATAATCCGGAGGCCACGCTAGCGGAGCTGATGACGCATATCACGGGGCCGGATTTTCCGACGCGCGGTATAATAATGGGTCGCAGCGGTATTCGTCAGGCCTATGCCACAGGTCGCGGCCGGGTCGTAATTGACGCCTGAAACCTTGCTTAGCAGGTCGCT
>CAYRIA010000249.1:0-625 GCA_964424175.1 uncultured Oscillospiraceae bacterium | reverse complement strand
GCATACGTCAGGCCTACGCCACCGGGCGCGGCAGAATAATCGTCCGCGCGCGCACGGAGTTTGAGGAGCACGGCCAAAACCGCATCCGCATAATTGTGACAGAGCTGCCCTATCAGGTCAATAAGCGTCAGCTTATAAAGAATATCGCCGAGCAGGTGCATGACAAGCGCCTTGAGGGCATATCCGATCTGCGCGACGAGACAGACCGCAACGGTATGCGCGTCGTGATAGAGCTGAAAAAGGACGCGAATCCCCAGGTGGTTCTCAACCGGCTCTTCGCCCAGACAGCGCTGCAATCAAGCTTCTCAATAAATATGCTGGCGCTCGTGAATAACCAGAGCCAGCCTAAGATACTGTCGCTGCGGCATATTCTGGACGAATATCTCGTGTTTCAGGAGGAGCTTATCGTCAGGCGCACAAGGTTCGAGCTGAAAAAAGCTCAGGAGCGGGCGCACCTGTTGGAGGGGCTGCTGATCGCTCAGGATAATATTGACGAGGTTGTGAAGTCTGCAGAAAAAACGATGACTGCTCAGAATAACCCTTGTACCGATTTGCGTTATCATGTTTCTAAAAACTTATGACGGTTTACTTCATAACCGTTATTTTGATGAATTCGTGAAATTGG
>CAYRIA010000248.1:0-2263 GCA_964424175.1 uncultured Oscillospiraceae bacterium | reverse complement strand
TGGAAGGGCGGGCTTACCGTAGTTGCGGGCAGCTTGCCCGCTCGCGCCGTCGGCAGATGGACGCACTTTCCGTTTATCTGGAGGACATCGTTGCGGCGGGTTCGCCCCTGATCGTCGCTGGTGACTTCAACGACTGGCGCAATGAAGCGGATACCCTGCTGGCCGAACGGCTTGGCCTCTGCGAAGTGTTCGCTGGTAGTGACGGCAACCCCGGCCGCAGCTTTCCCGCCCGCTTGCCGATGCTGCGCCTTGACCGGATCTACGTGCGTGGCTTTTCAGTGCAGCAGGCCGAGGTGCACGTCGGCGGTTCGTGGTCAAAAATCTCCGACCATGCAGCGCTTTCGGCTCAGCTTGCGCTGCCCGGTTGAGGCAGTGATCGCACCGCCGGGACGCATGCCATCGACCACGAAGCAATCGCCCAGCGCCAGAATTCATCGAGCGGTGCGCCTCGAAGTTCGGCGGGTACCGGGTGTCCGAGCAGTTCAAGCGCCACCGCTAACACCTTGCTTCCCTGCGCCGAATCCACCGCCGCCGCCCGCGTCTGCTTGGAGAGCTTTTCGCCTGCCGTATTGACCACCACCGGCAGATGCGCATAAGACGGCGTCGGCAGGCCAAGACATTGCTGCAGCCAGATTTGGCGCGGTGTGGAGGCCAACAGGTCAACACCGCGTACCACGGCATTGATCCCCTGCGCGGCATCGTCGACAACGACGGCCAGTTGGTAGGCGTACTGCCCGTCAGCACGCTGCAGTATGAAATCACCGACATCACATTCCAAGTTTTGCCGGGTTTCTCCTTGCACACGATCGATAAAAGAAATCTCGCGATCCGGTACGCGCAGCCGCCAGGCCAGCGCCGCGTGGCTTCCGGCCAGCCCGTTTCGACAGGTGCCAGGATAAAGCAGTCCGCCATCAACCGCTTTCTGTTTGCACGCCGCCGCCAGCACCGTGCGCGAGCAGGCGCAGGGATAGACCCGACCGGTCTGTTGCAGTTGCTGTAGTGCCTCACGATAAAACGCGAGCCGACGACTCTGAATCAGCACTTCGCCATCCCACGCAAAGCCGAAAGCTTCCAGGGTGCGCAGAATGTGTTCCGTCGCACTCGGCATGGTGCGCGGCCCATCAACATCCTCAATGCGCAGCAGCCACTTACCACCGTGGGCACGCGCATCCAGATAGCTGCCAAGCGCCGTGAGTAGCGAGCCAAAATGCAACGGCCCGGTTGGCGAAGGCGCAAAGCGTCCTCGGTAGGGCGATGAGGGTTGGCGGGGAGCGGTTGCACACATACTGCGTATTTTTTCACGGCGCCTGTGCAGAAACAACTTTTCAAGCACATACAACCTGTGGCACAATCCGTTCGCCAAATGAACGGTGAGTTGTTTTCACCGTTCTTTTCCTCTTGCACCTCAGTGACCGCGCCAGCCGATCGTGAAACGGCATGGCGGTAGCGTGCCCTAACCCCATGAATAACCGACGCGACGAATTCCAGGAAGACATCCAGTTCCAGGTCATGCGCCGCCTGCACGACAGTCCGGACCTCAGCCAGCGCACGCTGGCAAAGGAGTTGGGCATCAGCCTTGGCAGCATCAACTATTGCTTCCAGGCCCTGATGGAAAAAGGCTGGATCAAGGTGCAGAACTTCAGCCACAGCCAGCACAAACTGGGCTACGCCTACCTGCTGACCCCAACTGGCATTACTGAAAAATCTCGGCTGACGGCCGAGTTGCCAGTAAGCCAGGAATCCATATCGTGAAAATCGCCATTGCCGGAGTCGGCTACGTCGGGCTTTCCAACGCTATCCTACTGGCGCAGCACAATGAAGTTATCGCCTTCGACATTGCTGCTGACAAGGTGGCCATGCTGCAACGCCAGGAATCGCCGATTGATGATGCGGAAATCGTGGAATATCTGCGGCACAAACCACTGAATTTCCGCGCCACACTGGACAAGCAGGAAGCCTACGCTAACGCTGATTTTATCATCATTGCCACACCAACCGATTACGATCCCGAAACCAACCATTTCAATACGTGCTCTATCGAATCGGTTGTTCAGGACGTGCTGGCGATCAACCCGCAGGCGGTGATGGTCATCAAATCTACCGTGCCGGTCGGCTATACTGCCCGACTCAAGACACAGTTCAATTGCGACAATATCCTCTTCTCGCCGGAATTCCTGCGCGAGGGCAAGGCGCTTTACGACAATCTGTAGGGTTTGTTGAAAGGAATCATGATCGGTCGATCCAGAAATGAAAAATATCTTGT
>CAYRIA010000247.1:2065-2272 GCA_964424175.1 uncultured Oscillospiraceae bacterium | reverse complement strand
TATCCAGACCGTGCTCCGATATCTTCCTCTGGCAGATATCGAAAGCCTCCTTCTCCCGCTGCTTGTTCAGCTCCGCCACCCGCCGGTCGTCCGCAGTGGCCACGCGCACCAGAGAGCGCAGAGGCTGAACGACTGCCTCGTCGGGCACCTGATGGTTGCCGCGGCAGCAGTCCACTATCTCCAGACCCTTGGAGGTCTCCACGATAA
>CAYRIA010000247.1:1736-2037 GCA_964424175.1 uncultured Oscillospiraceae bacterium | reverse complement strand
GGGGGAGAAGTAGTAGCACTTCCCGCGGTTTTTGAATTTTACGCTTATTACTTCTGTCAATTCAGTTTTCCTCTGTTTCCGCTGCGGCTATGGAGTCCACAGCCAGCAGACCAAATATATGCTTTACGCCAGTGTTGACCTTGAGATACGCGGAGCAGCGCGACAGCAGGCCGTGGAGCGCCGCCGGCCTGTCCCCCCGGAGCACCGGCTCCCTCCGTCTGCCGCAGAGCAGCTCCGCCGTCATACGGTCGGCACTGTCCAGAAAGGCGGCGGCGGCGCGGGTGTCCATCTGGTCGTTTGC
>CAYRIA010000247.1:0-1726 GCA_964424175.1 uncultured Oscillospiraceae bacterium | reverse complement strand
AGGCCACGGCCTTCAGATATTCCACGGCCAGCTTGACGCTCTCCCCGTCCTCCTCCGCCTGACCCGCCAGATTTATCACCGCGCAGCGGGAGCGCACCGTGGGCAGCAGCAGCTGCGGGTTTGAGACGCACAGCAGGAACACCGCCGCTCCGGGCGGCTCCTCCAGCAGCTTGAGGGACGCGTTCTGCGCCGCCGTGTTCATGGTATCCGCCCGGTCGATGATATATACCCTGCGCTCCGCCTCGTTGGGGAGCACGGCGGCCTCGGCGCTCATCCGCCGTATCTGATCCACACCGATCTCCCGCTTCTCGCGGCCCTTATCGTCCAGCTCGCGGGCGACGGTGACCACGTCCGGGTGGATGCCGGCGGACACCTTGCGGCAGCTCCGGCACATGCCGCAGGGGGGCTTGAGCCCGGTGCACACGGCAGCGGCGGCGATGGTGCGGGCGGCCTCCAGACCCTCCTGCCGGGACGGGGCGCTTATCAGATAGGCGTGGGAAAGCCGGCCAAGCTCCGGCAGCGGGGCGCTCGCCATAGGTTTGCCTCCGATCGGTTACAAGGTACAGATATCGTTTTATTTTACAATTTTATAAGCGTGTAGTCAATAAATAGTTTTATTTATCTGGTGTACCCGGGGCGGGTATCGATTTTTTTCGAGCTTTTTACAAGTAAGCACTTGCCCCGAACGACGGTCTGAGTTATACTGTGTCCCGTTCGTGACTTTTTACACACAGAGGAGAACATACGATGGAGCTTAGTTCCGCGGCGCTCTGGCTGAACTCTTTTTTTGCCGGCTATGACGGCGCCCTGCTCGGTTTTATGCACAGTCTGGCGGAGGCCGCCGGCGGTGTGCTGACGCCGCTGATGCGGCTTATCACCCTTCTGGGAGAGAAGGGGCTGATCTTTTTCCTGCTGGCCCTGGTATGCATGTGCTTTTCCCGCAGCCGCCCCGTGGGAGTCTGCCTCTTCGGCGCTGTCTGCTGCGGCGCGCTTATCACCAATGTGATCCTGAAGGACGCCGTGGCCAGACCCCGGCCCTTCGAGGCGGCGGAGCAGTTCAGACAGTGGTGGGTCTTTATCGGCAGCCCCGGGGAGGATGGCTTTTCCTTCCCATCCGGCCACGTCACAGCCGCCGCGGCGGGCATGACGGCGCTGTGCCTGACCCGGGGGAAGAAGCTTATCCTGCCCTCGGCGGCGGTGGTGCTGCTCATGGCCCTGTCCAGAAACTATCTGATGGCCCACTATCCCTCGGACGTGCTGGCCGCCGCCCTGATAGGGCTGGTCTCCGGTCTTGTGGCCTGGCTGATAACCCGGCTGATCTTCGCCTTTATGGAGCGCCGGCGGCAGCTGCCCCTGTTTGAGACGCTGCTGGACTGGGATCTGCCCCTGCGCCTGCCTGCCGGCCGGGGCCGCGGAGGCCACAGCGCGTCCGCGAAATACAAGGGCAAGCACTCCAAGTAGTCCCGCCGACGCGGTCAGAGCGTCCAATAGCTGCGGCCCCGGGGCGGTAAAAAGCGTCCTGGGGCCGCTTTTTTCGGGCGCACCGCCAAAATTCAAAGTCATACTGTTGAAATTCGGAAGATTTGTGTTATAATTTATATTTACTGAGCTTTATTATATGGAGGTTTATCAAATGGCTAAGAAGCAGTTTAAGGCAGAATCGAAACGGCTGCTGGACTTGATGATCAACTCAATATACACCAACAAGGAGATCTTTCTCAGGGAA
>CAYRIA010000246.1:0-2282 GCA_964424175.1 uncultured Oscillospiraceae bacterium | reverse complement strand
GGGTGCTTGCAAAGGACGAAAAGAACAACGCACGGCTTGCCACGGTGATGTATAACCTGCTGGAGAGCATCCGCATTGCGACCATCCTGCTCCAGCCCTTCATGCCTGAGAGCTGCCAGAAGGCCTTTGCCCAAATCGGCGCGGCCGAGGACGCACGCAGCTGGGACAGCGCCGCCGTTTTCGGCGTGCTATCCGGCGAAACCGCCGTAAGCAAGGGTGAAACCCTGTTTCCGCGCATCGACCTTGAAAAAGAGCTGCAATACCTCGAATCCCTCAGCGAAGCCGCGGCGCCCGAAGCTCCCGCCGTTCCCACCGTCACCATCGACGAGTTTGCCAAGGTGCGGATGACGGTCTGCAAGGTGCTCTCCTGCGAGAAGGTCAAGAAATCCGAGAAGCTGCTGCGCTTCACGCTGAACGACGGCTCCGGTACTCCCCGCCAAATTTTCTCGGGCATTGCCAAGTTCTATGAGCCGGAAGCGCTCATTGGCAAAACCGTCGTTGCCTGCACCAACCTCCCGCCGCGCAAGATGATGGGCGACGAGTCCAACGGCATGCTGCTCTCGGCAGAGCAGGGCGAGAGCCTCCATCTTCTCATCCTCGATGACGCCATTCCCGCCGGCGCAACACTCTGCTAAGGATATTATTTCTAAGTAAGTCTCTTAAGCAGATAGTTCCGGCCTTGCAATGGCGACACGCAATGAACAGAATGAACCCGGTTTTATCAGAATGGCGTAGCAAAAAGCTACGCCATTCTTTTGATTCATTGCGGAAATTTACTCCCACTTAAAAAAGCGCAGGGAAATCGCCCGATCAAACTCCCCACGCGCAGAAGTTTTAATAATCGTGATCGCTTGCTTTCTCAGGCCATTTTGCAGGACTTCAACCTTTAGAGAAATTCTCGCAAATTTAATCTGCTCCAGATGAAACTCCGTAAACACGCGATAACCGTTTTCTTTACGCGCCGGTTTTGGAATCAGTTCAAGCTCTTCATAAAGCCGCACGGTATTGGGATGGATTCCAATGTGCCGTGCAATTTCGGCCGTCTTGTAAGTGTTCATCTTTTCACCGCCAGTCTGTTGCACCAGTCTATCACCACATTAAAGCCTGGTGTTATAGTGGAGGGTTTAATTGTATCCTATAAAAACGAACGCTGCAAGCCCGGGGAAACACCGGCTTACTCGATATAACGAAAAAAGCGTGTCGTCAATTTGAAACGACACGCTTACTTTTTGGATGCGGGTAGGCTTAGTCAATGCTTTTTGTCTGTGCCCTTTGCGCCTCGATCCAGACCATGAGGGCTGCGACGTCGGCGGGCGAGACGCCGGAGATGCGGCTGGCTTGGCCGAAATTCTCCGGCCGAATCTTTTGGAGCTTCTGCCGGGCCTCTGTGCGCAGGCCGGAAACCGCGTCATAGTCCAGCTCCGTCGGCAGGCGTCGGCTCTCCATTTTGGTGAAAGCCGCGACCTGGCGGTTTTGGCGGTCGATGTAACCGGCGTATTTGAGCTGGATTTCCACCTGCTCGGTCACGACGCGCGGCAGCGCGGGCCGCGCGGGGTCGAAGGGGCTAAGGTCGGCATAGTCGAGCTGTGGGCGGCGCAGGAGCGCGGCAAGGCTGGTGCCGGAATCCGGCGGCGTGGTGCCCTTTCTCGTCAGCAGTTCACAGAGCGCCTCCGTGGGCGCAAGGTGTGTATTCTCCAATCGGGCGATTTCTCCATCTACAGTCTCATATTTAGAGATTACTGCTGCGTGCTGTTCGGGCGAGACGAGGCCAATGCGCAGCCCGTAATGCGAGAGCCTGAGGTCTGCGTTATCCTGACGCAGCAGCAGGCGGTATTCCGCGCGCGAAGTCATCATGCGGTAAGGCTCGTTTGTGCCCTTGGTCACAAGGTCGTCGATCAATATGCCGATATACCCGTCGCTGCGGCGCAGAATCAGCGGCTCTTCCCCGCGAATTTTCAGAACGGCGTTCACGCCCGCAACGAAGCCCTGCACCGCGGCCTCCTCATAGCCGGAGGAGCCGTTGAACTGCCCCGCGCCGTACAGACCGGAAACTGCCTTCGTCTCCATCGTGGCGTAAAGCTCCGTGGGGTCGACGCAGTCGTATTCGATGGCATAGGCCGGACGCGTCATCTCCGCATGCTCCAGCCCCGGGATCGTGTGCAGCAGCGCAAGCTGTACCTCCTCGGGCAGGGACGACGAAAAGCCCTGAATATACAGCTCCTCCGTGTCCAGCCCCATCGGCTCGACAAAGAGCTGGTGGCGGGCCTTATCCGCAAAGCGCA
>CAYRIA010000245.1:0-2287 GCA_964424175.1 uncultured Oscillospiraceae bacterium | reverse complement strand
CTTTGCGAATTACAAGAAAGAGCGCGACAGGAAGTTCCAGTTATATGACGGCAAGTGGCAGCTTTCCGGGGAAACCGAGCAGGGCAACCAGAAACCGGGGCTTGCGGAGTATAAGGATAGCACTGACTACAAGGTGTGGGACATTCGCAAGAACGGATTCGATGGGTTCGACTTTACGACTATTGAGGATAGCTGGGGGAAGCCGTTTACTCTCACTCGCTCGGAAATTGACCGTATGCGCTCTCGTTATGTAGCGAGCTTTGCGGATGCATATGACGTCGATGAAGAAGACCAGTATCGCAAGGCAAATGGAATGCTCCCACGCTCGTATGACCTGCAATACAATAGGTATTATGGCGATCCGAATCTGAAATCAATGGGTCTTCCGTTCACGGCGAAAGGCACGTTTAAATCTTATGCCGAAGAAGCCAAGGCTTGGTCTGCAAGTTTCAATGATTTGCAGGATTTTGCATCAAACGACGATTTTCTCCAGTATACCAGCGCTCGGTTCGTGAGCGAATGGGAGGGTAAGTATACCGCCGACCCGGAGGATATTGAGCGTCGCCAAGCAAAGCAGATGCCCGCATCGATAGATGCAAAATACAGGGACAAGTACGGCTTTTTCAAAACGGCACAAGATGAATACAATTACAACCATAACCTGCCGCCCGTTTCCGAACTGAATGAGGCTATCTATGCGTACAACACGCACGTTGACACCTTGAGCCGCATCGGAACGTTTCAGGCTGATGTTGCGACGCAATGGTACAACATAGAAATGCAGTACGGCAGTGACGATACCACCCCTGTTGTGCTGGACGACGGTTCGGAAACCACAGTCGGCGACCTTCGCGTAACTGTGTTCTACGATACTTTGGATAGGCCGGAATGGGCTGATGTCGATGCGCTTTTCCAAGAAAGAGCCGAACCAAAAGATGTAGACCAAGCTGATTACGTAAACGATCTTCGCGGTTTTCGTGAAGCGCAACGGAAAGCAGAGAAAAGTAATGAGGTAGCCGAGGAGAAAGCGGCTTCCTCCGATTCGTTCACCTACGACGATTTGTTATCTGCGTATCCCGGCATGAAAGTGGAAATTGGCAAACAAACCGTCGTTGATAAAGCTGGAAATGCCGTTCGTGATGTCAACTACACCTATGCGCAGCTTGAAGCGGACTTGGAAAAACAACGCGTCGCCGAAACGTTCGCGGGCATAGGCACTAAGCAGGAGGCGTTGGCTTATGTGGATACACGTTCAGACGACGATCCTCTCCAGATATTGCAGGATATGTTTGACGGTGGCGTTGACTGGAAGCACATTCGCCAAGCCAAGAATTACCTCGCCGATCAACACAGCGGCTCCGACGGCAAAGAAACTCGCGACGCTATTTTTGCTCTGTTCAACGAGTTGAAGGATCAGAACCGCGAACGCACCAATGAACAGATCAATTCACAGGCAGATGCAGACCGATCTGTTGCCGGCAATTTTGGTCGCATGTTCCTCATGACCGCTGGCGGCATGGGTACGTATGACCCGGATGCGTATAAAGCGCAAGCTGACAAGCTGGTTGATGTCATCGGTGAGGATAAGGTCAAGAAGGACAAAGCCACCCGCAACGCAGACGCTGCACAGGTCGTCGTTTCTGACTACTTGCAGGGCAAAACTTCCGCTATCACGATTGCGGAGGCAACCGCTCTGTATCAGTCCGTAATCGAGCTAGACGAAAGCGGAAGAATTACGCCTGACAGCGAGGATCGTGCAAAACAAAAGCTGCTTGATTCCGGTGCAACCGGCTACATGACGGAAACGGTCTCTGCGAAAGCTGCGGCTTCCACTGGTGGATGGCAGGATCGCGTCAGCGACGCGTTGCGTAGCGCGAACAGAGACCCGGGCGCGATCGCAATAGGCGCGTCCCCATTCAACGCGTCCATGCAGGCAAGCAAGTACCAGCTTCTCAAAGCCAGCGAGGATGACATGCGCGCCCTGATCGCCGACTTCCGCGCAAAGGTGACAGCAGATGGAACGATGACCGACCTCGAAGTGGATAACGCATTCCGACAGGCTGGGTATTCGAGTTGCCTCGACGTTTCGGAATCCGCAAAGCACTATTTCGTGGAGGTCGAGTACGGTCGCTCGCTCCTTTCCACCGGCACGGATCAGGAGAAAGCCGCATGGAACGCGCTCGCGCCAGACGAGCAGCGCGAGATTGCAGCCACGCAGTGGGACGGATTCGGAGACGGCACGCACCTTTCCTACACGAAGACGTTTGCCGAAAATGCAATGATAAAC
>CAYRIA010000244.1:0-2295 GCA_964424175.1 uncultured Oscillospiraceae bacterium | reverse complement strand
TTTTAACAAGGGGTGAAGTTTTACCTCAAGTAGCGGAAGCTGCACAAAGAGTAAGTGCTTTACTTAACTTTGATGATTTAGAAGAAATTGTAAACTAAATAATGAATAATGAAAAATGAACATGAAATTAACTTTAATGAGTTACCTGTTGATAAGGAAAACTCATCAGTAAGTTATAATGACAAATTACACAAGTACTGGATTAAGGGTACAAAACAAGCGTGTATTTCAGTAACAACGTTAATACACAAATTTACGACTTTTGATGAAGAGTTTTGGTCATCCTATAAAGCTCTCGAAAGAATATTAGATGAGGATGAATTTAAGCAGATCAAACCAGAATTACTTTCTACTAAAAAACTTAATCCTGATCTCTTAGATAGGATAGGAATTGAAAAAGAGTTGTTCAATGAAACAAGGGATGAGATATTAGCCGAATGGGCTGAAAAAAGAGAGATATCGTGTATTCGGGGAACAAAAATTCACGAACAACATGAGTTAGGACATTTAGATGGGATAACTCCTGAAATTCAACAATTAGGTTTAGGTGGATCATTTAAACCTCGGGTTGATAATAATATAGTTTTAGGAGAACAAGGTGTTTATCCGGAATTACTATTATCATATGTATCGGAAGATAATAAACTAAGGCTTGCTGGACAAGCCGACTTAGTTATTGTAGATGGTGATTCTGTTTACATTTTAGATTATAAGACGAACAAAGAAATTAAAAAGAAGTCGTTCTACGATCAGAAAAAGAAAAAATCTGAAATGATGAAATATCCTTTAAATAATTTAGAGGATGTTAATTTCTGGCACTACTCTTTACAATTATCAACTTATGCTTGTCCATTAATTTTAGGAGAAGTAAAAAGATAATATTAATCCACTATGACCATGAAGGTCAATGTACGCCATATGAATGTGATTATTTGAAAAAAGACGTTGAAAGAATGCTGAGCTTCTATAAAAAAGAAATTGAACATGATGAGTTCTTGAAGTCTCGAGCAAAAATTAGCTTTTAAAATTATATTACACCTTGTAATATGAGTTGTAATTGTTACAGTAGCTATAACATCAACACAAAGAAGAGCTTCTGAATATTACTCTGAAAGGGAAACTTTGATAAGAGAATATGAAGCAAAGATAAAAGATAAAGAACAGGAAAATAAAACACTTATTGCATTGAATGAAAATCTCATTCATCAGACTGATTCTTTAAAAAAGGTTAAACAAACCATTACCGTAATATATGATGAAAAAATTAATAGTATTTATGATGCTACTGCTATTAACCATGCAAATTGGTTGGACTCAGTTACAAAAAAACTGAGTAGTAGTTCAATCAAATAATGATACTACCATAACATACAATTTTAGCAAAGACGACTTAAGAAATCTTAGAATGTATGTTGTCAAACTTGAGGGAACTGCTGCTTTATATGAAGAAAGCGAAAAAATTATTACTTTACAGGATTCAACTATTAAAATACTTAATAAGTTGATTTTAAATAAAGATTACATGTTACGTGTTGCAGATACAACAATAACAGACCTCAATAAAGAATTGTTATTTGCAGAAAAATGAGGAAAAGAACAAGAGAAGATGAAACAGAAATATCAAAAACGTGCTGGCAACTGGTATAAATGATTAGGTGCTGGTGGAATTGCAGGATTTGTAGCATGTCTAATATTAGTCAAATAGCAGAAGGATTCTTTAATAATGTTTTTGATAAAAGAAAAATGCTCTATGATGAACGAATAAAAATTTGTAGAGCTTGTCCATTATTAAAAATAGATAATATTTTTGGAGAAGTATGTAATAAATCACTCTACATAAATAAAGAAGGTAAAACTTCTAAGACTTCAAAAGACGGATATGTTAGAGGATGTGGTTGTGTACTTGCATCAAAGACACGAGTAGATGAGGCACATTGTGTGATAGACAAATGGTAGATAAAATGTATAATTAAAAAAATGAAAATGAATTATGAGTAAACTAAGTGAATCAAGAGGAGTATTTTACATGAGTGATGGAATTCCAAAAAAATCAGAACTAATCCTTCAAGAAAATCAATTACTAAAAGACATCGAAAGAGTAAAAGAAGAGAAAGAAGCAGAAGAAGCTGCAAAACTTCTATTAGAATTACAAAAGAAAAAGCAAAAAGAGATTGAAGAAAAACTTCAAACATTGGAACTTCTTCCTATGAATAATAAAATTATAATTCTTCCTTATCCTGAAAATCCTTATAAAAAAGTGATTGAAGGTAATATAATTGTTGAATACGATGGATC
>CAYRIA010000243.1:0-2311 GCA_964424175.1 uncultured Oscillospiraceae bacterium | reverse complement strand
GAAGTGAAACTCGTTATAGATGCGACCCCTGGATATGAGCCGTATAACAGGCAGAAAATCATCGAACAAAACAAGAAAAACGCTATTCGCCATGCATATTTCAAAGAATATCTTGCATTACAGAGGCTTTGCCTTTTGATTCTTCGTCACCAAAAGCATCAAATTGGTTCGGGGTCACGTCAGATATATGGAATCTTTTTTGACGGCGCATGGCTGTGGGAGGAGTATATCAACTCGCTAATAGAGGATGTTTTTTATCACCCGATGAACAAAGGTGGCAAAGGCGCTCAGAGGTTATTTGACGGAAATGTGGGGCTTATATATCCCGATTTCATCAGCCACAGCAGTGAGCCACGCCTGATTGCCGATGCCAAGTATAAACCAATTGACAACATCGGCAATCGGGACTATCTACAGGTGCTTGCTTATATGTTCCGTTTTGATGCCAAAACCGGTTATTATCTATATCCAGAAGTGCGTGATGTAGATGATTTAAAATTACGGATGAATCGTGGCTCCACCTATGAGGCAAATGTTAGCCCCAGAGACGATATCAGCATTACCAAGCATGGCCTAAGAATCCCGGTGGACGCACCGGACTATGCTGCTTTTGTCAAAGATATGAACGCCTCTGAACGAGCATTTATAAGCATATTTTCCTGTTGATGAACAGCTTAATCTTTTAATTTTCAATATACCTTTTAACGATTGCCTTTTTCTCTTGAAAAATTACACCGCAAGAATTACACCTCAACGGCAATGGACAGCAACTGGCAATAACTGAATAACAAAAACAAGGGCTTCCGAAGTCGGCGATTGACCTCGAAAACCCTTATTTCAAGCCCTTTTCGGCACTTCTGTGCAGGAGAGGGCTTTTTTCTTTTGTATCAAATTCAGTAGGAACATAGACCCTGCCTGCGGTTCAGGCGGAATGTTTGTTCAAAGCGGAGATTTCGTCAATCAATTCGGTATGAATGCAAATAGCGCTATGACATTTTTCGGACAAGAAAAAGTTGAGTACAACGCTCAGCTCTGCCTTATGAATATGGCTGTACACGGTCTTACCGGGGTAATCAAATCTGGAGATGAAGCAAACACATTTTATCATGATGCTCATAATCTATGCGGTAGTTGTGATTATGTTATCTTCACCAGATATAAAGATATCGCATAGTGGTTAACAAAAACCCTCCCCACACCGTTTCACGCTGATAACAGCGATAACGATGCGGGGAGGGTTTATTCATTAATATTCGAGATACACATCAACCGTAAGGTCGTCCCATTGATTTGCTCTCAGATACGAACCTTGCGCTTTTCTGAAAGCTCTCGCTTCTTCAAAGCCGATTGTTTTCGTGTAAAAAGGCGATAGCCTACTTTGATTTGATAGCAGCCTGTGCAGTTGAGTGGCGATAAAGTCATATCTGACAACAGTAACAACGGAATAATTATTATGTAAAGCGGAAGCGGATTTCTCCGCCTCCTGACCGTAAAGATGAACATACGGTCTTTCCTTTTTGTTACGTTTGTCGCCGACTGCCACGAGCTTCACGGATTCGGTTTTGTTCCCGAGATTGATGTGCCATTCGTAAGTTCCCGTACCGTCGGGAATGACATCAACGATGATTTCGTCAAGAAAATCTTTTGAAAGCTGTTCCGACGGATTACCGCCGAGGCTTTCCAGTGCCGTTCTTATTTTTACAATGTCAGGTTCGTCTGACGGAGTTTCATCAACGGTTTGGTGAATACTGTTTTTTTGTTCGGTAAGCTGTGCAATTTCAGCATCAAGCTGTGAACGGAGATTTGCAAGCTCGTCCTTTGTGATTTCGCCCTCGGTACGCATTAAAATCAGCTTGTTTATTTTTTCCTTCAAAGCCACTATTTTCTTATCAATCATCGCCGAATTATCAATCTTTTCAACAGGCTTCTCGGCAACATAATATTTTTGAATATATTCGAGAGCCGTATCAATATCGGCTTTCTTGTTTTTCCAAACCTCGCTGATAAGAAATTCACTCATCATATCCATACGCCATTGAAGCACAAGCTTGTTATCACAATAGCCCTCGGTATCAAGCCCAGCAGCCGCACGCTTTGCCGCCTTGCCGTTGTTAATCTGATTATAGCAAAGATAGCAGAAGGTATGCGAACCGTCAGTATTTTTATGATAAATATTCTTGCGGAATTTTGCTCCGCAGGTGCATTTCAGTTTGTTCGACCAAAGGTCAGTGGACGGACATACTCCATTCACAATGTCATTGCCTTTGGTATCTTTACCGATAACCTTTCTCCTTGATTTCAGAATAGCATT
>CAYRIA010000242.1:1063-2312 GCA_964424175.1 uncultured Oscillospiraceae bacterium | reverse complement strand
TTGCAGCTTCTGGCCGCTTGATCCTGAAAAGCACTCAATTCATCCAGTTTGTCTTTAAAATCAAAACCCGATTTGACCGTATCATACAAGTCGGCCAACTGCATCCCGCCTTCATAAGGCGATTCGGCCATGACCCACAACTCCACCGAGTTGCTGGCCTGGGCGGAAAAACTCTGACTGCCGGCGGCAAGATAATCATTAAGTACACTAGCCGGGACGACACAGCTCCGGCGCAGACGGAACCCGCCATTGGGAAGCTTGGTAATTACGTCCTGCAGATTGGAAACACTGCTGCCATTGGAGATACCAATCATCGGTATCGCTGGATTGGCAGCAAAATTACTGATCTCGTTATAGCCAAAAGTGATGTTCAATAACTGCTGTGGATTATCGTTTAAAGCAATGTTGATCTGCGGACTCGGATTAGGTCCGCTGCCCGGCTCAGTCACCTGTCCAGGGTCATCCACCATTACCGTTGCATCCCGCCACGGCTGCGACATAGCCCGGCGCAGTTCCTCGTCCAGTGCTCTTAATTCCTCCTCGCTGGAAGGGAAAATGACCGGCTGATAAGGCGTATCCTTGATTTTGTAACTGACGTATAGATCCCCTGGTGTGCCGCTGGAGTATTCAAATTTGGCTGTGACCGAATAGCATTGTTCGGCTTCGTTCCAGACTGCCGGATAGGTTCGGTCGGAACGTTCATTGCTGCCGATCAGGGCAACTTCTTCCACCGCCTGATGGTTGTTAAAGGTGATGTTGAAGGTGAAATTCATGCCCGGCACAAATACGTATGGGAACGATGCCACCCCCAGCTGCGGATCGATTTCCACCAATCGTCCATCCGTCTGCTGCATGGTAAAGCGGGTGATGGTCGGGTGACTGGGATCGAAAACAACCCGTACCGGCAGAGAACCAATAAGACTTTCCCCCTCCCCGGTTTGGGCGTTGAGAAAGTGCATGGCCGGCTGGCCCCGATCAGGAAGAAGCACTTGCATCTGCCATAAACCATAACGGTTGGCCGTGGCTTCACCCAGGAAATATTCCCCGTCGTATACCCGCACATGCTGATCAGCCAGCGCTTGACCGCTTCGACATCCGCATCACTCAGGGTGCCGCTCAGGGCAAAGACATGGGCGGTCTTGACCAGGGGGCGTTCGCCGCAGGTCATCAGCTGGATGCACTGGGCGGCAGAGTCGGCACGCTGGTCATACTGGCCCGGCAGGGCTTCGACGGCAAATACGGCGTCAAA
>CAYRIA010000242.1:0-1053 GCA_964424175.1 uncultured Oscillospiraceae bacterium | reverse complement strand
AGTACGATTCCCGGCCGAAAATTCCATCCAGGCCCGGGCACCTGCTGTGGGCCAATCCGGATAGGCACTCAAGCGAACCTGATAACTGACCACGCCGGAGACTGATGAATTTGTTTCCGCCTCCGGAATAAGATTCATACTGATTTGCGTATCTTCAATGACGGGGGCTGAAGCCGCCCCCTGTTCCGCTCTCACCTGAATGCTGTCAGGAACCAGGGTCGCTCCGCGGGGAATGCTGAGACTGAGTTTCATATCCTGGGGCTGATTGCTCTGACTGCCGCTGTAACGATAGCTGGCCCGCAGCGTCACCACGCTGCCGGGAGCTGCCTCACGCATACTGGCCGAGAAACTGTTGCCTTCCTGGCCTTTGAAATAGCCGCTCTGGCTGTGCCAGGGCAGAATGAAAGGCAGGACAATATTGCCCAGTTCGGTTGTTTCTCCATTGCGGATTACGATATCTTCAATGATTTTGGACCCTTCGATGGCGAATTCGTCCCGGCCGTTTTGGACGACCGGCAGGCGCGGTCCCCAATAAAGAACGCCCCGGTAACTGCCCTCCGGTATCGGTCCAAAAGTCTTTTCACCGCCGCCGTACTCGTACAGTGAGCCGGCTCCTTTCCAGACATTTTCATCATAGCGATACAGCATTACATTTAAACGCTCACCGTACTGTTTTGACCCGTCTGTGTCATAGATGCTGGCACGTAATTTCCCCTGTTGGGTAAGGGTAATATCAGCTTCTGCATAGCGATATGCATCCAGGGTAACGATCTGCTCCTGCTTTGAATAACCGCCTTCATAACCGTCGACAGTGATTTTTATCTGATCACCGGCTTGCCCATCAGGCAGGATCACGTTGGGCCAGGTTGAATAGCAGGAAGCGACGCTTCTGGTCCTGAGATTTTGAATATTGATTCGGAAATGAACCGCCACCCGCCAGTCGAGCATAAGGGGTACCGGTTCTGCATTCTCAGCGGTTTTGGTAAATACGTTCAGGGTGACTGCCGCTTGGGCAGGCAGCACCATATTCAAAACTGTGTTATCGTTGATGAA
>CAYRIA010000241.1:0-2313 GCA_964424175.1 uncultured Oscillospiraceae bacterium | reverse complement strand
AAATAGGCGACTAAATAGGCGACTAAGATTTTCAGCTGCCGAAGATTGATGTGCATTCCCTATTCACAAAGTAATTTGGGGTTAATATCCCAAGTTCAACATACAATTCCAAGAACGATAGAACCTTTTCTGACAAAAATTATCTTATATATAGCACTAATGCTAATTATAAGAAAGAGAGACCAACTACATGAAAAAACTTCTTGCACTTCTCCTTGCTTTGATGATGGTTCTTACCCTTGCCGCTTGCGGCGCCAAGACCCCTGATGCCGATACGCCCGATGTCCCGAAGGACGAGACTGAGGCTCCTGTCGAAGGCACGACCGACGAGATTGTTTATCCCGAAGGAGTGACCGATATGACGATTGAAGAGGATGGTTTCAAGAGCTTCGCCTACAATGACATTACGCTCAACTCCTACCATCTTGAAGCGTGGAAGAGCGGCGAGGGCGACTATGCTGCCGACAACACCCTTGGTGATATGAGAGCTACGCTTGGAGGATTTGAAAAAGTTTGGCCTAAGTTTCAGCAGCTTATTGACGATGGCGTTTGCACCGAGGACACCATGTTTGGTGACGCCGAGGCTATGCTTTACGGTTTTACCGACCTTAACGACATGATTGCTTTCACTGAGGGCGTGTTCGCCACGATGGATACCGACCCCACTCTGAAACCTGCGGCTTAACAGGGCATATACGAAAAGCTCTCCTTCGGGAGAGCTTTTCTTTTTGCCATAATGCAGTAGTCGCCTAAGATTTTCAGCTGCCGAACAGCTCGTCCAGAGCCTTTGGCAAGGAGCCTTCGTAAAATGGATTTTGCCGTTTCGGCGGCGCAGAGCTTATTTATTATCCTCTTTTTTATCCTCGACATATTCCATAAGGTCTTCCGGCTGCGCGTTAAGGCTCTTGCAGAGCCTGTCGATGATTTCGGTCGTAACCGTTTCGCCCTTGGAAAGCTTGGCAAGGGTCGGCGACGAAATTTTGGCTATGCGCATCAGGTCGGTCTTTTTTAAGTCACGCCTTTGCAGCAAATCAAAAAGGCGGTAATAACGAATGGACATATCTATTTCCTCGCATCCTAATAGGTTTGTAGTAAGTATAAATTAATAAATGTCAATCGTCAATAAAATTAATTAGCAAAAGAGTTAAAATATTAGCGATGGCTATTGACAAATTAATTAGCGTATGCTAAAATATAGATAGCGAATAGAGATTGAATATGATACATCGCTAATCTGTTTTGCATAACGAAAGGAGTGAAGTGAATGAAAACAGACCCTATCAAAAGAGAAAAGGCTCTTGAACAGTACGACACGCTGCTCGCCGTTGACGGTTTTGTGAGCGACGATGAGAAGGGGGCGGAGGTGTTTACCCGCAGGCTTTGCACAAAGGACGCGCGGGCATTCCTAAGCGCGCAGCCCGACCTCGGAGATTGGAAAGACGCCTCCAAAATCATCGCGGCCAACAGCGTTTGGACAAAGCATAGCTTTACATTTGATTATCCGCACCCTGTTAATGAATGCGAGGATATAAGAACACTGCTTGACTGCACGTTGGTGCCGCCGGAGCTGAGTGAAGCTGCTTGGTGTATCGCTGACGGTCTGCCGGGCGATATGCCCATATTTGACATCAAAGACTACCGTGACGCCCTCATTCTCTGCGCGATTGGCGAATGCTTGCGCAGTCGCTGCGAGAGCAACTATGGCAATGTGCTGATTGTATTCCCCGCCTTTGAGAGAGCAACAGGATTGACTATGAGCAGATTTGTTCTCAATTCTTTCGCTATTTATGAAGATGAAAAGCATATCAGCGACTGTTTGCCGCTGGACCGAATGACGATGTTTCGGGAATATGACGATGTAATCAAGCGGAAATCAAAACAGCCGGAAACTGAAGAAGCCGTGCGGATGAGCGGATTTATGAATGCCGCGCGCGAGCTCGCGGGAGGGTTCAGTAACGTCTACAAGCAGCTGCTGCCGATGAGCTACTATGAGAGATACATAAAGGAGGGATTTGAAAATGACGACTAAGGCAGGCAATATGGAACAGCTGCTTTTGCCGATTTATGCAATCGAGCAGCCTGTGGATTATACGGCGCAGGCGGAAAAGCATATCGCGCAATTCCTTGAGTGGCTGAGGGATAAGCAAAACAGCTCCGGCGGCCGAGGAGTGCCCCAGAAGGTTTCGGAGCGGACAGGTATATCGATTACACGGATGTACCGGATGCTTGCGACGCAAGGCAACAAGGCAGGAGGTGCTGGCGTGTTCTTCCCCGAAATCTCCAACGTATATGATGTGTCGATGGATGAGGTGT
>CAYRIA010000240.1:0-2315 GCA_964424175.1 uncultured Oscillospiraceae bacterium | reverse complement strand
CACCACTGTCGGTCGAAACTGCGGTCTGCCCCTCCTGCAAAGTAAAGCTGTCGCTCATGCCGATCCCGCCGCCCACCAAAAACCCAGGCCAGCCATATAGCGCCACGGCTGTAATTTGCAGCAGCAGCACGATGACAAGCACGATGCAAAGCGCCTTGCGTCCGCCTCCGCCTTGTTTTGCGGTGTTGACCGTGGGCTGCCACGCCTGCGCGGCGACGGGCGTGCTTGGCTGTTGGGGCGTAGGGGCGCCGCAGCTCCCGCAGAAGCTCGAGCCGCTGTGCAGCGCATGGCCGCAGTTCACACAATAGATCACCATCTTCACCCCTCCTTATGGACGCACCAGCGCAATGAACGCCGGGATCCCGTCGGGCGTATCCATTGTGCCGATGGCGTATTGCTTGTCGTTGAGCGCATAAAACTGCGTCAGATGTATAGTACCCGCGCCCGAAGCCAACAGGCTGCCGTCCGCCCATTGGCCGTTAAACACGCTGTCCTCCATACCCGTTTCATCGAAGCTTGTGCCATCACCCGACCAGAAAATCAGATACCAGTCAAGGGTCAGGCGCGAGTTTTCCGCCGTTCCCGCAAGGCTGATGTTGAGAAATTCCGTTCCGCTTGCATCATGGCTGCCTTCCGGATCATAGACAATCAGTGCCTTCCAGCCACCCGTCGCCTCTTCGAAGCTGCTCATTGCTGCGGCATCGGCCGGAACGCCGTTATAAAACACGTCCTCCGTGTACCAGAGGAAATCCCCTAGGTCAGGCCGCTCCTGGGTGGAAAGATCGGCGCTCAGGGCTCCGGGTGCCGGCGTCTGAATGTTTGCAGCGGGTGTATCCACCGGCGCTGTCGTCGGCATCGCGACGGACGCGGGCGAAACAACGGCGGGCCGCGGGTCTGCCTTTTCCGCAGAGCCCCGCAGATTGGGCGGTATTGTAATAATGCCCACCACCAGCATGAGCAGGTTTGCCGCCACAAGCGCGATAAGTAAGCCCGGGTTTTCCTTGCCGGTCGGGGACAAATAGCTATTTTTCATCCACAGTTCCTCCATTGTTTGACGTTCGTTTTTCTCTCACCAACCGACGATGCTTGCGCTTACACCGGTTTCCCGCCACAGCTTTTCCTTGACAGCCAGAAGCGCTCTTTCATCGCTCATGCCGTGCAGCAGCTCCAGCTGAATGGTCTGAGCTGCGTCGCCAAAGTGCAGACACAGCCGATGCCGATCAAATTCGGCGGCTTGCAGCCGCACGCCATGCACCCCATCGAGGCCCCAGCGGTAGATTTTGCTGCCAATGAGAATACCAAAGGTCGATACCACGGTTTCCTCCGCGTCTTTTTTTCCTTGCGGCGCTACCACGGTGACCACAGCCGACGGCACAGCAAGGATGCAATTGTCCCAGATGAGCGTCGCGTCATAAAGCTGATAGCTGTGTTTGATGAACAGCAGCAGCCCCGCAACGCTGACAGCGCCGAAAGCGAAGGCCGCTTCCGGCAGCGCGCTCGCGCCAAGCCCCAGCGCCAAACACAGGCTGGCAGTGGTCAACAGGGCATATGCATTGCGTTGTTTGCGGATTGCTTTCATTTGCAAAGACCACCTCCCAGCTTAATTTAATAGGATCGCGCCCCAAAACGCATCGACCGAAAGGATGAATTTGCATAAAAAAGCCCCCATACTTCGTATGAGAGGCTCTTATACCAACAGTTCCTTCGCGCTAGGACTTATTCGCAGTTTTGGTTCTTCAGCAGGGTGCTGATGAGCTCTGCACGACTGCCGACATCGTATTTCGAAAAAATGTTCCTTACGTGCGTCTTCGCGGTGCTCTCGCTGATAAACAAGGCCTCGGAAATTTCGCGGTTGGACTTGCCGGAGAGGAGCTGCTGCAAAACCTCCTGCTCGCGGACAGTCAGCGGATCAAGGGTTTTTACCCGGCGGAGAATGTCCGTCTGCTGGAAGCGACTCATGTTGTTATAGACGGCCAGATAGGCGTGGCTTTTCAGCAGCAAAACAAGCTGAAGGTTCAGCGGCGGCAGCATAACCAGCGTAACGCATACCACCGTCAGCGCGATAACCGCAAGCTCCGCGCCGGGCAGGCCGCTGTTGGTCACGGCCATTCCCAGAAGGCCCCCGCAGAGCACGCCGAACACATTGGCAGACAGGCCGATGCCAAAGGGCAGAGCGGGGTTCTTGCTGTGGTCGAGCATTTGCCCAAGGATGCTCCACCAAAACAGATCAAAAATACCGCAAGCGCCCAGCATCAGCGTGTCCACAACAAAATAATCCGCGGAGTTTCGTCCCAGCAGCATAAAGCTGATGAACG
>CAYRIA010000239.1:274-2319 GCA_964424175.1 uncultured Oscillospiraceae bacterium | reverse complement strand
GACGGTAATATCACTCATGGATTGATAGAGAATTGGAAAGACAGGAAACTAATTTGAAATGAAAGATGTAAAACACCTAGTTGATAATGCACTAAAGAATTTTTCAGAACAAAGAGAAAAATTTTCAGAAATTGATGTTGCGCAAGCACTATCTGTAGCCACCAAGGGTTTTGACAGAGGCGCGCGGCGGGTGCATAGCGGCGTCTTGGGCGCGATCCTGCTGCTCAGTCTGAGCGCGGCTTTTCTGCTCGGAGGCACGGGCGCTATCCTGCCGCTGCTGGCGGCGGCGCTGGCCTGTCTTTTGAGTATACTTTACGCCAAAGGCCAGCTTGGCGGTATGTCCGGCGACGTGGCCGGCTACGGCACGGTGCTCGGCGAGGCCGCCGCCCTTGCTGCAATGCTCTTATAGGACAGGAGGAAATCTTATGAAACTGATCATCGGCGGTGCCTATCAAGGTAAGTTGGACTATGCCCGCGCACAGTTCGGCCTTACCGAGGCGGAGATTTGTGACTGCAGGGAGACGGAGGCGCCGGATTTTTCCAAGCGCTGCCTCAACCACGTCGAACGCTATGTCCGCCATTGTCTCAAAAGCGGGCAGGAGCCCTGCGAGGCTATTGATGGTTGGATGACGGTACAGCCCGAGGGCGTACTTATCTGCGAGGATATTTTCTGCGGCGTGGTGCCCACGGACGCGGAGCTGCGCACCTGGCGGGAGGCCTGCGGCCGCTTTTTGAACCGCGCGGCAGGGCAGGCGGAGCACGTTGTTCGCCTCTTTTGCGGCCTGCCTCAGGTGCTCAAATGAGCGGCCAAATCCTGCTCCTGCGCCACAGCCTGACCGAGGCCAACGAAAAACGGCTCTACTGCGGCAAAACAGACCTGCCGCTCTCTCCCCGGGGCCTTGCGCTGGCAAGGGAGCGCGCCCTGGAGGGTAGGTTCAAGGCCGCAGACTTCGACGCCTTTTTTACCAGCGGCATGCGCCGCACCGACGAGACCCTACGGCTTTTTTTCGGGAATGTGGCGTTTACGCGCATTTCGGCCCTGCGCGAGCTGGACTTCGGGGACTTTGAAATGCAGTCCTATGAGGCGCTCAGGGCTCGGGCGGATTATCAGCGCTGGATTTCCGGGGACGAGCGAAAAAACCGCTGTCCGGGAGGTGAGAGCGCCGAGGACATGGAACAGCGCTGTCTTCCTGCCTTTGTGGAGCTCTTAAAGCACGAACGGGCGGCAATCGTGACCCACGGCGGTGTGATTGCCGCAATTATGGCGCACTACTTCCCGCGAGAAGAAAAAAACAGATATCAGTGGCAGCCGGAGCCCACGGGCGCTTATCTTCTGCGCATCGAAAAGGGCGGCCCAACCGACTATCAAAGGCTTTGAGCAGGATGACTGCTCAAGGCAAAGACAAACGAATTTGGAGGAGAAGCCATGAAAAAGACCAGAAGCCTTTCTTTCGCTCTGGCAGCCCTGCTGCTGCTCTCACTGCTCTCCGGCTGCGGGAAAACGCCCGCAGAAGAGCCCGGCAAGGAGGCCGAAATTACCGTTACGGACATGATGGGCCGGGAGCTGCTGCTTGCGCAGCCCGCGGAGAAGATTGTCGTACTTACGGCGGCCGACTGCGAGACGCTCTTTGCCATTGGCGCGGGGGAGCAGGTTGTCGCCAGAGGCGAATACTGCAATTATCCCGAAGAAGCCCTGGCGCTTACGGAGGTCGCCTCGGGCAGAGAGACGAACGTTGAACAAATTATCGCTCTGAAGCCGGACCTTGTGATGATGAGCAGCATGGACCAGACCATCGAGCAGGTTTCAGCGCTGGAGAAGGCCGGAATCCCGGTTCTGATGCTGAATGCTAACACGCTTGAAGAGACTTATGCCGCTATCGCGCTGATCGGCAAGGTTAGCGGCAGGGACGCGGAAGCCGAGACGCTGGTCGAGGACATGAAGAAAGAGCTTGCGGCGCTTGTCGACAAGGTGGACGGGAAAAGCGGAAAAAGCGTTTATTTTGAGGTTTCCCCTCTGGAATACGGACTGTGGACGGCGGGCAAGG
>CAYRIA010000239.1:0-237 GCA_964424175.1 uncultured Oscillospiraceae bacterium | reverse complement strand
AATTTCTCAGGAGCAGGTCATCGAGCGCAATCCCGACTATATCGTGACCATCTTTATGGCCTTTGAGGGCGCGGCGGATCCGGTTGAGGAAATCCTCGCCCGTCCCGGCTGGGCGGGCATCAGCGCCGTTGCCGAAAAGCGGGTGAATACGGTGGACTCCGACGAGATTGCAAGGCCCGGCCCCCGCCTTGTGAACGCCGCCCGCGACTTATATGAGATCTTTTATGGCGACTAAGC
>CAYRIA010000238.1:0-2326 GCA_964424175.1 uncultured Oscillospiraceae bacterium | reverse complement strand
GCAGCGCGGGTGGTATGCTTCTGACTGATGACCTCCATGCTGCAAATAAAGTGCGTAAATGGTCTACCCAGAGCCGGGAGGACGCACCTTGGTACCAGCATGAGGAGCTGGGCTATAACTACCGCATGAGCAATGTAATAGCAGGCGTTGTGCGCGGCCAGTTCCCGTATCTCCATGAGCATATCGCGCAGAAGAAGGCCGTCTATATGCGCTATAAGGAAGGCTTGCATGGCCTGCCTGTGACAATGAATCCATATCTGTCGGATATTATGGAGCCCAACTTCTGGCTCTCCTGTCTGCTTATAGATAAGGATGCCATGTGCGAGCAGGTTCGTTCGGATAATAAGGCGCTGTTTTATAAGAAACCAGGCCGTGGAAAGAGCTGCCCGACCGAGATATACCAGCAGCTAATGAGCCATAACGCACAGTGCCGTCCCATATGGAAGCCCATGCATATGCAGCCGATGTACAGAATGAATCCATTTGTGACAATCGAGGGCGACGGCAGAGCAAGAACCAACGCGTATATAAGCGAGAAGGGCACAATCGATGTGGGCGCAGATGTATTTGAGCGTGGCCTGTGCCTCCCCAGCGACAACAAGATGACGCCCGACGAGCAGGACAGAATTATTCGGATTATCAGGAGATGCTTCGATTAATGGAGGAAAAATCGTGAATAGAGTTTTCCTTGTCGGGGCATGCAGAACTCCAATCGGAAAGATGGGAGGCATTCTGTCGGGACTTTCAGCAGTTGAGCTAGGTGCTATTGTTATTCGAGAGGTGATAGGTAGAGCAAGAATTAGCGCAGCTCAGGTCGATTACGTATATATGGGCTGTGTCATTCAGGCCGGACTAGGTCAAAATGTCGCACGGCAGGCCGCTGTTTTGGCTGGATTGCCATATGAGACAACTGCTGAGACGCTGAACTCGGTATGTGGCTCAAGCCTTGACTGTATCAGCAGCGCGGCTAGAATGATTCAACTCGGAGATGCGGATATAATTGTGGCTGGCGGAACCGAAAGTATGTCAAATGCGCCATTTGCAATAATGAATGCCAGATTCGGATATAGGCTCGGGTATCCTGCGGCTCAAAGCAATCTTGTTGATACTATGGTAAACGACGGCCTTTGGGATTCATTTAACGATTGTCATATGGGCATTACAGCAGAGGCAATTGCCGATCGCTGGCACTTAACCCGAAAGCAACTGGATACATTTGCTGTTGAGTCCCAGCGAAAGGCATGTTGTGCCACGGATAGAGGGGAATTCTCTGAGGAGATAGTTCCGATATGCGTAACGAAGAAACACGAGACGGTGCTGTTGACCGAGGATGAAGGGCTACGCAGAGATATTTCACTTAAAGGGCTTGCAGGGCTGAAACCCGCATTTAAGACTGACGGCATAGTGACAGCGGGAAACTCTTCCGGCTTGAACGACGGCGCAGCTGCAGTCCTTTTAGTCAGTGAAAGCAAACTATTAGAACTTGGGATAGATCCGCTGGCCGAGTATATAGGTGGAACTCTCGCTGGTGTAGACCCTATAATAATGGGTATCGGTCCGGTTGCTTCAACAAGAAAGCTGATGGAGCGATATCATCTGTCAATTGAGGATTTTGATCTGATTGAAATGAATGAGGCCTTTGCTTCGCAGTCAATAGTTGTAGCAGATGAATTGAAGCTCGACATGGATAGGCTGAATGTTAACGGTGGCGCTATAGCTCTTGGGCACCCAATCGGAGCGTCCGGCTGTAGAATATTGGTTACGCTTTTGCATGCGATGAAGAAAAGAGGCGCTTATATGGGACTCGCATCTCTGTGTATTGGTGGAGGAATGGGCTGTTCTGTAGCAGTACGGAGGACTGAGCGATGCTAGTAGGAGTTGTCGGTGTCGGAACAATGGGCGCAGGTATTGCCCAACTCTTTGCGCGGAACAGCAAGTATCATGTAGTGCTTTGCAGCTCATCTTTTGCGTCGGCAGAAAAGGGTAAGGCGAGAATACGTAAGGGGCTGGAGAAGCGGGTAGAGAGCGGAAAGATCACGCTGGAGTCAGCAGACGAGGTATTGGACAACATTTCAGTCGGAGAGCACGAAGCTCTTGCGCCTTGCGCCATTGTCATAGAGGCTATACAGGAGGACTTGGGCAGCAAGAAGAAGCTCTTCTTTGAGCTTCAGGATATATGTAGCGACAAGTGCATTTTTGCATCGAATACATCGTCGCTATCAATAACCGAGCTCGGACATGGAATTCGGCAGAGTGTAGTGGGTATGCATTTTTTCAATCCCGCTCCTGTTATGAAGCTCGTAGAGGTCGTCAGGGGATTGGAGAC
>CAYRIA010000237.1:0-2334 GCA_964424175.1 uncultured Oscillospiraceae bacterium | reverse complement strand
ATGCCGTCATTTTTTGTAGTCAGATTTTTGGTAAGAATAACTCTCTCATCCTGAGTCCGCCCTTAAATGCAAAAAAGATATAAAGAACAGTAAAGACCGAATCAATTACCCCAGTAAACCAGAAAGTAGCAGGAAAATCGGGTTTAAATAACATAAATGCATACAACTGTCCCACATAGAAGAGTCGGCCAAAAATAAGACATCCTATATTGAAAGCGTATCTCCTTATATTAAAAGCCGATAAGAACTGAAGGTATGCAAAACAGAGAAAAAACGAGCCAAGAAAAATTGCATAAAACGGATCCATAGGTGGATTGTCAATACTCCTTCCCGTCCCGATACAAAATATATACAAAAACCCCGCAACCGTATCCCACACCCCACTTGCAAAAAACGTCACAGCCAAAAACTTCAGGTATTTCTCTTTCATAACTGGGTATAATTAATATTTTGCAAATGTAGCAGAAGATGTAGGTGAGAGGCAAAAAAAGATGGGTGAGGGTGGGTAAGATAGGGTTGATTGATAAATTTAAATTGTAAATTTGTTTGTAGGCAATAAAACAATGCAGTTATTAATTATAATAATCTGGCAAAAGAAATAGTTAGATTTGTAGATCTATTTTAAATATATTATGCTGAATTCATACTATTCTTCTTCAATTGAGGACTTTCTAAGAACAACATCCGAAGAAATAATTGGAAAAATTACAATTGAAAATAGATTTGATTCCACATTTTACCAAAATGTGGCTTGGAAAGAAGAAATTGATATTTTAAAGAAATCATTATTTGGATTAAGTGGTTATATTTTCTTTGAATTCTCAATCCCAAGAATGGGGAAGCGGGTAGATGTAATATTAATTATCAAAGACTTAATATTTGTTTTAGAATTTAAAGTTGGGCAGAATCGATTTCTTTACTATGACATTGAGCAAGTATGGGATTATGCATTAGATCTAAAAAATTTTCACAAGCCAAGTCATACAACATTTGTAGTGCCAGTACTTGTAGCTACAGAAGCAGAGTACTTGGATCCAATTATAACAACAAAAAACCATAATGATAATCTAGCATACCCAGTTAAAACAAATAGTAAAGGAATAAGAGATGTAATTCTAAAGACAATTGATTTTTTCCATGAATCAAATACTAACATTCTTGGAGAAGATTATGCTGCAGGCGCTTACCACCCAACCCCTACAATTATTGAAGCAGCGATTTCATTATATAACAATCACACGGTTAAAGAAATAACTAGAGGTGATGCTGGAGCAATTAATCTTACAAGCACTACGAATTCAATTGCTGAGATAATAGAAAAGTCCAAGTTTAATATAAAGAAGTCTATATGCTTTGTAACAGGTGTCCCAGGTGCAGGAAAGACGCTTGTTGGTTTAAACATTGCTACCATGCATATGGAGCAGGACGGAGGCCATTCAAGTGTCTATTTATCAGGGAATGGTCCTCTAGTTGCAATATTGCAGGAAGCTCTAACAAGAGACAAAGTCAAACGAGAACGCGAAAAGGGAGTTAAGATAACACTTAGTGAAGCTAGACAACCGGTTAAATCTTTTATACAAAATATCCATCACTATAGAGATGCCTATGTTAAAAATAAGGATGCACCATATGATCATGTTGCAATCTTTGATGAAGCACAAAGGGCCTGGAATAAGGAGATGACAGTTAAGTTCATGAAAAACAAAAAAGGTCAATCGGATTTTGAATTATCTGAACCAGAATTTCTAATTTCTTGCTTAGATAGACATTCTGATTGGGCAGTTATAGTGTGTTTAGTCGGTGGTGGACAAGAAATTAATACAGGCGAGGCTGGTATTTCTGAGTGGTTGAATGCAGTTAAGTCAATGTACCAGGATTGGGATGTTTATATCTCTCCAAATTTAACAGATTCTGAGTATAGTGCCGAAAAGACGATAAAATTACTGGCGCAGAAATGTAATGTTTCATACAAAGAAGATCTCCATTTGGCTGTTTCAATGAGATCATTTAGGTCAGAAAAACTATCTCAATTTGTCAAATATTTCCTAGACATTAATAGTGATAAAGCAAAAGAATTGTATAGTCAACTTAAAGATAACTATCCAATTGTTGTGACAAGAGATTTGACAAAAGCCAAGCAATGGTTGAAATCTAAGGCAAGGGGTAGTGAGCGCTATGGAATTGTCGTTTCTTCTCAAGCCGAACGATTAAAACCATTAGCAATTGATGTCAAGTCTCCAGTCGATCCTATACATTGGTTTTTAGACAATAAGGATGATGTTAGATCTTCATTTTTCTTAGAAGCTGTTGCCACAGAATTTGATGTTCAAGGTC
>CAYRIA010000236.1:0-2381 GCA_964424175.1 uncultured Oscillospiraceae bacterium | reverse complement strand
GGTTGTTATTGCTGCGGCCAAATTTGTAGGACACAATGCGCTTATCTGCGAGGTCTAGGATAGCGCTCAGATAGGCCTTTTGCCCGCTGCCGTATTTGAACTCAGTCACGTCCGTTAACCACTTCTCATTGGAGCGCTCCGCTTGGAATTCCCGGTTCAGGAGGTTCTCCGCCGTGATTTGCGGCGTGGACCTGACGTAATGCGGCCGCTTTCTACGGATAATGGATTTCATACCAACATACCTCATAACCCTGTGAACACGCTTGTGGTTGTAGCGCTTCTCGCTCTCGCGGTTGACGTACATCGTCATTCGCTCGCAGCCGAGGATTCCGTGGTACTGCTTCTGCAGTTCCTTCATCCGAAACAAAAGCGCTTCATTTTCAAGCTCCAGCTGGCTTTTATCTCGCCCCAGCCACTTGTAATATGCCGCCCGGCTCACGCCTACCAGCTGACAGAGCTTACGGATTGGATAGCCCTTATCCGAGTGTAGCTCTTTGACAATGGTGTATTCAACCGTTTGACGGACACGGCTTAAAACCACCTCCTTTTTAATTCTTGTGCTTTTTTTAAGATGTCGTTCTCCATTTCCTTTTGTTCGAGCTGCGCCTTTAGCATGCGGTTTTCTGCGCTTAGGCGCTGCACCTCGGTCATCTCGGCCTCCGGGACGCTGCGCCCACGTCTGTCGGCCAGCCCAAGGACGCCCTTCTCGCGGTATTTTTTTACCCAGGAATAGATTTGGTTGTAAGAGATGCCGTACTTCTCCATCGCGGCTCGGTAGTCTGACCCTTTGGCGATGCAAAATGCTACGATTTCCTGCCGCTCTTCGAAGCTGGTTTCCCGTCCTTTCGTCATGTAGATTTCACTTCCTGACTTTGGAGATTTGAATTCGCCATGACTATTATACTTTTTCACCCATCTATGCACAATACTGTGATTGCTAATATCATAATTCACGAGTAATTCCGGCATTGATGCTGTGCCATGCAAATAAGCCTCAACAACTTCTTTTTTCAAGTCAGCGGGATAGTATTTATTCGTTGCTTTAGGCGTTAAGCCCTCCACCCCAGCCGCTTTGTACCGGCAGACCCAGCGCCGCAAAGTGCACCAGCCAATATTATACATAAATAAAGTTTGACTCCGTGAAACTCTTCCTTCCAGGTAGTCCTCGACAGCCTTAAGTTTCTCCTCCGGACCGTGCTTGCTCTTATGTGGCATAAATATGCTCCCCCTTCCGCCGACCTTTTTATCCGGTCTGCTTTAGGGGGAGTATATCACACTCCTGGGCTCTATTTTTTTGTCTAAAAGGAGAAAAATCAAAATGTGGACCTTATTGCTCTCAACCATTCTGACAAGCGCGGCGGACAGCCTGAACCCGATTGCGATCACGCAGCAATTCGTTTTGCAGGGCATGGTAAAAAGGCCCGGGCACATCCTATATTTCGTCATCCCAACCGGTGTTGTCAACATGGCGGGGGGCTTTCTGGCCTATTTCGGGCTGACGGCCTTCATCGGAGACTTTTTGAAAGGGCTGATCGCAAGCTATGGCGCGCTCGTTTTCGCCTGTGAGCTGCTGGCGGGCATAGCGCTTTTAGTCGCGGTCGGCCACATCCTGCAAAATGCCAAAATTCGTGCCCTACAGTCACAGCTTAACGCTCTGCGCGCCGACAGCAGCGAAAACGACGAGGCCGAGGCTAAGCGCAAAATTAAGTCCGTATCGCCTCCGGCTCTAATCGCCCTCGGCGCAGGCGCGACGATCTCGGAGCTGACGACTGCCCTGCCCTATTTTGCCTTTCTCGCCATCCTGTTCAACTATGAGCTGACGCTCCTGGAGGTTTCGCTGATTCTGCTGGTCTATAACGTCATTTATACCCTGCCGCTGATCCTGCTCTATCTGGTCTATCTTAAGGCGCAGGCGCAGTTTGACAGGCTGTACGCGTGTATCAAGGCACAGGTCGCCAAATGGGCGGGCATCCTCGCGCCAACGCTCACCGGGCTTGCCGGTGCCTTTCTGGTGCTCCACGCCGTCACGCGTCTAGTGAACTAGACAAGTTCGTGCGCACGGAAAATACGTTTTACACCATCTTCTCTTGCTTAACTTTCTTATCGACCACATGCCGGGAGGCCAGCTCACGCAGAATGTCCGCATTGCCGATGTCCAGCTCCACCATCAGCACCATCGCGTGATAGACAAGGTCGGCAAGCTCATAGACCGTCTCGTCCCGGTCGCCGCCCTTGGCCGCAATGATGACTTCGGTGCTCTCCTCTCCAATCTTTTTAAGGATTTTATCCAAACCCTTTTCAAACAGGTAGCTGGTGTAACTGCCGTCCTTGGGCGCGTTTTTGCGCCCGGCAATCAGCGCATAGAGGCTGTCCGGAGAAAA
>CAYRIA010000235.1:0-2391 GCA_964424175.1 uncultured Oscillospiraceae bacterium | reverse complement strand
CTAATCTTTTCCGTGGATATTATAGCAAATTTTTTGACTTCCTTCCACCAAATAGTATATAATCCCGCGTTTGACAGTTTTGAAGTGAAAAAAGCCTGAAATCCATTGAAATTGAATGGATGCAGGCTTTTTCTCTTTCTTTGAAAAGTGCGTAATGTTTTTACTTTTTTGTGGTTTTTAAAATATTTTTGATCTGTTTTGGTGTGACGATTTCATAGTCGGTCCGGAAACCGAAGGTTTCATGAAGATCATCTGTAAAATCTGTTCGGGTATAGGTCGGAATGAAGCCATCCGCACCGGCTTTTAGAAAGTTCATGTCAGCAAGGCTATCCACGATTTCCGAGCATGTGTACTTGCCCCCAAGCTTCTTTTCCAACAACCGGTAGATTACAAGAGCCATAAAGCACGTGGTGAAATGCGCCAGAATCCGTTTCTCAGTCCAATGATAGACGGGCCTTGTCTTGAATTCACTTTTCAGGATTCGGAAGCTTTCTTCAATTTGCCAGCGTCGCTTGTTCGCTTCGATGACTTTGGAGATATCCTCTTCAAGATTGGTGCAAACCGCATAAAACCCATCATAGGCTTCCTCCTGTTGGATCAAGTCCGTATCAAGGCTCAGGGCCGTTTTGTTCGCAACTTCGCCCGCTTCCGTGCAGTCTACCTTCCGAATCAGTCGCCTACAATCGTTGCCATTGACCTTCTTCAGACGTTTGGCGCCCTGTTTGATGAGCTGCATGGCGCGTTCGATTTGCCCACTCCGGATCTGACGGTGATAGGCACGGTATTTTAAGGAAAAGGTGACAAGCATGCGCTGCTCGAGGTCGTTTTCGTTCATCCAGCGTTCCTTGTAAAACACCATGTTGTAAACCGTTTCCGTTGTGAAATGTTCCTTACCCCTTCCAAGGCCCATCCGAAAACTCTTTTGGGAAAGCTCCTTCAAATACTTCTCGTCTTCCAGGCGAGAGATGTCGATGAATTCGGGAAAGCCCTCCACCCTCCATTGCTTGCAATCAAAAGCCCATTCCTTCAAATAGGGCTTCAGTTTTTTTAAGGATTGCGTCGTGATGAATCTTCGGTCGTCTTTATCGTTGAATTTCCGATTCGCCGTGGAGGAGAGGCCCGCATCGGTGCAAACAACAAATTTCGACAAGTGAAAGTCGGAGAGAATTTGTTCTTCCAATGGTTTTAAGGTCTTCTGCTCATTGGTGTTTCCCGGTGTAATGCTGAACGCAAGGGGTACGCCATCCCCATCCATGAATAGACCCATTTGCACCAAGGGATTGGGACGGTGCTCCTTGGAATGCCCGTATTTTCGGAAGTCATCCTCTTCCTCAATTTCAAAAAAGAAATTCGTGCAATCATAGTAAAGGACTTTGGTGTTGCGATCTGAGAGGGCAAGACTATTCTTGTAAAGCGTCGATTGTATCAAATCGGATTCATCTGCAATGACATCAAGGGCTCTGTATATGTGCTGGAGGTCAAAGTTTGGTGGTTCCAGGAACTTCTTTGAATCTTTGTAGCTCGACAGCTTTGAACCCGGGAACAGAATGCGGGTGTATAGCAGCCGGGAAAGAATGCTGTCCAAATCGTAGGTAAATGCATATTTCTTCGAGATGGTTTTTGCTAGTTTGTCCATCTTAAGCTCATGATAGATTTGTTGCAGAAAGAGATAGCCTCCATTAAAGCTGCGCTGCTCCCCGCTGGGAATCCGGGTTTGTGGAGAATATTTTTTGAGGACATCAGGCTCCTTGCCTTCTTTTGCGAGACGGTTAAGATTCGCAACATAGTCGCGAGCCCAGGCTTCAATATCTATGTCGCCCAGCTTTTCCCGCAGCTCTGCTTCTGTTCCGAGTTTTTCAACGGTTCTAGACCGTTCCTTTTTACCCTCATAAACGGTTTCAATCACATAATAGGATGCTGCATTTTTTGTGCGCGAGATATTGAGTCTCATGGCGGTCCTCCTTTGCGTTTTTCCTTTAATTATAGCACATGACGTAACATAACGCAATATTTATTTTAAAAATTTGACAAAAAAATAAAGCCTTTTCAAGGCTTTCAGCGGTTTTTTTCCTATTTAACTGTCAAACTCCCGGAAAATGCAGTAGCCGCTCGCAGGGCCTTACGGCGATATTTTCAAAACCAGTTGCAAATTTGACCTTAAAAGCGAAGGTGGTAGAATCCTACAGAGCATACACAAAATACATCTTTAAGATTGACCTTATTCAAAATATCAGCTATGATAATATTGCTGATATTCGTTGACACTGCCAAATATTCATCTATATTTTGAAAGGAGTGTAAAACACAATGAGTGATAATAAAAACAAAGCATCAGCTCCAAAGGCTGATAACGAGGGGGTTTACCATCTTAGGCTTCGCAAAGGCGATGTG
>CAYRIA010000234.1:0-2414 GCA_964424175.1 uncultured Oscillospiraceae bacterium | reverse complement strand
AACAACCTCGCGCCGGACGGCATTGTCGGCCCCAAGACCGTGGCGTCCTTCAACGCCCTGCTCCCTGAGAGCGGCGAGGAACCGGAAACGCCCGCCAACCCGGAGTCTGCCAAGCCGCAGGTCAAGGTCACGGGCGGTTCTGTCTACCTGCGCACACTGCCTTCTACCGCTGGAGCCATCCGCGCCGTCGTTTATCTGGGCGACTTGTTGGAGGGCGCTGGCGATGTTGTGAACGGCTGGTACCCGGTCGTCCGCGACGGCGAGGTGTGCTACATCTCCGGGAAGTATAGCGCGGCTCTTCAAAATTGAACCTCTCTCAATATTCCAGACACGGGTTGCCCGCGGGGTGCTTCGCTACCTTGCGGGCATCTTTTTCATTTTTGGAGCCATGATGCCGGGCTTTTTAGTGTCCAAACCACGCCTCGCTGTCCTGTAGATAATGGAGGATTCTTACTTCCATTGAAACGGAGGAGGGCTTCAATGACCGAACGTATCACCAAAATGCAAATCGGCAGGACGCTTTTTATCGTCACAGAAGAGTTTAGCTCGAGCGCCACTGAAACGGTCGAGCAGAAGTTGAAAAAGCTGATTGCTCAGCATGCTTTCGATCACCCAAAGGTTATCCGGGAGTTATCGGTCAGCGGCGGAGATCAGCTTGCTATCTGTGAAGCGTCGAGCGAACATGGTCAGTACCAAACGAAAACAGGGGGGAGCGCTAATGAAAAGGAAACAAGCTGACCAGAGCAAAAACACCGCGCTTTACTGCCGACTTTCCCGCGACGACGGCGGAGATTCCGAGTCCAACAGCATCGGCAACCAAAAAGCCATTCTTACGAAGTTTGCCGCGGAACACGGATTCGTCGATACGAAGTTCTATATCGACGATGGCTGGTCCGGGGCAAATTTCAATCGCCCTGGGTTTCAGGAGATGCTTGCGGATATTGAAAGCGGCCTCATCGGGACGGTCATCTGCAAAGATATGTCGAGGTTCGGCAGGGACTATCTGAACGTAGGGCTCTACACCGAAATGACCTTTCCGCAGGCAGGCGTGAGGTTCATTGCCATCTACGACAACGTGGACAGCGCAAACGCTGTGGACAACGACTTCACACCCTTCCGTAATATAATCAACGAGTGGTACTGCCGCGACATCTCCAAGAAAGTCAAGGCCGGCATGCGGGCAAGGGCGATCTCGGGTGAGCATTTAACGGGCAGCGTCCCTTACGGTTACAAGCGCTCTGAGGCAGAACCGAAAAAGTGGATTGTCGACGAAGAGGCCGCTGAGGTTGTACGTGAGATATACAAATTGTATATCGGTGGCATGACGTTTAAACAGATCGCTGAGGAGATGAGCCGCCGCGGAATTGAAACGCCCTCCAAGCATCTGCTGAAATTTGGCCTCTACAAGTACGGCCGGCGCTTAAAGCTTGACGAACTGCCCGATCTATGGCATCTTGGTACGATCATCATGATCATCGATCGCTACGAGTACGCAGGGCATACCGTCAGCTGCCGCAGGGAAAACGTTTCCTACAAAAACAAGAAGAGCGTGCAGGTTCCCGAAAACGATTGGATTATCACACGCAACACGCAAGAACCTATTATTGACGAAGAAACCTGGCAGACCGCGCATAGAATCCGGGAGAGCGGCAGAAAGAAAAAGCAAATTGTCCATGACAAAGGCCCGCTCAACGGACTTCTGTATTGTGACACCTGCGGAAACAAGCTTTATTTCAAGCCCACCCCGAGGCTAAAGAAGCATGACGGCTGCTACATGTGTGGTTACCACCTTCATTACAATCTCTGTTCCACCCATTACATTCGGCGGGACGACTTGGAGGCGGTCGTACTCGCCCACCTTAGAAAGATCACAGTGTTTGCGAAATCGCACGAGGACCAATTCGTCAAAATGGTGGAGCGCAAGACAAGGCGCAACGGCGAGGACGCACTGCGCAAAAACGAGAAGGAGCTTGCCGAGGGGCAGCACCGCTTGAATGAAATTGACCGAATCATCAACCGTCTTTACGAAGACAAGGTGGTCGGCGACCTCAGCGCGGAGCGGTTCGCCAAAATGCTCGACGGCTTTGAAACGGAACAAACGCAGATTCGCGCCCGTTGCGAGCAACTCCGAATCGCCATCGCCGAGGACAAGGAGAAGACCGGCAGCGCGGAGTGGTTCATCAAACTGGTTCGCCAGTTCACGGACATGTCCGCTTTAACCACCGAAATCGCGGCAACGCTGATAGAGAGAATCCTCGTCGGTCAAGCCGAAAAGGTGGACGGTCAGCAACGGCAAAAGGTTCGGATCATCTACAACTTCATAGGCGACGTGAGCGAGGAAATCGCAGAATAGCGGCTCTGCCAGAAACGGTGGAGCCGCTCCTTTTTAGCTCAATATTACTACCATAAGACGA
>CAYRIA010000233.1:0-2429 GCA_964424175.1 uncultured Oscillospiraceae bacterium | reverse complement strand
TCCGGGTGCTTGTCGAGTGAGGCAAGCAGCTCCCCGACAGTGCGGTCATACACGCCCTTTGAGGGAAACCACTTCTTATCGGCGTCCTGCCAAACGTCGCCGGTGACATAGCCGACACGATCTTCCGGATCAAAGAGTGTTTCGAGATAGGTGCGGAAATCGCTGACAGGATTCCATCCCCTCGGCGCGGTATACTGCGTGAAATCGTCGCCGTCGTACTGAATCTCGTCATCCCACTCCATGACCATATTGCCGTGAGGCTCCCAGCCGCGCTCCATCGCCATCTGACAAATCGTACCGCCGGTGATGGGTGTGGCACTGCCGCGAAAGCTACGCCATTTCCGCTCACACTCGCCCTTTTTATATCGGGAATCATTCTGACTCCATGTATCCCATACGCTGCAGTCAAAGCCCTCGCTCTGAAGCCCCATCCCGACATTGATCCACTCCTGATAGGAGAGATCGGCAGGATTCAGCTTTCCGAGCGCTGTCAAAACATTGTTTTTATCGTAAATCATGTTCATAACTCCTTATGGTCTGTATGTTGCGGCGTTGAAGCCATACGGCAAGCGCCACGAATTTGACTGTATCCGGGCAATCATGCTGTTCGCCTGATCGAACTGCCATGTGCCAACTTGTAAGAAACCGTACTTTTCAAGGCAGCGTATCTGCTTAGGCGTTGACAGTCCTTCATCCTGCCGCCGCTTGAGGCGGTCTATAATCATAGATGCCATGCCCATGTTCTTTACGGACTCGGTGAATATGCCGCGCTTCTCCAGAAACTCCAACTGCTTTGTGGAAGCGGGAGCCATCTCCCACGCGAAGGCCGGGACATAACCGACGAGGTCTTCTGCGGCAATGGACATCGCATATTGGAGCGGATCTACAAGCTTGCGCTTACGGCGTCGCATTTCTGCCAGCTCACGCGCCAGCGCTTCCTCGCGTTCTGCGAGAATATCTCGCTCCGCCTGTTCCTCCGCTTCGATCAGGTCGTAAACGTCATCGTCCTTCATGAGCTGTGCATCCATTTTTTCCGCGATAGCAGCGTCTTTGCTGACAAGGGCAGATGGGCGGCACAGGTCATGCCTTGACGAGAGCCAGAGAAAATCCAAGAGGAGCAAGTGGTCTTTACCCTCAGAGAGCCGCATCCCACGCCCGACCATCTGCTGATACAAGCTGCGTATCTTTGTCGGCCTGAGAATCACGATGCAATCTACGGCGGGGCAATCCCAGCCCTCAGTCAGCAGCATGGAGTTGCAGAGCACGTCATACCGACCGGCTTCGAAATCCTGAAGCACCTGTGTACGCTCATCGCTGTTTCCGTTTACCTCGGCTGCCCGAAGCCCGCTTGTATTTAGCAGGTCGCAGAATTTCTGCGAAGTTTTGATGAGCGGCAGGAACACCACCGTTTTGCGTCCTTGACAGTAATGGGTCATCTCCACGGCAATCTGTTCAAGATACGGGTCAAGCGCTGTGCCTATTTCACCCACGGCGTAGTCGCCATTGCTCATGCCGACGTCGCAAATGTTGAGCTCCAGCGGAATCATCTGCGCCTTGATTGGGCAAAGAAAGCCCTCGCGGATCGCCTTGGTCATGGAATACTCGTAGGCTTTTGAGTCAAAATACTGTCCCAGATTACGCTGGTCGCCTCTGTCAGGTGTCGCGGTGACACCGAGGATATGTGCATTCGGGAAATGCTCCAGCACACGCTGGTAACTGTCCGAAAGGCAGTGATGCGCCTCGTCGATGACGATGTCTGTGAAGTAGTCCTGCGGGAACTGAGCGAGGCGTTTCGGCTGAGCAAGCGACTGCACGGAGCCGACTGTGACAGGAACATTGCTACCCAAGCTACTGCTTTCAGCCTTTTCCAGCACAGAGTTGAGCCCGCAGGCGTCTTGCAGTTTATCCGCCGCCTGGTCGAGTAGTTCACCGCGATGCGCCATAATAAGCGCCCGGCCGCCGTTTTTGATTTGGTTTTGAACGACTGAGGCGAAAACTATCGTCTTACCCGTGCCGGTCGGCAGGACCAGAAGCGTTTTCTGGTTCCCTGCTGACCATTCACGGATAATCGCGTCCCGTGCCTCAGCCTGATAAGGTCTGAGAGACATCATTAAACGCGCCCTCCTTAATTGAACGGGAGGTCGTCAGTATCGCTGAGTTCCGTCCATCCCTCGTTAACTGGGAAGAACTTCTCATCCCAGTCGTAGAACTTGTCCACGTCGTTGACCTGACGCTCTTCGCCGTCGCGGTTCGTATAGGAGCGCGGCTTGAAGCGGGCGCGGCCTCTTGCGCCGACAACCTTCGTCCAGTCCATAACCAGCCGCTCATCGTGCTTTTTTTGTCCGATGCAACGGAAGAAGGAGCTGATGCGCCATTCGAGAGAGCGGTACAGGATGAGGTCGAACTTGACGGTTGCGATCTTGCCGTCC
>CAYRIA010000232.1:246-2471 GCA_964424175.1 uncultured Oscillospiraceae bacterium | reverse complement strand
TTCGGCTTTTTCTCTCCGCGCTCTCACCGCCCGGTGCCTCTCGTCGACTGCCCGCTCGAGCCGTCCGGGATGAGCGAGACCGCGGCGATCGTTTGCGAGCTGCTCACCGGCCTGGGCGTCAGCGCCTACGACGAGCGCTCCCGAAAGGGGCTTGCGCGCCATCTGCTGCTGCGGCGCAGCTCGCTCAACGGCGATATGCTGCTTTGTATCGTGCTGAACGGCGGGGGCTTCAAGGGCGAGGCGGCGTTTGCCGCGCGTCTTGCCGAGCGCGCGCCGGCGGTCAAAATGGTGATACTCAACTCCAACCGCGAGAACACCAACGTGATACTCGGCGCGCGCAGCCGGGTGCTGAGCGGCCTGGGCTATATTGAAGACGAGCTGTGCGGGGTGCCGGTGCGGCTGGACGAGTTTTCCTTTTTCCAGATAAACAAAATTCAGACTGAAAAGCTCTAATTGTATGGATACAGGGCTCGAGTAACCGGCCTATTCGGTTAATATTGGCGTTTCAGTTCTCCAGTTTGATGCAGAATAGAAATGCAATTTTTCATTCGACAAATTATGCAGTGGGAATATGTCGAGGCTTGCAGTATAATAAACATACATTCTTGTTTCTTTGGTATATCGATAAACGTGATGCTCAGATAACAAGTCCTAGTTTGCGAACTAGATACTATAATCACTATCTATGAACAATAGCATCAAAACAACATAGAACAGGCGATAGATGTAGCCGCAAACAAATGAAAAATGGGATCAATAAGGATCAACGACAACGGGACTGAGCTTAGATGCGTGCGCTGAACGGAAGGACGGCGATGACGTCAAAAATTGAAGCAATAAGATGGTTAATGGGAACTGCACAGTTTAGCAATAATGAGCAGTTCAATGAAAAAGCAAATATTAAGGCCCGCGTCTATGATAAACTCGTAATTGTAAATAACGCGAAAATAAAAAATCCATTCTGAGATAAGCACATAAAGGTGTCCGCCAAAGCAAACAAGGAGTAAATTGTATGTACATCTCAAAGCTATCTATTCAAGGATATAAAAACACATATGAAAAATCGACAGTCCATTTTAACAAGGGACTTAATGTCTTACTTGGAGAAAATGGCTGCGGGAAGACAGCCATAATCAATGCTTTGCGTTTACTGTTTAGAGAACCCGAGTCATCTTATGCTTGCTCGGTTGATGACTTTTATTGTTCTTTCGACAAATCAGTGCACTCTGATTCTGTTGAAATAGGAGCAAATTTAACTGATCTCAGCGATAACGAAAAAATTATTTTCTTATCGTGGTGTGATGCTGATTTTGAAGCGCAGTTACACCTTAGGATAACCGAGAATGCCTCAAAGCCAGGAAACATTAAAAGAAGATATTGGGGGGGTAAATCGGTTGCAAGCATATTTGAAGAAGATACATTTGACAGGGTTGAATGCATCTATTTGCCACCACTTCGTGACGCCGAATCGAAATTGTCCGCCGGGAAACGTTCGCGGCTTTCGTTACTGCTAAAAAAGAAATATGGAGATAACACTGAATATCTTGTTAAATGTGTAACGGACTTTAATGAAATTATTGCACAGAATAAAGATGGAAAGCATACAGAAATTGAGGCCGTTAAATGTTCAATCAACAATAAGATCAGCGAAGCACTGGGTACACAACTTGGGCAAAGTATAAATCTGCAATTCACTGAGGCAACATTCAACAGAGTAATTGAAAATATTCGGTTGGTATTCTTCCCGCACGTGGGAGAAACAGATATTTCTAAGTTCAGGGACATAGCAACTAACAGCCTAGGGTATAACAATCTTTTGTATATTGCGACAGTATTTGCTGAACTTGAGTTAATCAAAGATCTAGATACCTTTACTATCCTACTTATTGAGGAACCGGAAGCTCATTTACACCCACAGCTCCAAGTGAAATTTATCAAGTACCTTGAGTCGCTTTCATCTTCTTTGCCTAATGCTCAAGTATTTGTTTCTACCCACTCTCCTGTATTAGCCTCATCCGTGGAATTAAATAAGCTTATCCATATTTATGGCGAAGAAGGCTCTATTTCTGCCACCACAGTGAGCATGAAAAAATTCAATGATGATATTTACGTGGACGCACTTTTAGGCAACAGCAATATCGTACCGCTGGAAATGATGGATATGTTCGGCGAAGGCTTATACACAGTGGGCGAAAAAGGGCTGCAAATCAAAGGCAGTCATGGTA
>CAYRIA010000232.1:0-236 GCA_964424175.1 uncultured Oscillospiraceae bacterium | reverse complement strand
ACGAAATCAACAATGTTGTTTTCACGGGGAATAATTTTAGTTGAAGGAATCGCTGAGGCCATGGCCTTTCCGAAGTTGGCCGAAATTGTCTTGAAAAAGTATAATGAGAGCCCTGAAAAAAAACGGAGTTTAGCGCCAACTATTGATGAGATGGGAGTTTCCATCATCAATATTAATGGCATTAACTTTAAGTATTTCATGAAACTGTTTGGAAACTTTGAAGGCTCGACTGGCCC
>CAYRIA010000231.1:0-2486 GCA_964424175.1 uncultured Oscillospiraceae bacterium | reverse complement strand
AGCTGCTCTCCGTCAAGGCGGAAAACAAACTGCGCCTCAAGCAGAAACTCCGCCGCCTTCAAAACGTGGAGATTGACCATAACTCCGTGTTTGACATTCAAATTAAACGCTTTCATGAGTACAAGCGCCAGCAGATGAACGCCCTATATGTGATTTACAAATACCTCGAAATCAAGGCCGGACGTCTGCCCCCGCGTCCGATTACAGTGCTTTTTGGTGGCAAGGCCGCCCCGGCTTATACTACGGCAAAAAACATCATTCACCTGATTTTATGCCTACAGGCACTGATTGACAGCGACACCCATGTGCGCCCCTGGCTGCGGGTGCTGATGGTGGAAAACTATAACGTTTCCCTGGCGGAGCTTTTAATTCCTGCCTGTGATATTTCCGAGCAGATTTCCTTGGCCTCCAAAGAGGCATCCGGCACCGGGAATATGAAACTTATGGCCAACGGCGCTGTGACCCTCGGCACAATGGACGGGGCAAATGTGGAGATTGCGGAGTCGGTTGGTTCAGAGAACATCTATACCTTCGGAAAATCCAGTCAAGAGATTATCGCCCTCTATGCGGAGAAGGCTTACAACCCCCTGGAGTTCTACCACCGCCCCAGTATCGAGCCACTGGTGGACTTCCTTCTCTCCCCCGAGCTGCTTTCTGTCGGCGACCCCATGGCGCTCTCCGCCCTTTGGCAGGACTTGAAACACAGGGACTGGTTCATGTCCCTGCTCGACCTGGAGGACTATATCACCATAAAGGAGGCAGTCCTTTCGGACTACGAAAATCGCAGGGCGTGGGCAAAAAAGATGCTCCTAAATATTGCCCACTCCGGCTTTTTTTCCTCAGATCGTACTATCTTCCAGTATAACGCGGAGATTTGGCAGCTCAAATAAGCGTTTCCTCACGTTCTCGTTCTGCGGATCTGTCAGCTACTCTGCTAAATGCTGGAAAAGGAGAAGATCCAAAGCAGTGAAATTATCCTCACACCCACGTGGCTGGCAAGAAGGTTGCCATCATGGTGCCCACTTAGCGCGCAATCCCGCGGAGTGCTTCACCTCCGGAGCGAGGCTACATGGAAATTATGTGCGTGTTGCGAAAAGTGCAGAAAAATGATTCAGGCAAGCTCGACTTATTCGAGCTTGCCTGAATTAAGTAACGGAGAAAAATAATCTTATCCCCGGCTGATAGGATGTCTGCTGATGAAGCAACAACCTGAACTTTGTAAATCTTGCACTTTAGAAAATCCACATATTTGCTGAGAACGTGCTTTTTGTTTTTTGACAAAAGGGCACGTGGAAACCTATTGAATTAACAAATTATGCAGTTGCCTGAAATATAAACCAGCCATTCTTGACCGAAAACCGGAATACACCGCCATGCTTTTCCACGATTTGTGCCATGCTTTTTGTACCAAAGCCATGCCCCTGTTCTTTTGATACAGGCAGGCCCCGATGGAATATCGGTTCTATATGGTAGCTGTTGCGAATGTCAATACACAGCTTGTTATTTTTGGAAAACATACGCAGCCGAATTGTGCGCTTATCGCTGTCAGGGATATTTCCCGAGGCCTGTATAGCGTTTTCCAAAGCGTTTGACAAGAGCGAACAAAGCTCGGTGTCGCTAAAGGGAAGCGAATCAGGAAGCGTTGCATCTACCTCCATCTGGATTCCAGATTGTTTTGCTTTGGCGGCAAAGGCGGACATAATCAAATTGACGGTTTCGTTTTCGCAAAAACGTATGGGCGTGATGGCGTCCATGTCGGACTGGGCGATCCGTAGATACTCACTGATCTCATCAAAGTTTTCCTTGGAGGCGAGCCCCTGTAAAAGGGCGAAATGGTGGCGCATATCGTGCCGATAGGCTGCGGCATTCTGCTGCAACTGCCGCAGCGAAGCAAACTCTGTTTGTGCCAGCCTAAACTGCGTATCCAGCATATGCTTTGCAAAGAAAGCGTGATAGCTGTGGTCGATGCTACATACTACATACCCATTACTGGCAAGATCCTCAAAGGTGGAAAGATTGCTGCCCCGGTAACCGAACGACCCGTGAGAGAATATGACTAGAGGAAATGCGCCTGTTCCTTTCGCAACATCCGGATACCAAAACTGAACTGTCAGCTTCCTGTTTTCGCCCGTCTCAGAAAAGGGCTCTGGGCGCGATACATCCACAAAGGTAACACTCGTGGTATCCACAGCATAGGGCCCCGTTGAAGCAAGCGGTGTGAATTGCGGAAAGAGGATACCGGGCAGGATACATACTATAAGCAGGAAACACCCCATTACGCAGGAAAGTATGGCGCGCCATCCTTTATATTCTTTTTCAATCCTTGGCTTTTTTATAAAAAAAGCAGATTTGTATAGCGTTCTTAGAGTATCAATTTCTTGAGCGTGCAAAAAATTATGGCAGCAAGCATGATATATATTACATGCACCGATCAAGTGTTCAAGCGCATTGAGGAAATACTGCTCGCAGCCTGCGAACTGAAGTAG
>CAYRIA010000230.1:0-2529 GCA_964424175.1 uncultured Oscillospiraceae bacterium | reverse complement strand
CACCGCAAACAGGCATGGCGCACGAGGAAGCCGTAAGCCCTGCGCCATGCCAATATCCGGCAGCACGATGATGTATTTGATGTCGTCCTCCGGCTGTAGGAGCTTGAGCAGATGCCCTTCCTCCGCACCTATAACAATGATTTCATACCCGGCTTGCTGCTTCAAAAAGAATAATTGAGACGGATAGGTCGCGGGGAAGTGCTCCATGGGCGCGACCTCGGTTCCGAATTTTAGCAGCACCCACACGGCCGCGATGGTTTTCGGTTCGGGGCGGCAGGTCGGGTCGATGCCGAGATACCCTTCCTCAATGTCGGTGATATAAAGCCATTTCTTCAGGTTGCGAACGATCTTTTCAGCGGTCGCATTGGGCTTATTGAGCAGCCGCTTGACCTGTTCGTACCTAAGCGCCCCGTATTGGGACAGCCATTTGATAACATACTGTTCATCCTGTAAAAGCAAGGGCGAACACCTCCTTCGCAAAGCGTTTTTATGTCCAAAAACGTATTTCGTATCAATATGCGTTTTCTATGAAAGCGGCCATCGCGGAAAAGGCCCGTATCATAAGGGGTTTGCGGGAATACGTTTTATTCTTCTGAAAACGCATTATCCTCTGTTTGCGTTTTCTGCGTCTGCTGCCGCTGTTTGAGAAGGGCGGCAAGCTCGGCCCTGTCGGTTGTAATGAGCTGCTGCTCCACCTTGGATGCGCGCACCAGCACGGGCACTTTGTTGTTATTGGAGCTAATCAAAGCCTCCCCGCGCTCAAACTGGGTGATGCTGCGTATCTCGGTGCGGGTGAGCTTCAATGTCTCCCGTACATACTCGGCTTCGTCCGGCTCCAGATTGAGGATGATCTTGGTTTTGCTGTTGTTGATGATAGCCCTACCGTACTTTCCGTCCTCAAGGGAGAAGAAGTCGGAGAGATCCTGGCTGGCGGCGATCGCCGCCGCACCATAGCCTCTGGCTATCTTGAATATCTCCTGACAGAACTCGCCCGCCTGCCGATTGGAGGAAGCGCCGATGAGCTGCCAGATCTCGTCTATGTAGATGGCCTTGCGCTTGGTTCGATCCGATTTGACCTGATCCCAAACATAGTCCAAAGCAATAAACATGCCCACGGGAAGCAGCTTGCCTTTCAACTCGCTGATGTCGATGACCACATACTTGTTCTCAAGATTCACGTTGGTCTGCTGGTTAAAGCTCTGGGCGCTGCCCGTCACAAAACGGCTGACGATGATGGCCAGCCGCTGCGTTAAGGGGTTTGCTTCCAAGAGCTTATGCAGGTCGCCGAGTATGGGCATTTTCTTATACCTGCTATGCGCTTTATCGGCATACAGCGAGTCGTTGTCGTGGCTTATGCCAAACTGGCTGTAGGTCTTGACCAGCGCCTCGTCCAGCATCTGCTCCTCCTCGTTGCTCATGTCCGGTATCAGCAGGCTGAAGAAGATCAACAACTGCTGTATCTTTCGAGAGAGCAGTGAATCCTCGCTGTTGTAGTCCATTTCGTCGATCAGCTCCATCTCGGGGCTTAGCGTCTTTCGTATCTCCATGACGTTGATACAGTTCATAGAGCCGGGGCTGATCTTTATATAAGTTCCACCCACCGCCGCACAGGCGCGTTTGAACTCATGACCCTTGAGCGGCGCAAGGATATAGCACTGGATACCGCGCATTCGCATTCTTAACGCGAGCAGCTGCATGGTAAAGGTTTTACCCGCGCCGGAGGTGCCAAGCAGCGTCACGTTTGCGTTTTTATTGACCTTGGTATTAAACAGATCCACAATGCAAAGCGAATTGTTGTGCCGGTTGATCCCCAACAGCACCCCGTTGTCATCACTGAGTTCAAAGGAGGTAAACATATAGGTCGATGCCGCGCCGCTGGTCAGGATATTTCGCTGCGCCTTCTTCTCAATGTTCGGGTCAATGCAGAGGAACGGCATGACCGAGCGCAATGCGGCCTCCTGCTGGAAGTTGCAGTCGTTGATGTACATATCCATCGACTTCAAGAGATCCGTCATCTGCCCCCTGCGCCAGAGAAGCTCCTCATATGTCCGAGCGGAAATGGTGATGAGTACGGACATATAGAACAAATCCTCGTTATTGTTGGCGATGCCGGACTTGATGTAGTAGCCGGACTGTATGCTTCCGGTCAGCTCCTCGTAATCGGTGCTGGTATCCTGCATGTTGCGAAGCTTAGTGCGGTTCAAGCGTATCCTTTGCGCTACCTTATCCAGCGTTTTGCCCCGGTTCTCGCGGCGCAGATGGACGTCGATATCCACGCCTTCGCCGGCGTTGATGAGGCTTGACATCCAGCCCCCTCGCACGGTATGGGGATACCCATTCCGGCGGATGTGCAGCACAGAATAGTACATGCCGTCCATCACCACGAAATTGTAGTGGGAGAAGTCGATCCCACGGGGTGCGATGAAGCTTGCCGGGCGTATATGCGGCACGGCGTCAAGGCCGATGATTTTCCCCTTTGTTTGCATGGTATCCACCACGACCCGCTCAACTCTGCTTTGGAAAGGTTCG
>CAYRIA010000229.1:1759-2531 GCA_964424175.1 uncultured Oscillospiraceae bacterium | reverse complement strand
CTGCGCTACACTCCTGAGCTGGTGTTTGAGATAGACCACAGCATTGAGTATGGCGCGCATATCAACCAGATAATCAGCTCATTGGAAATAAACCATGACGAGGGCGGAGAAGATGAATTATAAACAATGCGCAAAGCTCCTACTTACCCATGAGAATATTCTTATATTGACCCATAAAAATCCTGACGGAGATACGGTTGCCAGCGCGGCAGCACTTTGCAGCGCCCTGCGTCGAGGCGGTAGGAATGCCTATCTTTATCGAAATGAACAGATTAGCACAAAGCTCTGCGGGTTTGTTCAGCAGTATTTTGCCCCGGAGGGATTTAAGTATAGATTTGTCGTCTCAGTGGACACAGCCACAGAAGGCCTGTTTCCAAAGGGCTACGAGGGTAACGTGAACCTGTGCATTGACCATCATCCTACAAATTCTCTGTATGCGGCCGATACCCTGCTCAAAGACGATAAATCCGCCACCGGGGAGATAATACTTGAGCTTATCCAGAATATGAACAGCGATATAACGGCTGAAGAAGCGACGCTTTTGTATATCGCACTCTCGACTGATACCGGCTGTTTTCAATACGCCAATACAAATGCCGCCAGCTTTCGCGCGGCAGCGGAGCTCGCAAGGCTCGGCGCAGATATATACACGATTAACACCATGTTCTTCCGCAAGGTCTCAAATGCAAGGCTCAGGCTGGAGGGTATGATATATTCCGGACTGCATCTATACAGGGACGGACAGATAGCCGTGGCTATAGTCACAAAGCAA
>CAYRIA010000229.1:0-1749 GCA_964424175.1 uncultured Oscillospiraceae bacterium | reverse complement strand
ATGGAGGATGCCGAAGCTACCGAGGATGACTGCGATGATCTGGCCGGCCTTTCCGGTCGAATCGAGGGCAGCGTTGTCAACATTACTGTGCGCGAACAGGATGACGGAAGCTGCAAAATATCTGTGCGAACTACAAAGGATGTAAGCAGCAGCGACATTTGTGCTGTTTTTGGCGGCGGTGGCCACGCGATGGCTGCCGGCTGTACCATACAGGGGAATCCCGAGAAGGCAGTAGCACTGCTCCTACAGGTAATTGACGAGGTCTGGAAATGAATGGGATTCTGCTCGTAGACAAAGAGAGCGGCTGGACAAGCAATGATGTTATCGCAAAGCTGCGCGGGATACTTCATGAGCGGCGCATCGGTCATTCCGGAACTCTTGATCCCTTGGCCACAGGTCTGCTTGTAGTGTTTGTGGGCAGAGCTACCAGAGCGGTAGAATTTGCATCAGAGCATGATAAGAGATACATAGCTGGTTTAAGACTTGGCGTAACAACCGACACGCAGGATATCAGCGGCACTGTGATTAAGCAGTGTGAGCAGAGTATTGACGAAGGGCAGCTTAAAGCTGTACTGACAAAGTTTTCCGGGGAAATTGCACAGATTCCGCCGATGTATTCGGCTATAAAGATAAACGGACAAAGGCTCTATGAAATAGCCAGACGGGGCAGTGAAGTAGAGCGTCAGGCCAGAGCTATAAAGGTTTACGAAATATCCGTAATCGGCCGCGAAAATGACGACTTTTGTCTGGATATCAGCTGTTCCAAGGGCAGCTATGTGAGAACGCTCTGTAACGACATCGGCGAGGCCTTGCAGTGCGGAGGCTGCATGAGTTCACTGCGCCGTATCAAAGCCGGAGGTTTTGACGTGAAGGATGCAGTAAAGATTACGGAGATTAAGAAGCTTGCCGATGCAGGTACGGTGGGCGAGCATATGATTCCTGTTGACCGCCTTTTTGAGGAATATCCGAAATGCACTGTTGACAGCGCCGCGGAGAGAAGTCTGCGCTGTGGCACAGCAGTTGAAGCTTTGAACCATGACGGGACATACAGAGTTTATTCCAGCAGCGGAGAATTTCTTTTGCTTGGCAAGGTCAAGGACGGGATGCTGCACACAATAAAAAGCTTTTTTGAGGTTTGATATAAATGGCAGATATAAAGAGAGCGATAGCGCTTGGCTTTTTTGACGGGGTACATTTGGGACACGGCGCGCTGCTGAATAAGACACGGGAGCGCGCAAGCGAGATCGGCGGTATGCCGTCAGTGCTCAGCTTTGACGTACACCCTGACACGCTGGTTTTTCATAAAGAAGTTCCACTTATAAACAGCGCTATAGGACGTGAGGAAATTATTCGCCGCTGCTATGGCATAGAGAATGTTGTCTTTGTACATTTTAATATGCACGTCATGCAGATGCCGTGGGAGGAATTTGCAGAGGCGCTTATCTCGGAGCTTAATATCGGCTGGATAGTTGTAGGCCATGATTTCTGCTTTGGCTACAAGGGCGAGGGCACTGCCGCACGGCTCAAGGAATATTGTGAGAGCCGAGAGCTTGGCTGTGATATTATCGAGCCGGTAAAGCTGGACGGAAAAGTTATCAGCTCTACATATATCCGCTCTCTCATTGAAAACGGCGATATGGAGCAGGCAAACAGGTTTTTGGGACATCCGCATACCTTGGCAGATACGATACGCTCAGGCTATCATCTCGGCACAAAGATGGGTGCGCCGACTATTAATATGCGTTTTCC
>CAYRIA010000228.1:0-2534 GCA_964424175.1 uncultured Oscillospiraceae bacterium | reverse complement strand
GGGAGCATTTTGCTCAGCGCCATGACCACATAGGCCAGGGCAGTCAGCATTGCCAGGGTGGTCAGCTTCTTTGTTTTGCTTACGCCAGTGTTCATATCGGAACACCCTCCTAAAATAACGTAACACCTGAAAAACGACTGTCTTTCAGGTGTTAAAATCATTTTCGGTGCGTTGCCTGCGCGGAGCGACAAACCGCTCCGTATTTTAACACATCTTCTTCCATCCAGACTGTAACTGTTGGTTTTGGAGTTTCACCAAATCTGCGCCGAGGCGCTCGCGGACTTTACCGCCAATCGGGAATTTCACCCTGCCCTGAAGACATACCATATTCAAATGTTCATGAAGATTGTAACGCCACTGCCGCGTTCTGTCAAGACCCGAACGCGTTTCTCTGTACGGCGACGGCCAAGCCCGTGAAGGGTTGCGGTTTTCATTCACATTTCACCCGGCTGTGCATAAGATGTTTTTTATCGGATATTGGTCAGCACAGGGAAGATAACGACATGGTTACAACTCACGAACAGGCGCTCCGTAATTTGGAGCGGGACAGGATATTCCACATCGACATGCTGGAAGCGGCGCTGATTAGGCAACAGCTCGTGCGCGGCTTTGCACCCCACGCACAGTTTTGTGCGACAACACGGCTTCGCTGTGCCTGCGGGAGAAGCTGGGTATGGCCTTTTCGGAACAGTCGTTGGTCTGGCTATTTAACGATTGAGCGGAGAAAAAACCAGGGCGTGTGCATTTTGATCACGCCCTAGTTTGTCTTAGAGGCCGCTTGCGCCGTAGTTGGACAGTACGCGGGCGGAAGGGTCGGCAACATCGCAGCCAGCCCAGTCTCGGTTTGGCATCCAAAAGCCTGCAACCATCTCTGCTTGGCCTGGATAATGTTTTTCAAAAAGCTCGCGGTAGAGCAGGGATTCTTTAGTGAAGGGCTTTGCATAGCTATACTGCGCGCTTTTTTTGGCAAAGTCCGTGTTCGAATAGCAGCTCTCGGCATAGTCCTTTAGCTCATCAACCATGGAGTGGCCGACGGCGTCAGAGAAGGCGGCTTTTTCGCGCCAGAGGATGCTCTCCGGCAGGTAGTCGCGATCCGCAAAGGCGCGGCGCAGCAGATATTTGCCCATGCCGTAGCGATTGAGCTTCATTTCGGCAGGCAGACTCTGGACATATCGGACGAAGTCGAGGTCGCCGAAGGGCACGCGCGCCTCAAGGGAGTTGACCGAGATGCAGCGGTCGGCGCGTAGCACGTCGTACATGTGCAACTCTCGCAGACGTTTTTCGGATTCCTGCTGGAAGGCCTCAGCGTCGGGGGCAAAGTCCGTGTACTTGTAGCCGAAAAGCTCGTCGGAAATCTCACCCGTCAAAAGCACGCGAACGTCCGTAGTCTCATGGATGGCGCGGCAGAGCAGGTACATGCCCATACTTGCGCGGATGGTCGTGATGTCATAGGTGCCGAGCAGGGCGACGACGGTCTCCAGCGTGTTTATTACGTCATCACGCGTAATGATGACCTCGGTATGCTCGCTTCTGAGAAACTCTGCCGCCTGACGGGCATATTTGAGGTCAATGGCGTCCGTATCCATGCCGACAGCAAAGGTACGGATGCGCTGGTTCAGAAGGCGAGTCGCAATCGCGCAGACCAGTGAGCTGTCTAAGCCTCCGGACAGCAAAAAGGCGACGGGCACGTCGGCGTCCAAACGCTTCGCCACACCCATCGCCAGCTTTTCGCGGATTTTTGTGCAGGCCGTGTCCAAATCGTCGGAAACGGGCGGCCTGCGCGCCGCAATATCGCAATAGCAAGTGAATTTTCCGTCCGCATAATAGTGCCCGGGCGGAAAGGGCATGACCTTGTCCGTGAGCCCGATAAGGTTCTTTGCCTCGGAGGCAAAAATCATCGAGCCGTCCTTCGATTTACCGTAATATAGCGGGCGAATTCCAATGGGATCGCGTGCGGCGATAAAGCTGTTTCGCTCGTGATCATAGAGGATAAGGGCAAATTCCGCGTCCAGCATGGCGAACATGTTCAGACCGTGCTGTTCATAGAGTGGAAGAAGGATTTCGCAGTCGGAGCCGCTTTCAAAAGTATAATTGGAGGAGAGGGTGTTCTTTAAATTTCGAAAGCCGTAGATTTCGCCGTTGCACACAATGAAATTGCCATTGAGCGCAAAAGGCTGCATGCCGCTTTCATTGGTATCCATGATGGCAAGGCGGTGGAAGCCGAGCCTGCCGGCAGGAGTCTCCAGCAAACGGGTCATGTCCGGTCCGCGCGTTCTGGTCTTGTTAAAGCCCTCCAGGAACGCGTCCTGCGGAAGCGCATAGCCTTCCGCGCCGATGATTGAACACATAAGTTTTCCTCCAGATGATAAAATTCGGGGGCGGATGCCCTCCGCCCCCGCGCTATTTGTGCCGCTGTACCTGCGCCGGCCAAGAAACGGACGCGGCGCGGTGCGGCGGAAATAGGGCTTTACTTTACGCTGAACAGCAGATCGCCGTAGGAGGGGAAGGGCCAATAGCTCTTGGCGGTAACCGTC
>CAYRIA010000227.1:0-2558 GCA_964424175.1 uncultured Oscillospiraceae bacterium | reverse complement strand
ACGGCCTTCTTCAAAAGCGAACACGGGGTTTTTCACCTGTGCCGCTGAAGGCGAGTGCGTCCCTTAGAGGAATTTCGGGTCTATTCTTTTTTTCCTTTAGCGCCGACCGAAATATGAGATAACAGTACGGCTCGCCCGTTTCACAGAACATCCCCCAAAGACCGGAGTCTTTCATCAAGAACTCACCTCGCCACGCTTAGTATGTCCCGCAAAAGATGTGTCTATCAGCCTTAAACAGCGGTAATTTCTGCGCCGTTTTCAAATCTTTGCAACTATGGCTTTAGTCCCTGTATCCAAAATTGCGCAGCAGGCTCACGCTGTCGCGCCAGTTGTCTTTGACCTTTACCCAAGTCTGTAGGAAAACCTTGGTTCCCATGAATTTTTCTATGTCCTCACGCGCCATTGCACCGATTTTTTTAAGCATCTCACCGTTTTTACCAATAATGATGCCCTTATGGCTATCCTTCTCACAGTAAATCGTCACGTCGAGGTCGATGATTTCAGTATCCTCCCGCTCGGAAAACTTTGTTACAACCACGGCTGTGCCGTGCGGAATCTCCTTATCTAGGCAACGGAGAAGTTTTTCACGCACGATCTCGGCGCAAACCTGACGCTCCGGCTGGTCTGTAACCATATCCTCAGGAAAGAGCTTCGGGCCGGGCCTTGCAAATTTCTCGAGCTCTGCCAACAACATGTCTGTGCCATCGCGCCTGAGGGCACTGACGGGGATCACAAGGTCGAAGGTGTGGTATTTTGCATATTCCGACATCACCGCGAGAAGCTGCTCCTTGGGCACGGAATCGATCTTGTTGATAACCAGCACGGAGGGGCATTTGCTGCGCTTGATTTTCTCGATCAGTGCCAACTCCTGCTCGCCGGCGGAGGCGATCGGCTCAACCATGAGGACGATCGCATCCACATCGGCCACGCTATCGGAGACGACCTTGACCATATAGTCGCCGAGCTTTGTGCGGGCCTTGTGGAAACCGGGCGTGTCCATCAGCACAAGCTGGGTATCCCCACGGTTAATCACGGCGCAGATGCGGTTGCGCGTCGTCTGCGGCTTATTGGAGACGATGGCAACCTTTTCGCCGGTCAGCGTGTTCGTCAGCGTGGATTTGCCAACGTTCGGCCGCCCCACAATGGCAATCATTGCGGATTTTGTCTTGGTGTTTGCGTTCATTTTTTTACTCTCTTTCTGCCCCAAACAAAAAAGGCGAGGGGAATCAGCGTCAAAATAATCAGCAGTGCCACCGCTGTATGCTCCTGCCAGAATAGCAGCGCCTGTTCGTAGCGTTCCCTGCGGAAAAACACGCAGCCGCCGACTACAGCGGAGGCAAGCGCCGCGCAGAGCACTGATCCGGCTGCGGCGTCCTTTGTTCGGCGTATCCCTTGGCTGCGTTCCGGATGTATGGTATCACAAAGGGCCTCCAGCGCTGTATTTTGGCACTCCAGCGCCGTGACAAGCCCGATGCAGACGAGTACGGCCGCCCACTCCGACACCGAAATGCGCGTGACGAGACCCGCTAAAAACACATAAAAGGCAAAGCACAGGTGGATGCGCATATTGCGCTCACGCGCAAGCGTCTCCGCAATTCCGCGGAAGGCGTATTTGAAGCTGTTCATAACTCCTCTACGCCAGTCAGCAGCGCCATGGCGGCCTTTTCCCGCGCGCGCATTCGGCACTTCATCTCGCCCTCGTCCAGATGATCATAGCCCAGCAGATGAAGGACGCTGTGTACCGTCAGATATTGGATCTCTCGTCTTGTCCCGTGCCCGAAGTCCGCGCCCTGTTTTTCGGCGTGTTCCAACGAGAGCGCTATATCGCCGAGCAAAACACGTCCCGATACTGGGTCACGCTCGGCCAAAGCTGCGTCAAAGCTGCCAGGCGCAAAGGTATTGGCGGGAAAACTCAAAACATCTGTGGCGCTGTCCACGCCGCGGTATTCTAAATTGAGGGAATGGATGCCTGCGTCGTCCGTAAGCAAAACGCTGATCTCGCAGGGAACGCCGATCTTTTCAGCCTTCAGCGCGGCGCGCACAGCCTGTCCGATCAGCCGCCTAGCTTCAGGCACGCCGAGCCCTCGCCTATCGCGCGAGAGCGTGATTTTATGGCTCATGGCTTTACCTCTTGTACTTAAATGTTTTCTGGGGTGCGCTCTTGGCGGGAGCGGGCTTTGTGGGCGGCTGAGCACGCTTTTTGTCAAAAGTCTCGTAGGCGTCGATTATGCGCTGCACCAGCACGTGGCGCACAACATCCGCGGCAGTGAGACGACAAATTTTAATATCCTCAATGCCCTGCAGGACCTTCATAGCTTCCTTAAGGCCGCTGGGCTTATCTCCCGGCAGATCGATTTGCGTTATATCGCCAGTAATGACGGCCTTAGAGCCGAAGCCAAGACGCGTCAGGAACATCTTCATCTGCTCCGGCGTCGTGTTCTGCGCTTCGTCAAGGATGACGAACGCATTGTCGAGCGTGCGCCCGCGCATATACGCGAGCGGCGCGACTTCTATGACGCCGCGCTCCGACTGCTTTTGGAAGCCGTCGGGCCCGAGCG
>CAYRIA010000226.1:0-2573 GCA_964424175.1 uncultured Oscillospiraceae bacterium | reverse complement strand
GATGCCCTGGTCGACGACGACTTTGCCGTTTATCAGCTTGTCCGTCAGCCTGAGCTTTACGCCGGAGGAGAGGCTTTGCTCAGCGTCCTTCTCGATTGTACGGAAAATGTCGCCCGCGTTCTGCTGTAGCTCACGGAGGGTGTAAGCCTTTGAGGGATGGAAGGGAAGGGCAGCCATCGGCTCGACGGTGGAGAGATCGATTTCGATCATCGCGTCGTAGTATGCACCATCCTCAGGCGCGAGGCGCCTGAAGTCCTCCGGGCGGCCATGGGCGGCGTAGTAAGCGGACACGGCCTCGTCCGTCTCCCAGATGGAGGACAGGCAGGTGGTTTCCGTCGTCATTACATCGATGCCGATGCGGAAGTCCATCCGCAGGTTCTTTATCCCGGGCCCTGCAAATTCCAATACCTTGTTTTTCACGAAGCCGCTATCGTATACCGCACCGCAGAGGGCGATTGCCACATCGTGCGGGCCGACGCCGTGCCCCGGCGCGCCTGTGAGCCAGACGAGGACAACATCGGGGGATTTTACATCATAGGTGTTTGACAGGAGTTGTTTGACAAGCTCAGGTCCTCCCTCACCGACCCCCATCGTACCCAGCGCGCCATAGCGCGTGTGGCTGTCGCTACCGAGGATCATGCGGCCACAGCCGGCCATCATCTCACGAGCGTACTGGTGGATGACAGCTACATTCGCGGGCACATAAATGCCGCCGTATTTCTTCGCAGCCGAGAGGCCGAACACATGGTCGTCCTCATTGATCGTGCCGCCAACGGCGCAGAGGCTGTTGTGGCAGTTGGTCATCACGTAGGGAACGGGAAAGGCCTCCAACCCGCTGCCCTTAGCCGTTTGGATGATGCCGACATAGGTGATGTCGTGGGAGATCAGGCTGTCGAAGCGGAGCTGCAGCTTATCCACGGCCGCAGAGTGGTTATGACTTTTGAAGATTCCGGCAGCCATAGTCTTTGCGCGTGCTGCCGCGGCGTCAGGGAGAGCGGCGGATACTTTTTCCGGAACACCTTTTCTAAGAACATGTGCGTCTTTGTATAGTTTAATCATGAGCTTCATCCTTGTGCTTTTTTACATTAAATAATAGTATACCATAATCAGACCAAATGACAAGAACTTTGCAGAGCGATCGCCAAAATTGCAAAATTAGATAAAAATTAATGGAAACCAGCATAAAAGGCCGACAATTTGAATAATCAGCAAATAAAACTTGCAGATGCTTTTATAGTCGTGTATAATAAAAATTCAGGAATCGCACTGCAAGGGGGACTGTAATTGGAAATCACGAACGATGTTTTGAGCGGTTATGTGGCCGCACTCTGCGGCGATGTCCGCTCGGCCTACACCATCGACACCAGCCAGTATAAAAACCACGCCATTAAGCGCGGCCTTCGAAACGAGGACGGCACGGGCGTACTCGCGGGCGTTACACAAATCGGCAGCGTTCAGGGCTATTATATGCAGGATGGCGGCAGAGTTCCAATCCCCGGCAAGCTCTACTACCGAGGTATCGACGTTGAGCAGCTCGTCGCGCACCACGCGCAGGCCGGCTCCTTTGGCTTTGAGGAGGTTGCCTATCTGCTCCTGCTCGGCCATTTACCCAATATCCAACAGTACCAGCAGTTTGACACCATTCTCTCCCGCGCGAGGACGCTACCGACCAATTTCACAGAAGATATGATCCTCAAGGCCCCGAGCAAAAACGTGATGAACAAGCTCTCAAGAAGCGTGTTGGCGCTGTATTCCTATGATTCGAATCCCGACGATACCAGCCTTGAGAACATTGTCCGCCAGTCCATTGAGCTGATTGGGCGCTTTCCGGTCATCGTCGCCAACGCCTATGCGGTCAAGCGACACCATTTTGACGGGCGCTCGCTCTATTTGCACGTACCCAAGGAAAATCTCTCTATTTCGGAGAATTTTCTGCGGATGATCCGCAAAGACAAGGCCTATACGGCGGAAGAGGCGCATCTGCTTGATCTAATGCTGATCCTCCACGCCGAGCACGGCGGAGGTAATAACTCAGCCTTTGCCTGCCGGGTACTCTCTTCGACGGGAACTGACACCTACAGCGCTATCTCCGCCGCGGTTAATTCCCTTAAAGGGCCGCTGCACGGCGGTGCCAACGCAAAGGTCATGGAGCAATTCCGTAACATCAGCGAAAATGTGCGCGACTATAGGGACGACGAGGAGCTGAAAGCCTACCTCGAAAAAATCATGGACGGCACAGCGGGTGACGGAGCGAAGAAGATTTACGGTCTCGGCCACGCGGTCTATACAATCTCTGACCCCCGAGCGGAAACGATCAAAAAATATGCTTCGCAGATTGCGGAGAAGAAGGGCTACGCTGAGCAGCTTGCGCTCATGCAGAGCGTTGAGCGCCTCGGCATTCCAATCATCATGGAGCGGAAGAAGCTCAGCGCGCCGATCTGCGCCAATGTCGACCTGTACTCCGGCCTTATTTACCAGATGCTGGATATTCCAGAGGATCTGTTTACACCTCTGTTTGCAATCGCTCGCATCGCCGGTTGGTGCGCCCACCGCATCGAGGAGGTTTCCACCTG
>CAYRIA010000225.1:0-2602 GCA_964424175.1 uncultured Oscillospiraceae bacterium | reverse complement strand
CCGACATTTTAATATTTATATAAGAACGATTCATGTTATAATGATTTTATTGACAATTAGGGCAACCTGTTTTCCTTTTTAATAGGTTAAATGGGAGTGGGTTCCAAATATATCCACATAAAGTACATTTACATTTTATTCTAGTTCCTGATTTTTGATAAGTACTTATTAAGTCAATGTAAGGAAACCTTGCTTTGACTTCATTTTCGAATGTTTTATGACTCTTTTTATTCCCAGAACATTCAGGACAACCCGAGTTTAAATGAGCTCTGTTATAAACAGAGGTGGAGTAGGGTTCGTGGTCAGGATTGGGGCACTTCCAAATTATTTTCTTTTCAGATCCTAACGAAACTTCACTCGGTTTATATGTATTAGTAAAATGCCACTCTTTAACCAAATCAGGACGTAAACACTCAAAACTAGTATCATATGACACCTGCTTACCTCGACAAACAGCGCATTTTGAATTTCTTTTAATTCTGAAACTAATTTTTGCTTTGTAACTATGTGGCTTCCTATTGTTACATCTCCACCAATAATAATTTGTATTGTCGGTGATGAGAACATCTTCAGGTGTTAAACCATTATTTCCAACATGATCATAATCCCACTCTTTCGCCAATTCAGGAAAATTAAATGATAATGTGTTTAATTCATGATATCCTCCTTGGCCTTTACACCATTTGCAAGATTTACCTGATAAATGCTCTGAAGGGAGTTGTTCGAATACACCATGTACAGTACAGATGATTTTCACTGATGTTTTTGAATTGATGTATTTTACATTTGAATAATCATACTTGTCTCCATGAACCTCCATCGCCTGTTCAATCCATTCCTCAGTATTGTATTTGTGCCTACCTGCACACCTATTACAACCATATCCTCGAGAAATACTTTTAACAGGTGCTTCCCACTTATGGTTATTATCATTAATACAAATCCAATAGACATACTTATCTGACATTGGTCGAACCATTTCAGGCGTTAATGGGTAATTTGCTTCATAGTCCCATCTTGCTCTAATGATATTTTTTTTCATAATTGCCGCAAAACTTTTCTCGTATGGCAAATAATGTAATTCGGCAAGTATTTTATTACGAATAGAATCAATTTCTATATCGATGCAATTTGAAATACCTGCTTTATTACATAAGTCAGCTAGGAGTCTTTCAAGTACATTTTTTAGACCTCTATAATCGATACTATACTCACATATATATATCTTACACTTATCTTCATACATTTGGGTACACTTACTTTCTCTGATACGAATTAATGCAATGTTATTACTGTATAACAAATTATTCTTCTCAATATCTTTTTTAAATTTGTAAAGCGACTTATGGTAATTCTCCCCATCATACTCAATACCAACATTTAACGAAGGAATAAAAATATCAATTTCAGTTTTATCTAGTTTGTATCCATTTTCTGCATCAGGGAAAAATTTCCTTATATAATAAAATACTACTTGTTCAGGGAAGGATGTGTGTTTCCCTTTTACACATTTCGGACAACCTCTTCCATTACTTCTATTATCAACCTTCGCTTTCCACTTATGACCACATTTACTACAAATCCAATGAGCTAATTGATTACTATAAGCAGTTATCTCTGTTGGCTGTTTTGTATTTAAGATTGAGTCCCATTCTTGAGCTAACTCAGGCCATAGATAAGCCAAGCTATTATCGTAGCAAACTTGATTCCCAGAACAAAACGGGCAGCCATCACCATTCAATCTGTTATTAACTGATGACGAGTAAGTGTGACCATTCTTGCAAAGCCATTTAATTTTTTTGTTTGAATGCGGTGTCACATCTTTTGGAGAGAATGATCCATTATCGGTTGGATGCCATTCTTTAGCTATATCCGGAAATAATACCGCCAAATTATATCCTGGACTTGCCTTAGGATTGTGACAACAAAACGGGCAGCCCCTTTTATTTTTAGATGTTCTATTTGAAATTAGACAGGGATAAGTTTCTCCGCATTTTGGGCAAAGCCAATTAACCATTAGCTTTTGACCATAGGAAACATCATTTGGAGTGAGTTTGCCATTCTCTGTCGGATGCCATTCCTTGGCTATTTCCGGGAAACGGATTGATAATTTTCTGTATTCAGTTAATGCTTGACCGGCACAAAATCTACAACCATTTCCAGATACTCTACTTTTAATTACAGCATCCCAAGAATGGGATTTTACACATTTCCACCAAACTTTCTTGTGAGAACCTTCAGATAGTGTTTCAGGAAATAAACCCAAAGCTGAGTTTTTATCAAAATCCCATTCAGACATGAGTTCTTTATTATCAACAATAAATTTCTTATCTCTCACGAAATGAATATTATATTAATGAAAGATGGATTAGGTGTTAATTACCACCTAAGATCCGTTAATTCTGTAAACTGATATGACCTTCTAGCTTATTGTTCATATCTAAACATGATCAAAATTAAAAAATACCTAAATCAAATAATCGGTAAGATTCAGTTTGAAAACAAATGAATTTTTCAAGTAAATCTATGTCCGTTTTTCAGGGGGTCCGACATCTGGATGAAATACCGCAAATATTCCTGATGAAACGCCACAATTGTTCAT
>CAYRIA010000224.1:0-2608 GCA_964424175.1 uncultured Oscillospiraceae bacterium | reverse complement strand
TGAAAAGCAAGTTTATCGGGAAGACATGTCCGTACTGTAAAACGGTTTTTACTGCTGATGATGATATTGTAACCTGCAGTATTTGCGACATGCCACATCACCTTTCTTGTTGGCAAGAAAATGACGGGTGTACAACGTTTGGATGTACCGGCGAAATAGTTGATGTTACAGAAGACGGTGAAGTCCAGTCTTCTGGTGCGCGTATAGGTGTTCTAATCGATACGAAAATAACTTCTGCACAAAGCATTGCTGCTGAAAATCGCCAGTCAACCATGTACACCCGGGAGTTTTCTCAAGAAAATTTGTCTTTTTTTCCAAAAGATACTGATCATGGCAATCGAGAGACTACAGTTGCTGATGCTCAAGCAAAGCCTGAACTCATCGATACTTCAGCAAAACAGGATAGCGGTATACAGATTGATAGCAAAGCGAAGAAGTATTGCAAGTTCTGCGGTGGAAGAATAGATTCCCTAAGCAAGAAGTGCTTATCCTGTGGAAAACAGTTCTTTCGTTTTCCACGAAAGCCAGTTCTTGTAATAACAATTACCTTAGTAATTGCCGTTTTGGCTGGGTTAAATGCCTTTCAGTACGTCACCCATTATAAAAAGATAGAATCCTACACAAAAGAAATTATGGATTTACAGGAACAGGTGAAAACGAGCAATTCAACCATATCCATTCAAAAAAATAAAATATCAGACCTTGAGGACAAAGCCGAAAGCTTTGATGATATCTGCAATTTGCTGAGCGAAGGTAATATTGGATATGCGTCAAGCAATTTTAGGGCAAGTGAAAGTATTATTATCCTTCGAAAAAGTGAAACCAGCAGAAAGTTTACACTAACTGCGAATTGGAGTTATGGTGGAAATGTTTCCGTTTCATATTCCTCGAATGCAGCGTTTGTGTCGTTTGATAACCATTCTTGGTATACTTCAACGGCAATGACGGTGGAGCCGGCGTTTGAGGGAGTTACTGTGGTTACATTTAGTAATGATGTAAATTATGATACCTTTAAGATACTTATTGTTGTTACCGCTTAACATTTACATACGTTTTTATAAAGAGGATTACAGAGGGAGACTACATCGGAAAAACTCGTCCGTTTTGTAAGACGGATATTAAAGAGGGAGATGCCGTAAAGGTAACCCCCCTCCTCCAGATAGGCTATGGAACAGAAGACTTTTGAGTATCTTTTACATATAGCCGATTACATGACTTCGCGTTGTATTTTTCCGACACCTATCTTTGGAGCATGTCAAGAAATGAGAAATCAAAGGAGAAGTGAGCTATGGCAAGAGTAAATGTTGTAATCGTTGACGCCACCGGCAATAAAGAGCAGAAGGTCGGTTTGCCAGATGACATCAGATGCGGCATCATCATGGTAAAGCTGGTTGAAAAAATAAAGCTCCCGTCGGTTGGTCCCGACGGAAACCCAATCAGCTACAAATTCATTCACAAAGTCACCGGAAAGCAGTTGCTTGAAGCACAGACGCTAAGTGAAGCAGGGATAAAGGACGGAGATGTGCTGCGGCTCCAGCCGGAGATAACAGCAGGTGGCATCGGACATGGAGAATAATATCGAGCTTAAATCTGCTGACTTTGAAGAAGACAAATATGCACGGTTGCGTTTAATCCCATGGTGGGACCAGGAGCGCCTTGCGAATGCAACAATAATGGTTGTCGGTGCGGGAGCAATTGGGAACGAGTTGATTAAAGACTTGACCCTGCTTGGCATTGGCAGACTATTGATTATCGACATGGACAAGATTGAGAGCACGAACCTGACGCGCTCGGTGTTGTTCCGTGCAAAGGATGTCGGTCGCTATAAAGCAGAGGTTGCAGCCGAGCGCGCAATGGAAATGAATACCGACATCAAAGCGAAGGCGCTTGTAGCCAATGTCATTGACGATATTGGTCTCGGCGTCTTTCGGCGCATGAATGTGGTGCTGGGCGGCCTTGATAACCGAGAAGCAAGGCTGGCAATCAATCAGTCGTGCTACAAGGTGAATAAACCTTGGATTGACGGTGCAATAGAAGCCCTTAACGGGTTTGCACGGGTATTCACTCCCCCTGATGGAGCGTGCTATGAGTGTACTATGACAGAAACTGACTGGAAGCTGATAAACAAGCGAAAGTCATGCGCGTTGCTGACACATGAAGAAATGGCTGAGGGAAAGATACCCACGACACCGACATCATCGGCAATTATCGCAGGAGTGCAGGTTCAGGAACTGCTAAAGCTACTGCACAGTGACCGTGGTCTGCCAACGCTTGCCGGTAAATGCTATGTGTTCAATGGCTTGACGCACGATTCCTATGTTGTTGAGTACCAGAAAAAGCCAGACTGTATGAGCCACGATAACATTGAGAGCATTGAAGAAATGCCGTGGTCTACAAAAACGATGACACTTCGGGATGTTCTGGCAGCCATTAAAAAAGAAATGGGCAAGACGGCAGTCGTGGATTTCGACCGCGATATAGCTATCACAGCATCGTGTACTTGCGGTGAGACTAAGGATATTTACACTCCAATACATAAGCTGCGCGGACAGGATATAATTTGTCCAAAGTGCGGAAAAGCAATGAACTTTGACAGCACTCATTCAAT
>CAYRIA010000223.1:1911-2611 GCA_964424175.1 uncultured Oscillospiraceae bacterium | reverse complement strand
TGTTACCTTAACGCGCATATCGGCACCTCCTTGTTTAATTTGGCTTAAAAGCCACGTTGCCTCCCTGCTCGGGCCGGAGCACCCAACGGGGTGATTTTTCGCGCACGAAAAAAGACCTCTCCGCCGACAGGTAATGTGTATTTTAACACAGTTTTCAGGCACGGTCAACAACTTTTGCAGAGTTTTTGCTTGTTTTTTCGGCTATAGCGGGGCTTAAGGTGAAAAGCGCCGAATAGGGCCGCCGACAGGCGCTGCGGGCTCGTCTCTCGTCTCCTTATACCAATAAGTCCGTTTTTTGAAACAAACGCCCTTGTTTTGCGTCTGAAAACCGTGTTATGCTCTGTGCAGAACCTGCAATGGGAGGCTTTATGGATTACGATCTCATCATCATCGGACTTGGCCCTGCGGGTGCGACGCTGGCGTCCTGTCTTCCGCCCGAGCTGCGCGTCTGCGCGATCGACCGGAAGGTCCCCGGAGGCGGCGGCTTTGAAAAGCCTTGCGGCGGGCTGCTCGCGCCCGACGCGCAGAAGTTCTTCGCCTCCCTCGACCTGACGCTGCCGAAATCACTGCTCGTCGACCCGCAGATTTTCTCCGTGCGCGCAATCGACCTGGATGCGGAGCGCACGCGCTATTATCAGCGCTTTTATATGAACCTGGACAGGGCAAGGTTCGACGACTGGCTCATCTCCCGGATTCCCGC
>CAYRIA010000223.1:0-1901 GCA_964424175.1 uncultured Oscillospiraceae bacterium | reverse complement strand
GGTCAGCCGCATCGACGGCGGCTTTTCCGTGCGTTATCTGCGCCCGGACGGGTACGAGGAGACGATCACCGCCCACTGCCTTGTCGGCGCGGACGGCGCAGGCTCCATCGTCCGCCGGCAGCTCTTTCCCGGGCATGAAATCCGCCGTTATACCGCCATCCAGCAGTGGTTTGAGGACACCCACGCCGTCCCTTTTTACTCCAGCATTTTTGACAGCCGCAGTACCGACTGCTATGCCTGGGCGCTCTCCAAAGACGGGAAATTCATCTTTGGCGGCGCATATCCACCGAAAAACTGCCGCGCGCGCTTCGAGGCGCAGAAGGCGCGGCTGGCCGCGCATGGCTTCCGCTTCGGTGAGCCGCTGAAAACCGAGGCCTGTGTGGTCTACCGCCCATCGAGGTACCGCGACTTCCAGACGGGAAAGCGCGACGTTTTCCTGATCGGCGAGGCGGCGGGCTTTATCTCCCCCAGTTCATTAGAGGGTATCAGCTATGGCATGAAAAGCGGCTATGTCCTTGCCGAGGCCTTTCGCACACACCCGGAGCGGGTCGGCTGGCAGTACCGCAAAAGCGTGCTCGGCCTGAAAGCAGGGCTGCTGCTCAAGCTGCTCAAATGCCCCTTCATTTATGACCGCCATCTGCGTTGGCTTGTCATGCGCTCGGGACTGACCGCCATCCGTGTCCGCGAGTCTTAGCAGGAGCGCATACTATTTCACTTTTTGGCACCACCAAAGGACCGTGCAGGCAAACTCTGCATTCAACGCAGAAAAGCAATAAAGCCCGCAGGTCTTGCCTGTTGTTTTATGCCCCGGATCGTGCTATAATAATAAAATTCAAGCAAGCGAAGGAGCGGGAATTTTGACAGAGGCGGAAGCAATTGCATTTATCCACGAGAAGGTCTGGCAAGGCTCAAAGCCCGGGCTTGAGCGCACAAGGGAGCTGCTTGCCAGAATGGGCGACCCGCACAAGCGCCTGCGCTTTGTTCACCTTGCAGGCACCAACGGCAAGGGCTCGACCGCCGCGATGCTCTCCTCTATTCTGCGAAGCGCAGGCCTCGTCACGGGGCTTTATACCTCTCCGTATGTCACGCGCTTTGGCGAGCGAATGCAGGTGGATGGCGCGCCAATCCCAGGCGATAAGCTCGCCGAGCTAACCGAGCGTTATGCGTCCCTCGCCGTGTCCATGGAGGACAGGCCGACGGAATTTGAGCTGGTCACGGCGCTGGCCATGGCCTTCTTCGCGGAGGCGGGCTGCGAAATTGTTGTACTCGAAACCGGGATGGGCGGCAGACTCGACTCCACGAATGTCATCGAAAGCCCGCTCTGCACCGTCATCACCAACATCGGCCTTGATCACACGCGCGAGCTGGGCGACACTGTCGAGCAGATTGCCGCGGAAAAGGCGGGCATCCTCAAAAAGGGCTGCCCCGCCGTTATATATGAACTGCCGGAGCCGGTGCACGCTGTGATCGCGGCGCGCTGCCGGGAACTGAACGCACCGCTTACGCGCGCGGACTTTGGCGCAATTGCGCTGCTTTCGGACAGCCGCGCGGGACAGGTCTTTTCCTATAAGGGCTTCGAACGGCTCCAATTGCCCCTTCTCGGCACGCACCAGCGCAAAAACGCAGCGGTCGCTCTTGAAACGGTGACAGTTCTGCGCGATGCTGGCCTGCACATCAGCGACGAGGCGGTCAGAGACGGGCTTTCCAAAACCGTTTGGCCGGCGCGTTTTGAGATTATCGCGGAAAGGCCCTTCGTCGTCGTTGACGGCGGGCATAATCCCCAGTGCGCGGAGACGGTGGCCGAAAATCTCCTGCGCTATTTCCCCGGCATGAAGCGTGTGCTTCTGTTCGGTGTGCTCGCGGACAAGGACTACATGGGTCAGGCGGCGCTGCTAAACACC
>CAYRIA010000222.1:0-2622 GCA_964424175.1 uncultured Oscillospiraceae bacterium | reverse complement strand
TGCTGTTTAATGTTCTCTCCTTCATGAGCGACAAGCTGCTGACCGAGGGCAACACAACGGCGTCGATTGATGAGCTGTACCTCTTCCTGACAAACCTGACTGCCATCGAATATATCCGCAATTTCATGAAGCGGGTCAGAAAGAAGGAATCCTCGGTCATTCTCGCGTCGCAGAACCTCGAGGACTTCGCCATCCCCGGAATCGCGGAGTTGACCAAACCCCTGTTCAGTATTCCTACGCACGCGTTTCTGTTCAACGCAGGCAACATCGACAAGCGTTTCTACATGGATACGCTCCAGCTCGAGGAATCCGAGTACAACCTTATTCGCTTCCCCCAGAGGGGCGTCTGCTTGTATAAGTGTGGTAACGAGAGATACAATCTTGTCGTCCATGCCCCGGCATACAAGGAGAAGCTGTTCGGCAAGGCAGGTGGTCGCTGATGGCGCTCACCGCGGCAGCGGCGGCAAAGATCGCCGCAACCGTCCTTACCAACGACAAGCTCCGCAAGACAGCAGGATGGATCATCGCCGCCGTGCTGTCTCCGCTCATCGTCCTGCTCGTTATCGTGTGTAGTTTCATGTCGGGCGGAGCGGATCACAACATCGAGGCGCTCGACCTCTCATACTACGGCGGCATGATCGCCGGCTCTGTGCCGGAGGCGTACCGACAGCACATCGTAGATATGCAAAACAGCCTTGCCATCGTGGACAGCGAGATCGCCGCCGTCAACGCAATGGCAGAGGGCGGCAACGGCCTTGACTCTCACCGGGTCAAGGCCATTTTTTATTCTCTGTATTTCGGCGCCGAGAATCCCACAGCCGTTGGCATCGGGCGCTTTGTTGACTGCTTCGTGTCGTATGAGCAGCGCACGGACACCGAAAGCGGCGAGGTCTATACTGTCGCGGTGCCGCTGCCCATCGAAACCGCGTACTCCAATATCCAAAGCGTCATGGGCCTTCAGATCACCGATGCGGTAAAGGAAAACGTGACGGCGGTCATGCTGCGGACTCGGAGCGGCGGCGATACCTTCTCCGGCGAATATCTGCGCGGCGACGGAGCAAGCATCGAGCTGAACATATCCGCATTCACCGATCCGTACACGAAGAACAATTTTGACCTCGTCGCTTATTCCGTAAGCGCATGGGAAAACGGCTGGGGCTATGTCTGGGGCACTTGCGGATGGGTGCTGACTGACTCGCTCTTTCAGAGCAAGCTGGCGCAATACCCGGAGGGCGTCGGCAACTACGAGGACTTCATCCGCGAGAACTGGCTCGGCGGCAGAACGACAGACTGCGTGGGTCTCATCAAGGGCTACGGCTGGCTCGACATAGAAACCATGAGTGTCGGCTACGCAATCAACGGGATGCCAGACATTGGAGCAGACAGTATGTACTACAACGCCACCGTCAAAGGTGACATGTCCTCCATGCCTGACACGCCGGGGCTGGCGGTTTGGCACGAGGGGCATATAGGAGTATACATCGGTAACGGAGAGGTCATTGAGGCCATGGGCACTCGCTATGGCGTGGTCAAGACGCAACTCTCCGAGCGGAGCTGGACGGCATGGCTGGAGGTTCCGTACATCACCTACATCACAGAAACGGAGGCATTATCATAATGGAACATGAAAACAACACACTGCGAGTCCTGCGCGTGGAACCGGACAATGCTCCAGAGGAAAAAGTAATTGGAGCTGATCTTGAGAGCTTACAGGCAGAGGTGGCAGGTATGATTGAATGTGTCTATCTGGACGACGGTGTAATCCTCGTTTGTAATGAGGAAGGTAAGCTCAACGGAATGAAAATGAACAGACGACTTGAAAATGACATCATCTGCGGGCCGTTCTTTCTTGTCAGCGATGATGGCGAAGGAGACTTTGCGTCTCTCAATGACCGCCAGATGGATTTACTCAAAGAGCGCTTCGCCCAACCGGAACAGTCCACAGGTTTTGAACCGGACGCCGAGCCGCGAATGCGCTTCTTTGCATTTTGACAGGGGGTAAAATGAGCATGACCAATATCACAATTCCTTTTGATGAAGAGAAGTTGTCGGCGCTGGATTTTTCGTTGAGTAAGGAACGTAGCTCTGCACAGAAGAAATTAGAGCAGGCACTTTCGACACTCTATGAAGAAGCTGTTCCTGCTCCTCTGCGGGAATACCTCGACAGCAAGAATACACCCACGCCGAAACCAAAGCGACCTGTAAAACAGTCGCCAGTGAAAACCGCAGACCCCAAGCGAAATGAAAATGGAGGCATGAGTGAAATCGCTGGAATCGAGTAACGGAAATGAGTGGCAATGTTTCTCTGGAGCTGTGGCTCCATGAATACAAACTGGCCGCGCTGGAGCGCGTGATGAATGAGAGCGGCACTGATACGCAGACGGTGATGCAGGCGCGCTTCGATGAACTGTACCGTCAGTATGTTCCCGCTCAGGAGCGCACAGATATCAATAACGCAATTGAGGGAGAGCGCCTTGCGACGGAGCGTCGTGCTGAGGAAAACGACTCCTTCGCTATCTTCCATGTGCATGAGAATGGTTTCCATGTAGCCGGTGGCGTCCTTCACAATGCGCTCCAAAACAAACTTGTCAAAGTCTTCGGCACTGATGCCGGTGCGGTCAG
>CAYRIA010000221.1:0-2626 GCA_964424175.1 uncultured Oscillospiraceae bacterium | reverse complement strand
ACCGGTGCTGGTGGCGATTGCCGACGCGTTTACCGCCGGCAGCACGGTGAGCCTGAATGCAAGTGGGTTCAAAGCCAGTGAACAGATTAAGTTTTATAGTAATTTGACCCAGATCGGAGCACAAACCACCGATTCCGGCGGGGGATGCGCCCTGAACTATACGATCCCGGCGGAAACACCGGACGGCAGCAAATTTATTTTTGCGGCTACCGGAGACAGCTCGCAATTGACTGCTTTCGCAACCGCGGCGGCTGGAACATTGAATGCTTCCTACAGCGGCAGTCCCAAACCGGGAGACACGTTGCAGGTTACCATAACCGATGCTGTCTATACCAACGCCGACTGTAGGATTTATCTGGACGGAAAATTGGTTAGTGACAGTGGAACCTTTGCCGCGGCCGGAGCTGATACCGGATTTTCCTGGGCGCTGCCCTACTCAATGGCGCCCGGCACGCACAAGCTGGAATTGCTGACAAGTATCGGGGCCTATCGAAATCTTGCGCTCACAGTGACGGCGCCGGCAACAGCCATGACGATTCATGCAGCGACCCATGTGATCAGCTTGAGCGGCTTTGCTCCCAATGAAGCGATCGAAGTCAGAAGAAACGGGCAGATGATCAGCGGAATCAGTGCAGATGCCAGCGGGAATGCATCATATACGCCGCCCCAATTGTTTGCGGCGGGGGAACATTTGTTTACAGCCCTGGGAACGACCAGTAATTTCTATGCTGCAGCTGCGCTCACGGTAGCAGCAACCAACGCAAACCTAACCGTTGACCCGGTGACGGCAGCGCCCGGAGCTTTGATTGCGCTTGCCCTGACGGGATTTAACAATGGGGAAACGATCAGAGTATATATAGGAAGCCTTGAACTGACACCAACGGCGGCGATCACTGCGGACACCAACGGTGCAGCTTCCGGCAGCGTAACCATCCCTGTCCAACAGGCAGTTGGAACAGCCACCATCAGAGCCGTCGGCATTGTCTCCGGAAAATCTGCTTCCCATGATTTGACCATTACTGCACTGGCCCCGCAAGTCACCGCTGCGGCTTCCGTCGGAGACACCATGCGGGCGGGGGAATATATGACTATTCAGGTAAGCGGTTTTCCCGCCAACACGGATATGATCTTTACCCTGGATGCAGTCAGAATAACCGTGGAAGGAACACCCAAAACCAATGCAGCGGGAGCGGTAACGGTCAGTTACAAGCTGCCGGCTGCAACGGCCGGCGGTACCCATCGCCTGACCGCTTCAGGAGGCGGCTTTACAGATACCTTTGATTTTACTGCCGAAGCCCAGACCAGTGTGCTGAAACTGTCTGATGCGCAGGGCAAGGCGGTCACGGAAGGCAAGGCCGGACAGACTATCATTATCAGCGGCGACAATTATTTGATGGCCGGCAGCGGAGATACCACCGCGGTGATTGAAATCGGCAGTGTAGTGATTGCCAACCTTGTGCTGCAAAACGGAAGTTTTTCTCTTGACTATACCATCCCGGCGGATTTGGCGGATGGCAATTATACGGTCAAAGTTACCACTTCAGAAGAAGAAGAAGCCGGTGCCGGCTTGCGGATCGACAATACTGCCCCGGGCATTCCGGACACAACGGTGGAAGCTTCCTTTAGAACCCTGACGGTACGGTGGACGGCACCAGCCGATACAGATCTGGCTGGTTACAATATTTATCGCCGCAGCAATGCCACTGATCCCTGGGTGAAGGTGAAAGAGGCAAACATAAACACCACTGCGTATACCGACATGCTGGGCCAGGGAATTGGGTTGGCTGCCAATTACTCATATGAAGTCAGGTCCTATGATCGGTTGGGCAATGAAAGCAGCGGCAATACAGTGACGGCAGTCTTGCAGAATGACACCAACAAACCGTATGGTTATTTTAATGAAGACAATTATCTTGTCTACCTCAAGGCAGGAGATTACACCTTTAATGTATACGGAAATGATAATCAGCTCATCATCGAATTCGGTGTAAAAGCCAAAAAGTTTATCGCCAAAGACGCTTCCGGCAACAAGGTTTACGGTGAGGAGCAAACCTGGTGGAGCGTTGCCAATCCGGCAGCGGCTTATGAATACAATACAGTGGTCTATTATTATCCCACTTTCACCAAAACCATTGCTGCGGATGGAACGATGGACGGCGAGTATCTGGTCACGCTTACCGTCAAAGACTACGCCAACAATATCCATACGTATGCAGCTACCTATTACATTGATACGGTACCTCCCAGTGCACCGACTGCCCCGGTTGCGGCCGGAACGGCAGGCAGTATTGTGCTGACCTGGACCGGCAGTGCCAGTCTGGATGTGGCTGGTTATGAGATTTATGCGGCTGATTCCGAAGGCGATCTTGATTCTTTGAGCACCCCGACACGCAGGGTAGGTGTCGTTAGCTCGTCTTCTTTTGAAACCGCTGCCGGCACGACCAAATATTTTAAACTCAGAGCCTATGACAGTGCCGGCAACTACAGCGTATTTACCGCCCCGATTGCCGGAACGGCGACCGTCGATACGGAAAAACCGGTTATCAAATCGATCAGTCCGGCCACCGGCTATCAAACCGCCAGCATCGGATTATATCTGGGAATAACAGCTCAGGACAACTTCCGG
>CAYRIA010000220.1:0-2646 GCA_964424175.1 uncultured Oscillospiraceae bacterium | reverse complement strand
AGCGGCGGGAATGACCGCACCGGGGCTTGCGGACGTTGAGAACGGCATTCTGGTGTCCATGTCGCTTGGTGATTTGCGCATGTGGTCGGCAGCGGAGATATTTCAAAAGGAGTTTGGACTGCGAGCTTATATAAACAACGATGCCAAATCCTGTGCTCTCGCCGAAATGTGGTTCGGAAGTTGCCGCGACTGCGACGATTTCATGTATATCACCGCCAGCACAGGTATCGGAGGTGCTTTCGTTCTGGACGGGAAGCTCTATGACGGCGCCTTTGGCCGAGCTGGTGAGGTTGGAAACTCCTTCCTCATCAAAAACGGCAGGCCGAACGGGCGCGGCAGGCGTGGTACGCTGGAGCTATACGCTGCCACAAGAGGCATGGTACTCAACTACCTGGAGCTTGGAGGCGTGGAGCCGGAAAACGGCGCGAGGATAGATGGAAAATATATCGCCGCCAGGGCCGACGCGGGCGATCCGGCGGCGCTCAAGACCTTTGAACTGGAGGGCGAATACCTCGGCTCACTGATAGCGCAGGCTTGCAACCTCCTCGACCTGGAGCGGGTCGTCATCGGCGGTGGGATATCTCTCTCGTTCGACAGGTACAAGGACTCGATCGAAAGAACGCTCTGGGAACAGAAGTACTGGCGAGATGAGGAATTCTCGGTAATATCCACAGTCCTGGGCTATGAGGGGGCGCTTGTGGGCGCGGCCACGCTTGCGTGGCTTGGCACAGGCGAGCCACTAGACCGGCCCGGCATGGGAAAACGCAAAACAATACGCTAATAATGGAGGAACAGAAAATGGCAAACGAAATTGCGGAAAAGAATCTTGCTCTCAAGACGCTGATGCTTTCTCTGGCTGAGAAAAAAGCTTGGGAATATAACACCGAGCTCGTCGAAAAGAGTCTCGAGACCGTTGACAGGGACATGCTCCGCAGCAGGAGGCAAGTATTCTTTGTCGGTCATGGCACCTCTTATGCGACGTCTCTCTGCGCCGCCTCATGGTGTGCCCACATCGCCCGGGTCAGCAGCCGAGCCGTCATTGGCTATGAGTTCTGGCAGTATATGGACGACATCATGCTCTGCCCAGAGAATACCCTCGTGGTAGGCGTGAGCTGCGGCGGCGAGACGGAAAGCGTTCGGCTAGCGCTCCAGCAGGCAAAAGATGCTGGAGCTGCAACGATGGTAATGTCCGGCGATGGTGATATCAAATGCGCCGACCCCGCGGATTACCGTGTAATCACCGATTCGCACATCGAGGCCAGATCCGGCACAAAGGCCTACTCCGTATCCCACACGTTCCTTATGGTCGCCGCTTATAAGCTCAGTATTCTGATGGGCAGACTGAACGGAGCGCTCTCCCCGGGGCAGGTCGAGTACTGGAACCGCGGCTTCGACGAGGTGGTGGACTCCATGAAGTGCCTGCCCTCCCTGTTCGACAGAATGAACGGGCTGGCCGTGGACTTCGCCGCCAAGGGCTACGATAGCTTTGCCGTCCTCGGCGCAGGCCCCAACCACGGGACGGCTCAGGAGGCTGCGCTCAAGATCTGCGAGTTCGCCTGGAAGTTCTGCGCTTATGAGGAGCTAGAGGACTTCCAGCATGGCAGGTTCAGAGAGGTCAACGACAACGTTGCCATCCTCATCACCTCCCCTTCCGGCAAGAATTACGACAAGACGGCCGAAATACTCAATATCTGCTCAAAAGCGGAGCTCGGCTCCATGATAGTCACCGACAATATCACGGACAGGATAAAGGAGCTTACCTCCCACATCGTTGAGATGCCCATGTTGTCCGACGAGTATCTCACCCCCTTCCTCTACATCTTCCCGTACTGGTTCTTCGGCTATCACATCATGGAGAACGAAGGCGGCAAAGTCGGCGAGAGCCGCTATGTGTACAGAGGCGGTTTCATCGGCCGTCCCGAGAACTTACCGCAGTAATCACCAGGCTCCGCCTGTGATAAAAAAAGAAAAGAGGAAAAGGTAATGAAAAAACTTCTCGTTCTGGTGCTTGCATTTGTGATGTTGTTTTCGCTTGTTGCCTGCGGCACCCCGGCCGCCAATGCCACGCAGCCCCCCGCGGGCACAAGCGTCCCGAGTCAGGGCGAAGGCTACGAGCTGGTTATGTGGATGTTCTCTGACGCCACCATGAACGAACAGGGCAAGCTGTTCGACAAGTGGCGTGCCGACTTCCTCTCCCAGCACCCCGAGATCAAGTCCATCGAGTTCGTCGCCAAGGGTGACTCCGAGCTGCTGACCGGCGTCACCGCCGGCGTGGGCTTGCCCGACGTCATGCTGTCCAGCTTCACCTTCGGCAAGGCCTATCGCGACGCCGTCGATCTGATCGATCTCACCGATCTGTATGCCGATGCCGAGTGGGCCAACGGCTTCTACAAGGACGCTGTTGACGTCGTCAACGTTGACGGCGGCTACTGGGCCATCCCCTTCATGAGCTATGTTCCCCTGGTCTGGCGCAACCTTGACGCTCTTGAGGCTGCCAACATCGACCCAAGCGAGGGGGAGCCCAGCATGGACGCCTTCATTGAGCACCTGAAGCAGGTCAACGACGCCGGTCTCATCGCTACTCATAGCTGGTCCGCCGGTGGTGTATACGGCCCCGGAGCCGTCATGGGAGCCGACTTTGAGAAG
>CAYRIA010000219.1:0-2697 GCA_964424175.1 uncultured Oscillospiraceae bacterium | reverse complement strand
CGCGGGTTTGCCATCAGCATCTCCATCATCTGAAATTCCTTGTTTGCAAGCCGGAAAACGCCCTTTTCCGTCGAAAGCTCGAAGCTGGCGCGATCAAGCCTGAGCTTGCCGCAGCGCAGGACACTGTCCGTCAGCCCGGTCTGCCGCCGCGTCATCGCCCGGATGCGCGCAAGCAACTCCTTTGCCGCAAAGGGCTTGGCCAGATAATCATCCGCCCCGCTGTCAAGCCCAAGCACCCGGTCATCAATTTCGGAGCGCGCTGTGAGCAGCAGCACCGGCAGCCCGCTGCCCTGCGCACGAAGCTTTTTCAGGACGGTTAGCCCATCTATCTTCGGCATCATAATGTCAAGGATCGCGCCGTCATAGTTCCCGGCCATGAGATAGTCCAGCGCCTCCTGCCCGTCGTACACGGCATCGACAGAATAATTGTTGTGTTTCAGTATCGTGACCAGTGCGTTTGAGAGCGCTTTTTCGTCCTCAGCCAGCAGCAGACGCATACGGCCTTTCCTCCTGTCTCCCGCCCGCCGAGGCGCGCGGAGGATCTGTTTATCCATGCTGTCACTTTAGCATGGATACTTAAATTCAAGTTAAAATCTTAAGCCACCCCCTTACTTTATCCGCTTTTTTCGACAAATTCAAGTCTCACCACCGCGGGGTTGACTTTTCGGCGCATTGTAATAAAATATGCAGATAACTTCAAAAAGGAGATCCCCCATGAAAACCGAAAGGCTCCAACGGCTCGCCGCATACTATCGGCCGCATTTGCGGCTTTTTCTACTAGATATGTTTTTCGCCATCTTTGGCGCCTGTGTGACAGTGGTGATCCCGCTGCTGATCCGTTACCTCGCCTACGATGTCGCGGGCTGGGCACCGGACGCCGCCGTGCGGGCGATTCTTAAGATTGTGGCTTTGCTGCTGCTTCTGCTTCTGGTGGAGATGTACTGCAACTATTTCATCACCTATTACGGCCACATCATGGGGGCGAAAATTGAGTACCGCATGCGTAACGAACTGTTCACCCATTACCAGAAGCTCTCGTTCAGCTTCTTTGACAACCAGAAGGTGGGGCAGTTGATGAGCCGCGTTACAAACGATCTGTTCGACATCAGCGAGCTGCTGCACCACGGGCCGGAGGAACTGGTCATTTCGATCATTAAGCTTGCTGGCTCCCTCATTGTGCTGCTGGCGATCAACTGGCAATTGGCGCTGATTGCCTTCGCACCCGTGCCCTTTATGATTGTCTTTGGCATTGTCTACAACCGCAAAATGAAATCAGCCTTTGTGACCAACCGGGCGCGCATCGGGGAAATTAACGCGACCATGGAAGACAGCCTCTCCGGAATTCGCGCAGTCAAATCCTTTGCCAACGAGGAGATGGAAATTCGCAAGTTCCGCAAGGGAAACAGCCGCTTCGTGGAGAGCAAGAAAACCAGTTACCGCTACATGTCTATCTACCACACCGTGCTGGGCGCGCTGACCACCTTTATCACCATTGCCGTGGCGGGAGCAGGGGTGGCCCTCTCTCTGAGCGGGCGAGTGGCTATTGCAGACCTTTTGGTCTTCCTGCTCTACATCGGCAACTTCACAGAGCCCATCAAGCGCCTGGTTTTCGTGACCGAGAGCTTCCAAAACGGTTTTTCCGGTTATGAGCGCTTCATGGAGATGATGGCCATCGCGCCGGACATCGCAGACGCGCCGGGTGCACGGCGGCTGGGCGAGGTGCGGGGCGAACTGCGCTTTGACGACGTCTCCTTCCGCTACGCGGGCGGCGAGCTGGTTTTTGAGCACCTTAACCTCACGGTGCCTGCCGGCGACTATGTGGCTCTGGTCGGCTCCTCCGGCGTTGGCAAAACGACGCTCTGCAGCCTGATCCCCCGGTTTTATGAGGTCACGGGCGGCAGCATTTCCATCGATGGTACAGACATCCGGGAACTGAACCTCAAGAGCCTGCGCGAGAAGGTCGGCGTCGTCCAGCAGGATGTTTACCTCTTTGCTGACACCGTCCTCAACAACATCCGCTATGGCCGTCCGGAGGCTACGGACGCCGAGGTCATTGAAGCCGCCAAACGCGCCGATGCCCACGACTTCATTATGGCCATGCCGGAGGGCTATGACACCGACATCGGACAGCGCGGGATGCGCCTGTCCGGTGGGCAAAAGCAGCGCCTGTCTATTGCCCGCGTCTTTCTCAAAAACCCACCCATCCTCATTTTTGACGAGGCCACCAGTGCTCTGGACAACGAGAGCGAGCGTGTCGTTCAGGCCTCCCTGGAGGGACTGGCGAAAAACCGTACGACCTTTGTCATTGCCCACCGCCTTTCGACCATCCATAACGCCAAGCGCATCCTCGTCTTGACCCAAAACGGCGTCGCCGAGGAGGGCTCGCACACAGAGTTGATGCAGAAAAATGGCCCCTATGCAGCGTTATATCAGGCAGCCCTGCTCTAAACTGCGCCAAAACGCCCCCTCCACGAGGGGGCGTTTTGGCATTTTCTGTGCTTTTTTGCACACATCCTGGCTCTCATTCAGTAAAGTTTGCCTGAAGTCCTTCCATAAAGTTCAGGATAAAGTCCCTGAAATGCCGGGCATTTCGATTCTCCACGGTCAGCCGGTTATAGGTCAGACCATAGCTGCCGATCCGCTCCGGCAGGTCGATATCAACGCAGTTTTGCAGCAGCTCCGGATAATCCTCCATAA
>CAYRIA010000218.1:0-2698 GCA_964424175.1 uncultured Oscillospiraceae bacterium | reverse complement strand
CATAGATCATTGCGCCCGCAGCAAAGGAAAGCATCCAAGGCATATACGGCCCGATAACCCCGGCGATCAGCACGGTGAGCACGCCGAAAACCAGCTCCACAAGCCCGGAGAGGCTGCCGTACAGGAAGGACCTAAAGCTGCTGACACCCTCCTTCTTCAGGGGCAGGGCGACTGCTGCACCCTCAGGAAAGTTCTGGATGCCGATGCCAAGCGCCAACGCAATTGCTGCGGCAAGAGAGGCTTCGCTTCCGTCCTGCGCAGCCAGCGCGAAAGACAGGCCGACGGCAATGCCCTCGGGGATGTTGTGCAGCGTGACGGCCATAATCATTAGGGTGCTTCGTCGCATGCCGGAGCTGAGACCCTCTTGCTTATTTGCCCCCGGATGAAGGTGCGGGATAAGCAAGTCAAGCAGATACAAGAAGGCCGCACCCAGCACAAAGCCCCCACCCGCGGACAGCCAGCCGGGCTGGCCGGCAGCTTCGGCCAGTTCGATCGCGGGGATCAGCAGACTCCAGACCGAGGCAGCGATCATGACTCCGGCGGCGAAGCCGAGAAACACCCTTTGCACATAATCCTTAATGCTCTTCCTAAAAAAGAACACCGTTGCGGCACCCAGAGCCGTCATTAAAAAGGTGAAGCCCGTTCCCGCACAGGCGTTCAGTAGTGCTTGTAACATTGCCTGTCTCCTTTTTCCGCGTACTATGTTGAATAACCTTGTGTTAAACTCTACGGCTATTATACAAAATCGGAGGGAATTCGGCAAGCCCCCGCTCGGGATAAAGCGGCGAAGCTGACGGGACACAGACCGGGGCGGAGAGGCATAAGATGGTACGGCGTTTTAAATATCATAAAGGAGAGAGATTTATGCGACAAAGCGAACGATATGCGGTTTTCTCTTTAGAGCTGCATTTGTTTTTCGCCCGAATAATGAAGGAGCACGCCCTGTTTCTCATGGCAGCCTTCACACCTGTGAGCACCGCCTTTATCCGGGAGGCGGACTCCTATAGACAGCGCTTCGAGGCGCTGCTGGCCAGAGCTGTGCAGCTGGCAGACGGCGTGGCTCGGCAGGAGATCTTAGGCTCGGGCGAAGTGGTCACGCCCTTTACCTTGCCGGCCGAGGAGCAGACGCAGCGTTTTACCGGAATCAGCATTAATCAGGGTGTTACTGAGCGTGAGGAAAGGCTGCGGCCGAGCGGGAGCATGGGTTGGCGCCCCGGGCCGATTGAGCAGATTCGTGCACTCAACCAGACGGCACTCCGCCTGCTGGATGGGCTGATTTCGCTCAAGGAGCGCATCCTGTCCCAAGTGCTGAGCTGCCGCATGTTCACAATGAACTACCCACTATTGCTTGAGCACATTACGCGGGAAGCCAAGCTCTACAGGAGCTATGTGGCGCGTTTAGAGGCTGACGGAGATCTGGATCCGCAGCTTATGGGAGAGGTCGAGGGCTTCTGGAACCAGATCATGATGGAGCACGCGCTGTTTATACGGGGACTGCTCGATCCGAGTGAGGGCGAACTGATCGAAACCGCCAATGATTTTGCGGGAGACTTTGCCCTGCTGCTTGAACAGAGTCGCACGGCACAGGATGCTGTCCTTGCACGAAACTCCCTGGAGAAAACCGAGCGGTTCCGGGATTTCAAAATGGCGGGAGCCAAGGGGATCGTTGCCTGCGAAATTCGCTCGGTCATCCTGCCGCTGCTTGCCGACCATGTTCTGAGGGAGGCCAACCACTACATCCGGCTGCTAAATACCTGAGTGCCGGCGAAGCTTCCACGAAATGCGTAAAAACCCCGGATTCACCGAAAAAAACGCCACCCCGCGCAGGGTGGCGTTTGATTACAAGCGTGATGGGGGCGGCTATGCGGAGATCATGTGTCGTCGGGATTCATGCTGCCGGTCTTGTAGCCTGTGAGATCGAGGGCAACAAAACGAAAGCCGAGCGCTCGCAGGCGCCCTGTGATCGCCTCACGCAGCTCCGTGTGTGCCAGCGCCTCGATGTCCTCCGGTGCCACCTCGATGCGGGCAAGTTCCCCGTGGGCGCGCACGCGCAGCTTCCGGAAACCCTTTTCCATCAGAAACGCTTCGGCCAGTTCGACGCGGCGCAACTTTTCCTCGGTGATGGCCTCCCCAGTGGGGATGCGAGAGGCAAGGCAGGCATAGGCGGGCTTGTCCCAGGTTGGCAGATCGAGCCGGGCGGAGAGCGCGCGGATCTCGGCTTTGGTCAGGCCGGCATCCAGTAGCGGGCTGATTACGCCCAGTTCCAGAACCGCGCGCCGTCCTGGGCGATAGTCGCCGAGGTCGTCAAGATTCGTTCCCTCGGCAATCGTGGTGACGCCCAGCTCCGCCGCGGAAGCCTTCAGCGCCGAAAGCACGGCGATCTTGCAGTGGTAACAACGGTCGGGGGCGTTGGCGGCAAATGCAGGGACCGACAGAGCGTCCAGCTCACAGACGATTTGGCGGATGCCCTCCGACGCGCAGAACTCCGCTGCTTCGCGACGTTCGAATTCCGGCACGGCGCTCAGATGGGCCGTCAATGCCACGGCGTTATCGCCCAGTGCATCGTGGGCGGCCTTCAAAAGAAGGGTGGAATCGACCCCGCCGGAAAAGGCAACGCCGAGTTTTCCGTAACGTGCAAGTGCTGCTTTCAGGGCGGCATATTTTTCGTCCAGGTTTGGCATGGGATTGTTCCTCATTT
>CAYRIA010000217.1:0-2707 GCA_964424175.1 uncultured Oscillospiraceae bacterium | reverse complement strand
CAAGCGAAAAAAGTGCTTGCTGCGATGGATAGTCTCTATTCTGAGATGGACTATCTGCTCGACAGGCCCGGCAGAAATATCACCCTCCTATCCAACACGGAAGCCTATACCTCCGGACTGATTGTCGATTTTAACAGGCACGCGATGAACTACTCTCTATCTGTATTCTATGCATCCCAGAACGCCATTATTGATGCGCTCAAATCCGGAGAAGCTGATTTTGCCCTGAGCTGTCCGCCGATTAACGAGGGCGGTTGCAGTGGGATACAGACTGAGATCGCATTCTTCGATGTTGGCTGGATACTGCTCCCGCCCGGCCACCCCCTACTGAAAAAAAAGGTCATCAGCTTTCCCGAGCTGGATGGGGAAAAGCTGGTGACAAGCCCAAAAGGTTCAGCCATTCGATGGAAGGTTGAGCCGCTGTATGAGAAGTACGGCATGCAAATGAATATTGTCTGTGAGTCAAACAACCTCCACCTTATTACCCAGGCCGTTCGCTGCGGTATGGGTTACGCCTTCATGCCAAGCTTATATATGAACGAGCGGCCGGAGTTATATCAGTACGCAGTCGAGGTAGATGCCCCACAGGAGGAGCGGCAGGCTTATTTCGGCCTCAGCTACAGCGGACTCACGCTGGAGAACCGAAATGCGGTTAATTTCAAGAATTTTGCGATGGAGTATTTTCAGGAGATGCAGATTATGGTTTTCGCGACGCCGACCAAGGATATTCCGCAGGTATATCCCCCACGGAAGTAAACACAAGGGCTTCTCTATCGTGATCTGAACACCCTGTCGTATCAACATGGTTTAGGAGCGCTCAGCCATTTCTTCAAGCCGTGCGGCATCGCACCTTATGTGAAGGGAGTCCCCGTTTTTGTGATTCCTTGTTCATTAGCTCCCCAGATAATTTATCAAAGTGCCTTGTTTTCGCCAATGCCAAGGGTAGCCCTGACGTATTGGGTGAATTCACGCAACTGCCGGCCGGATGGCCGGTTTTTGTTTATACAGAAATAGATTCGATCGGGGAAATCCTCTGCCATAGGGATTTTCACCAACTCAGGCGGTAAACTGTTGCACAAGAAGTCAAAGGTCAGCGCCACCCCGGGGACATCGATCGGCAATTTAATATACTCCGTGTGCTCGCCGGAGGAGAAAATGCTCTTGAATCGGCTTTGCTGCTGCTGAAAGCAGGCATCAAAAAGCTGACGCATACGGTACTGCCCATTGGGAACGAAGATAGTTTCGTCGGCCAACTCGTCAAGGCTGATGGATCTTCTATCCGCAAGGCGGTGACCGCGATTGACCACCGCACAGGCAGGGCTTTCAAACACAAGAATGGTTTCAAATTGGTCGGCATGCTCGGGATAGGTGATAAGGGCGGCGTCCAGCGTGCCGTCTAAGAGTTGCTGCTCACAATCGTCATTGGAAAGGCTGCTGATCTGGATGGAGGAATCCAGATGCTGGATTTGATAATTCAGCACGAAATTCAGCCCCGTGGCATAGGTCGAGGAAAAGGTGAAGCCCAGGTGCATCAGCTCCTTTCCGCGGCGGCTGCGCAGGACGGTGCACGCACAATCATATTGACGCCAGATCTCCTCAAAATAGGGTAGCAAAAGCTCGCCTTCGGTCGTCAAGGCCACACCCCTGCTATTGCGTACAAACAATTGTACACCCAGTTCCGCCTCCATCGCATGAATCTGACGGCTCAGTCCCTGCTGGCTGATGTTCAGTTTTTCGCTGCTCCGCAGGATATTCTTATCCGCACAGAGCTGTAAGAAGCGATGAATCGTATGTAGCTGCATGAGGCCCTCCCGATTATTTACTCTAAGCTATTTTACAACAATACGTTGTACCATTCAACGTTTTTGTTGCTTTTTATTAGTCTGTTTCTATTCTATCATATTGTTATGTTTTAATTATATCATACATAAGTTTATTATCATTAGGAGGTTCTTTCATGAGTATGCGGCCCAATATTGTAAAACTTGCACGAATGATCGGCGGCACGCCTGGCATGTTGAACAAAATCACCGAGAATTCTCCGGAATACTACTGTCTCGATTGTGTTGTAACGGACGAACAGGCAGATGTGGCACTAGCCTGCGGTCTACGCAAGCCCCGCACCATCGCCTATCTGGCAAAAAAGTGCGGCAAGTCCTATCAGGAAACCGAACGACTTGCCCATGAGCTAGCCAAAATCGGCGTGTTTACCGTCTGGCGGGACCGCAACGATGGTCTTGAGCGCTGCTATGTCGAAATCTTCGCCCCCGGCACACTGGAGCGGATGGTCGGCAATCGTGAGCAATTGGCCAAATATCCTCAGATCGGCAAAGCCTTTGAAGAATACACCGCTCATACCGCGGCCAGTCTTGCCACCACGCTGCCCATGGCTTCAAGCCTAATGCGCGTTTTCCCCATCGAGTCCTCCATCGACGGCAACGCCCAGGCCCTCCCTATTGAAAAGCTGTCCTACTATCTGGATAAATTCGATGTCTACAGTGTGTCCGACTGCTCCTGCCGCGCTTCCCGACGTATTCTGGGCGAAGGCTGCGGACATCTGGAAACCGATATGTGCTTGCATCTCGGCCCGGCTGCGGAATTCTATGCCGAAACGGGTAAGGCCCGCTATGTCACCCGGCAGGAAGCTGAGGAGATTCTCCGGAACGCTGAAGAAAACGGACTCATGCACTGTCTGCCCAACATCAAC
>CAYRIA010000216.1:1112-2732 GCA_964424175.1 uncultured Oscillospiraceae bacterium | reverse complement strand
ATCAATCGCCGGTGTCGTAGAACAGCGTGGCGCCGTAGTGCGCGCTGGTGCAATGCCTGCGGTACAGCTCCAGCCATCCCGTGGCGGGCTTTTTGACCGGCTTCCACGTCTTTTTGCGCTCTGCCAGCTCCTCGTCCGAAACCTGGAGCATGAGCTTTCTGTTCGGTATATCTATCGTGATAATATCCCCGTCCCGGATAAGCGCGATATTACCGCCGTCATAAGCTTCCGGGCTCACATGGCCCACAGCCAGTCCGCCCGTGGCGCCGCTGAAGCGTCCGTCGGACACAAGGGCCAGCTTTGACCCCATCTTCTTTCCCAGTACGGCGGCCATGAACGTCTCCATATGGGGCATTCCGGGGCTGCCCTTGGGCCCCTCGTATCTGATGACAACCACCTCGCCGGCCTTTATATCGTCGCGCAGCAGGGCCTCCCAGGCTTCATCCTGGCTGTCGTAGCACTTCGCCGGGCCGGAATAGGTCCAGACATCCTCGGCCACGGCGCTGAACTTGACTACCGCGCTCTCAGTGCCGATGTTGCCCTTAAGTATGGCAAGCCCGCCCTGCTGATGGATCGGGTCGCTCACCGGATGGATGATGCTGTGATCCACGTCCACCGCCAGCTTCGCCTTATCCTCCAGTGTGCCGAACAGGCCCCGGCTGTTGGGATTCAGCTTTCCCGCGTCGATCAGCTCTTTGACCACCTCGGGCAGCCCGCCGGCTTTGTCGAACTCTTCCATGGTATGTGAGTGATGGTTGGGATAAATAGTATTGAGCACGGGAATATCGCGGCTTATCCTGTCAAAGGTGTCCGGGGAGATATCGACCCCGTGGGTCTGACGGGCCAGGGCGGTGATATGCAGCAGGCTGTTGGTGCTGCCGCCTGTGGCCATCATATAGCGGATGCTGTTCTCAAAAGCCTCCTGATCGATGAAGTCCCTGGGCCGCTGGTTCTTCTCCCAGGCCTCCATGATCTTCGCGGCGGCGGCTCTGGCCATCTCATGCCACTTCTCGCTCTGGCTTTTTACGCAGGAGTTGCCGTGGGGCGTAAGTCCCATCATCTCCGCCATTCCGCACATGGTCAGCGCCGTACCCATAAACGGACAGGCTCCGGCATCCGGGCAGGAGTGCTCTATTACGTCGTAATACTCCTCCTTGCTGATGCTCCCCTCCACATAGGCCGCGTAAGCCTGCTTGCCGTGGGTCAGCGTAATCATGCGGCCGCTTTTGGTTCGACCTGCCGACATATAGCCCCCGGTAAACATTACGGTGGGTATATTGACTCTCAGCGCGCCCATTATCATTCCGGGCACCACCTTGTCGCAGCTGGCCATGATAATCATGCCCTCAAGACAATTGACCTCCGCCACAGTCTCGACCTCACTGCTGACAAGATCCCTGGCGGGCAGAGTATATAGCTTCAAAAGGCGATATTTTGGCTGATCTTCACGAGGACCTCGCCGCCGAGCAAAAAGCAAGGGTGACATACGATAACATACTGCGCCTTTCCGACGACCCGGATGTGAACGACGTAATTCGCTTCCTGCGCGAGCGTGAGATCGTTCATTTTCAGCGTTTCGGCGAAGCTTTAAGACTTGCAACTGAGAGAATGGACCAAAAG
>CAYRIA010000216.1:0-1102 GCA_964424175.1 uncultured Oscillospiraceae bacterium | reverse complement strand
GCGCCAGCCCACCGGCGGCATAGATCTCCTGCTTCATCTCCGCTATAAGCTCCTTGTCGAAGGGGAAATGCCCGGGATTCAGTTCATTCCACGAGTTGACAAGTCCAATGATCGGGCGAGACACATCCTCTTTCGAGACGCCCATCGAGTATAACAGCGCATTTCTGTGATCCAGCGCCTCTTCCTTCCACGGATAACGCAGCTCCATAACCGCATCCTACCTTTATAATTCATTCTGTTTCGCCTTAACGCACCGGCGAATTACATCAACAGTCTGTTATAAAATATATCATCAGACGTCTGACTTGTCAACGTCTTTTTCTCGCCGCATACCTGTCCCACGGCTGAGCGGGCGCGGCCGCCGCCCAGTAAGGCTCCCCTTCCGCCCGCCCCCGGCGGGCGCGTGGTCTATGATTCCAGCAGCAGCTCTATGCTTCCCACCACCGCCGTCAGAAACGGCGCTATCTCCGAAATGCGGCTGTCATCCAGCAGCTCCGGCGTATCGGTAATACTCACCGCGGCGACGGGCCTCCCGGAGAAATTCCTTATCGCGGCGGCTATGCAGCGCACACCGCGCTCGTGCTCCTCATTGTCGATTGCGTAGCCCCTGCGCAGTATCTTCTCCGTCTCCAGCTGCAGGGCGGAATAGGTGACTATGGTGTTCGGAGTGAACTTTATCGCCCTTGTCCGGCTCCACAGCTCCCGGCGTTCCTCCTCGCTGAGATAGGCCAGAATGCTTTTCCCCACGCCCGTGCAGTACATTGGGGAATGCAGCCCCACGAAGGAGGCGGCCCTGTCCCCTCCTCCCGTGCTCTTATATAAATAGACTATCTCGTCCCCGTCCCGAACCACCAGATGCACGGTCGCGCCGGTAAGCACCGAAAGGTGCTCCAGAAAGGGCCTCGCCGCGGAGACAAGGTTCATTCCCGAAACCACCCGGCAGCCCACATCAAACATGTGCATGGTCAGCCGGTATTTACCGCTCTGCGGATCCTTGACGACGTATTTTCTCGCCGCCAGAGACGACAGCAGCCGAAAGGCCGTGCTGGGCGGAAGCTCCAGCTGCTCGGCCAGATCTGTGAGCTTCAGCCCCCTCGGAAAG
>CAYRIA010000215.1:0-2733 GCA_964424175.1 uncultured Oscillospiraceae bacterium | reverse complement strand
GCTGCGCTTTTTGCCCTCAGCGTGGCACTGCTCCGCGCGGGAGAAGGCCGCGTCACGCCTGAGCGCGCGGCGCTGTTCCTGCAGGGTTGCCAGCAGGCTTATGTGCTCAACCGAAGAGAACTGACGCATTTCGTACCCTTGCTCAAGGCGGCGGCAGTGTCTGCACTGGCCGCGCTCTACGACGCGGATATGGAGGGCAACGCTGAGACCGCGGGTCACCTTTTTTCAACGCTGCGCACCCTCTCGACCTGCAATTTTTCTGAAGTGCTTGAGCGCGTTGACAGAACCGAACAAATCTTGCGCCAGGATCCCGCGGGCATCTATCCTGAAATGGCAGACAAGACCCGTGAGCACTATAAAAAACGCATAGAGCGGCTCTCGTACGCCTACCGTGTCAGTGAACATCGCGTTGCCGAGCACATCCTCGGCCTTGCACGAAGTGCCGTGGGAGAGGCTCACCATGTCGGGTACTGGCTGTTTACGCGACCGATGGGCGAGGATAAAACGCCGAGATCGGGCGCAGTATACATTTCCGTAAATATCCTTGTGACACTTTTGCTTACCCTCTGCGGGGCCTTTGTCTTCAGCAGCGTAGCTGTCGGCTTTCTGCTGCTCGTCCCGCTTTCGGAACTTGTCAAGACTGTCACTGACCGGCTCATCCTCGCTTTTACACCGCCGTCGCACGTGCCGCGCATGGCACTGACAGAGGGCGTGCCACCCGAAGGGCGTACGGTTTGCGTAATTTCCGCACTGCTGACCAGCGAGGGCGCCGCTACCGTCCTTGCGCGCCGACTGGAGGAATACCGCCTGGCCAGCAGGGACTGCGGTGGGCAGCTCCTGTTTGGGCTTCTGGTTGACTTACCCGATGCCGATGAGGAGAGCAGCCCCGGCGATGAGGCCCGCCTAACTGCCGTCCGAACCGCCATCGATGAACTCAACAGAAAATACGGAGGCGGCTTTTTCTTTTTTACACGTGCACGGACGTTCAATGTGGCGGATGGCCGCTTCACCGCCTACGAGCGCAAGCGCGGCGCGGTCACCGCGCTGGCGCGGCTACTCTGCGGCAGGGAGAGCGCGCTGCAGTGCCTGTCCGGCAATCTGCTGAGTTTGCGTGGCGTGCGCTACATCCTAACGCTCGACGAGGACTCGCGCCTGACACCGGGCACTGCTCGGGAGCTGATCGGCGCAATGCTGCACCCGCTCAACCAACCTGTTATCGACCCGATTAAGCGTGTGGTCGTCGCTGGCCACGGGCTAATCCACCCGCGTATCTCCGTGGAACTTTCCTCCTGCAACCGCAGCCGCTTTGCACGCATCTTCGCCGGGCACGGCGGCACCGACCCTTATGGCAGCGACAGTTCCGAGCTGTATATGGACGTCTTTGAAAGCGGCGGCTTCGCGGGCAAGGGCATCATCGACGCTCAAGCCTTCACAGCCTGCCTGGACGGGCGCATTCCGAACAATCAAGTCCTCTCGCACGATGCGCTCGAGGGCGCGTATCTCCGTGGTGCCTACATGGGCGACGCGGAGCTGACGGACAAGTTCCCCGCCGACGCCCTCGCCTATTATCGGCGGCTGCATCGCTGGACGCGAGGCGACTGGCAGAATCTTCCCTGGCTTTTTCGCCGCGGGCGCGGGCGCACCTTCACCTCCATTGACCGTTTCCGACTTTACGACAGCCTGCGCCGCAGCCTGTTCATGCCCTTTGTTTTTCTGAGCTTCGCGGCCGCCTTCCTATTCCCCTCCCCGGGACTGACGGCGGCGGCGCTCGCCGCCTTTTTTGCGTTGACCTTCCGCTTGTTTACAGCCACAATGCAAACGCTTTTCCGTGACGAGCGTGAAACAAGGCAGCGTTTCCACAGCGTCATCGTCCACGGGGTCAGCGGCAGCTTTCTGCAGACGGGCTTCAAACTTATTTTCCTTCCCTTTGAGGCGTATGTCTGCCTGAGCGCTGCTGTCACCGCGCTTTGGCGAATGTATGTCACCCATCGTGAGCTGCTTCGCTGGACGCCCGCCTCCGTCTTTGAGGGCAAATCGCAGGGCTTAATGAAATATATCCTCACGATGGGCTTTTCGTCGCTCTCGGGGCTGGCGGCGTTTCTTTTCGCCCCCTCTATCCTGGGAAAGGCTATTGGCATCGTCTGGCTTTTTTCACCGATATTTGCCTTCTCACTATCCAAGATTATCGTTCGGCAACTTTCCGTTTCCGATACGGACAGAAGCTATCTGACACTCTGCGCCAAGCGCATCTGGAGCTTTTTTGAAGATTTCTGTACGGCGACAAGCAATTACCTCCCTCCGGATAATTGGCAGGAGCGGCCCCCGACGGGCGTCGCCCACCGAACTTCGCCAACGAATATCGGCCTGTGCCTTATAAGCTGTATAGCCGCTCTCGACCTGGGTATAGCGACGGAGCAGTCAGCCATGGGCCTGATCCAAAACATCCTCACGACCTTGCGGCGAATGGTGAAGTGGAACGGGCACCTATATAACTGGTATGACACGCGTAGCCTGCGACCTCTCCACCCGGCCTATGTCTCCACCGTAGACAGTGGAAACCTCGCCTGCTGCCTTCTCATCTTGCGCGAGGCTTTGAAGGAATTTGGCAGATCGGAGCTTGCAGAGGAGTGCGCTGCACTGCTTTCCCCCATGTCCTTCCGTCCGCTCTACGACGCGTCCCACCGCCTGTTCACGATCGGCATTGATGTGGACAAAAATCTCGTGACGAACAGC
>CAYRIA010000214.1:0-2744 GCA_964424175.1 uncultured Oscillospiraceae bacterium | reverse complement strand
CGGCCGGCAGGTTTAGCCAGAGCTGTACTCCGAGCAGCCGCTCCGCCGCCGGGAGCTTCTCCTCGTGCAGGATGCCGGAGCCGGCAGTCATCCACTGCAGCTGTCCGTCAGAAATGGAGTCCTCGTTCCCGAGACTGTCCCGGTGGAGCATTTTGCCTTGCCGGACATAGCTTATGGTCTCAATGCCCCGATGCGGGTGCATTGGGAATCCTGCGGTGTACGCATGGGGATCCGTGCTGTCGAAGGAGTCCAGCATCAGGATCGGATCAAAGTCCGACCATGTCCCGTTCCCCAGTACCCGCACGAGACTGACGCCCGCTCCGTCCTGCGTCAGATATCCTGTCACCTGTGTTTTAACGGTTCGCTCCATCATGAGCACCTCCTGCCTTTTTTAATAGCATAATCAACTGATCCTTTTCGCTGTTACTTAGCATATCCAGCAGCTCGACGATCTTGGCCTCGTTCTGCGGACAGACGAGCTCCATCAGCGCGCTGCCCTCCGGCGTGATATGGAGGATGCTGCGGCGCTTGTCTTCATCGTCCCGCGCTCGCGTCAGGTAGTTACGGGTCTCAAGATTTCTGATGATCACGGGCATCGTGCCGCAGGAGCTCAAAATTTTTTCCTGCACCTGCCCCACGGTGAGATCCCCCTTGTGGTACAGCGCCTCCAGCACAGCAAACTGACCCATGGTCAGACCATATTTCGCGAATATCCTGACAGACTGCCGGTCGATGCGGTTGGAGGCTCTGTGCAGCCCTATAAGTATTTTCAGTTCCGGCCTGGACACATCATCACCTCGATATATCTAATTAGGTATAATCAATTATAACCTGTCTTAACCCAAATAGCAAGAGGCAGTAAGTCTCCGGAGGGAAAAATTGTGCGCGGCTGATCGCCTTGAGCCCTCTGTGCGGGAATATTATCAAAGCTGTTCTCCGGCGCTGATAAGGGTGTTAGGCTATGTCATTCGCTCTTTCACGGCGGCAAATAAGGAAATTTCTCTCTGCGGAGAATTGGCAGGGGACAGTAAGGCAGCCCCTTTGCCGGCGTGGCTCGGCCTGAGATAATTCAGCATGTCTCCGTCATCGATGGCTGAAGTCAGTGTGAGCCTTATGCGAAATCCATAGCGTTTCCGTTATACAGCCCCTTGTGGCTGCAAGTCAGCTCCACCAGCTCTACACAGGTGACAGTGCCCGCGCCGACGAGCATACGCCCCTCAAACTGCTCCGCGACCGCCTGTATGGCTTCTGCCGTCTGAAGCCATGAGGACGGCTCCGCCTGATTGTAGGTTATCTCCATAAGCCGCACACCGCCGTCATAGAGAGCCTGCGCCACCTTGAGGCAAAGCTCCGGCCGTATGCCTCGAACGATTGCGATAAGCTTTTCGTCTTTAATTGTCTGAATGATCTTTTCCCTCATTGTTTGACCCCGTTTCAGAGATATTTCTCAATATTCTTATAGTACATCTCGAACAGCTTGTCAGTCTCGGTATCGGAAACATATTCCGGGTGACGGCAGAAGCCCGTGGAAATAGCACCGCGGCGGGCAAGTATCTTTTTTTCAAAATGGATGATCATATCCACATCCTGACGGATATGGTTCAGCATGGGCAGAAGCTCGTTGTGAAGCGCGACGGCTTTTTCCCTGTCCCCCTCAAAGTATGCGTTATATATGGAGACATACAGCTTCGCCATGGACGCGCCCGGCATAACTCCGACAGCTCCGCGGTCAAAGGCCTCTATCATCTGATAGCCGGCATTGCCGTTGAGCACTCTCGCCTTCCCGGGCGCACCGTCCAAAAACCTGGAGATGTACGGGCCGGCGGGCTTGCACTCTATCTTGAAGTAGATCAGATTATCCAGCTCGTTGGCGAGAGCACGCATTGCATCCGGAGCGATCGGCACGCCGGTCTGAGCCGGGGCATATTGAAGCATAACGGGAAGCTTCACGGCGCTTGTGACCTGACGGACGTGCTCCAGAAGCTCGGAGCCATATGGCTTCATGACGAAGGGCGGCAGAAGCATCATGCAGTCGGCGCCCATAGCCTCAATTAACTTAGCCCGGGCAACCGCGGTGTCGAGCGCCTGACAGGTGTTGGAAATAACGCAGGCAAGACCCAGACTGTGGCACTCGTCGGCCGTTACCTGCATCATTTTCTCACACTCAGCATCGCTGAGCTTGAAGCACTCGCCCGCAATGCCGAACAGCGCAGCGCCAGCGCAGCCCGCAGCCTTCATGTATCTCAGCTGAGTGCGGAGACTCTCGTAATCAACGGCGCCGTCCTCAAAAAAAGGTGCGGCAAGAATGGGAACGATGCCTTTTATTTCTATCATGACGTTTTAAGCCCTCCTTACCACTCGGCAATCACGCCGTCGTCGTCGCGCCAGATCGGGTTATGCCAGTCGTGGCCTTCCGCAGCCATCTTTCGTACATATTCCTCGTTGACCTCTATGCCGAGACCCGGCTTGTCCCAGATTCTGCATTTGCCGCCGTGGTAGGTGAGGAGCTCGGGATTGGACAGATAGTTGAGCAGATCGTAGCCCTCGTTGTAATGGATATTTGCGCTCTGCTCCTGAATAAAGGCATTGGGCGTGCAGAAATCCACATTGAGGCAGGCCGCCAGAGCAATGGGACCCAGAGGGCAGTGAGGTGCGACAGCCACGTCAAAGCATTCTGCCATGGCCGCGATTTTTCTCAACTCCAGAATACCGCCGCAATGGCTAACATCCGGCTGGATGATGTC
>CAYRIA010000213.1:0-2754 GCA_964424175.1 uncultured Oscillospiraceae bacterium | reverse complement strand
CGTGGATTTCGCCAAAAAGTATTTTGATTTTGAATTAATCGTTGACAACTGAGTTTTTTCTATATATATTGAGTTTTGCGCTGAAATCCGGGGCAGGCGGGAGCTTGCCCGGAGCTAACGCGTGTTATTGAGAAAAAATCGGGAAATATCGGCTTTTACAGCGGTGGGCGCAGATTGGCTGGCGTTGCCGTGCCGGTATTAAACAGAAGGGGGACGCCAATGGCCAAAGAACTCATACGGCTTGTCGATTGCCGCAAGGAATTTGACGGCGAGGTCGTACTGGACTCAATTAATTTAGCGATCAAGGATAAGGAATTTCTCACACTGCTCGGTCCCTCGGGCTGCGGAAAGACAACGACGTTGCGGATCATCGGCGGCTTTTTAAGGCAGGATTCGGGCGAATTGATTTTCGACGGTGTGAAGATTAATGATGTTCCGCCGCACAAGCGCAAGATCAACACGGTTTTTCAGAAATACGCCCTGTTTACCCACCTGAACGTCTTTGAAAACATCGCGTTCGGGCTGCGTATCCAGCGGCCGAAGCTGACGGAGAAGGAAATTGAACGCCGGGTGCAGGACGCGCTCGAGCTTGTCGCCCTAAAGGGCTACGACAAGCGCGCAGTCACGCAGCTCTCCGGCGGCCAGCAGCAGCGCGTGGCCATTGCCCGGGCTGTCGTCAACCGGCCGCAGGTGCTTCTTCTGGATGAACCGCTGGGCGCTTTGGATCTCAAGCTCCGCAAGGATATGCAGCGCGAGCTTAAGCAGATTCAGCAGCAGGTGGGCATCACTTTTATTTATGTGACACACGATCAGGAGGAGGCTCTGACCATGTCGGACACCGTCGTTGTGATGAACAACGGCAAAATCCAGCAGATCGGTTCCCCCCTGGATATATATAACGAGCCAGAAAACGCCTTCGTCGCCGACTTCATCGGCGAGAGCAATATTATCGACGGCGTGATGATTTCGGACAACACCGTCCGCATGTACGGCCGGAACTTCCCCTGTCTTGACAAGGGCTTTGCCCCGCACGAGCCGGTGGATGTGGTTGTGCGCCCGGAGGACATCGACATTGTCCCCGTTGAGCAGGGGCAGATTGCCGGCACCGTGACCGAGGTCACATTCAAGGGCATGCAATACGACATCATCGTCGACTTCCAGGGCTTCAAATGGCTCATTCAGACCACCGACCATTCCCCGGTGGGCGCACGCATCGGCGTCAAGATAGACCCCGACGGCTTCCATATTATGAAAAAGAGCGAATACTCAGGCCTTTACGGCGATTACAGCTCCTACAGCGCGGAGTACGACGAGCTTTCCGCGGACCCCGAGGGCGGAGGGCAGGAAGATGAGTAGAGGCGGCGGGATCTCTGAAGTGCTCGGGCCCGTCGGCGGCTTTTTCAACCGCTTCCGCCGTCAGTCCTTCGCCTATCCCTACGTGTTGTGGATGGCGCTTTTTGTCGTGATCCCAATTATCCTGATCGCGGTCTATGCCTTTACCAGCGCGGACGGGAGCTTTACTCTGGGCAACTTTTCCGGCATGGCAAGCTATGCCCCCGTATTCATCCGAAGCCTGTGGTTGGCCTTTCTGGCAACGGTAATCTCTCTGCTTATCGGCTACCCTGTGGCTCTGGCCATCAGCCGCATGAGCCCCAAGAGCCAGCGTATCCTCATCATGCTCATCATGCTGCCGATGTGGATCAACTTTCTTCTGCGCACCTATGCCTGGATGTCTCTGCTGGAAAACACAGGGCTGATCAACAGGCTTCTGGCCTCCATCGGCGTTTTCGACCTGATAAACTCCCTGAACGCCGGTAACCCGGGTTATACACCCATCACCCATTTCCAGCTCATCAACACCGATGGGGCGGTTATCCTCGGCATGGTGTATAACTACCTGCCCTTTATGATTCTGCCCATCCAGAGCGTGATCGTGAAAATTGACCCTTTCGTGGTTGAGGCAGCGCAGGATCTCGGCGCCAGCAGCGGCACGGTTTTCCGCAAGGTCATCCTTCCGCTGAGCCTCTCCGGGGTCATTTCCGGCATCACGATGGTCTTTGTCCCGGCGGTTTCGACCTTCGTCATCTCCAAGCTTTTGTCCAACGGCACCGTCATGCTCCTCGGCGACCTGATTGAAATGCAGTTCACCGGCGCCGCCTACAATCCCCATCTCGGCTCCGCCATCTCGCTGATTATGATGCTGATCGTCGTGATCTGCATGAGTGTGATGAACCGCTTCGGCGAGGGTGAAGAACAGGCGGTGAAGCTGTGACGAAGAAATACACCGGGGGCAAGATTTTTACTGCCCTAACCTATATCTTCCTCTATGCGCCCATCGTTGTGCTGATCGTCTTCTCCTTCAACAGCTCGAAAAGCCGCACGGTCTGGTCGGGCTTCACCCTCGACTGGTACCGGGAGCTGTTCAGCGACAAGCTGATCATGAGTTCCCTGCAGACGACCCTGCTGGTTTCTGTCTTTGCCTCCGTGATCGCCGCTGTAATCGGCACCTTCGCGGCCATCGGTTTTTACAACATGCGGAAAAACTGGCGCGGCCCGCTGCTCACGGTCAACAGTATCCCCGTTGTCAACGCGGATATCATCACGGGTGTGTCCCTGTCTCTGCTGTTTGTCTCGGCGGGTGCACTTCTGGGGTTTGAACTGGGTTTTGGCACACTGCTGATTGCACACATTAGCTTCAACATCCCCTACGTTATCCTCTCGGTCATGCCAAAGCTCTACCAGCTGGACCGCAAC
>CAYRIA010000212.1:0-2759 GCA_964424175.1 uncultured Oscillospiraceae bacterium | reverse complement strand
GGGGAACTTTTTTACCCGAAAGCATTGCCCGCTGTCCATGATGCCCGGCAGATGAAAATCATCGGATATATCGACAATCATCGCGTTTGAAGCCACGCGAGCAGGGGAGCGAGGTTTTCTTTTTTCACGCCGTCAAAGCCGTTTTCGATGATGTCTATTGACTCGGTCAGCTTCTCGTCGCGGTCGCCGCGCTTTTTTAGCGCCCCCACAAACATCGACAGCAGGATTCGATTAAGCCCTTTCAGCTCTTTTAGCGGCAGGCAGCCGCCCCGCAGGTAGAAAAACGGAATCCCTTCCAGATGATTTCGGGCGATGACGGTTTGCTCGTCGGGTTCCGCCGTCTGCCCCGTGCCCGAGCCGCACACCGCGACCAGCTTGAATTTTCTCGCTTTGCTCAGCTCCTGTATTTTTCCGATTTTCATCCAGCCGAGAAAAAGTATCTCCTCATTCCGCTGCGCGCTTTTGGACAGGTCCCGAACCGGACACGCGCGCAAGTTTGTTTCAGCGGCGAGCATCTCCGCGTATTTTTTAGTGAAGCCTGTCTGGGACTCGTACACGATGAGCATTCGATTTCACACCTTTCTCTAAAAAAGCAAGACGAAAGAACCGTCCCCCTGTCTTGTTAGGTCAGCTTTGCTGTGAGGATGTGCAAGAGCATGGCGAGGGGCAGGAGGACGGCTACGGTCCGGTGCGCGACCAGCCACGGGCCGCTTTTCTTTTTCCTGACATAGTGGCCAAATCCGCCCAGTGCCCCCTGCAGCACCAGCAAACCGCCCGCGAGGAAGCCCGTCCAATAAAATCCCCAGGACAAAAACTGCAGCGTGAGGTGCGCCAGCAGGGCCGCCGTCGTGAACATCCCGAAAAAGCGGTGGTTTTGCACGAGGAAGCGCAGGAGCGCCTGAAATCGCAGGCGCGCCGGCGCGTCCTTCGCCATTTTCAAAAACCATTTGCGGTGGACCCGTTTTACGACATAATTCATAAGCGTCAAGGCGAAGCCCGCCACGATGAGCCAGCCGAGTACTCTGCCCATGCTCATACTACCCCTCTCTTTCTCCGCTCAATCAGACAGGGTGCCGACCCGGACGGCCCGGAGCAGATAGCTGACCGGGTGGGGAGCGCTTTTGATTTCCGCGGAATAATCTTTGCCGGGGGCGAACTTGCCGGCGTGCAGGGCGGAGCCCCACTGCGAGAGCGCGGTCACGTCATAGACGACGCCGTCGACGGCGATGTAGGCTTTGTTGCCGTTTTGACCGTCGTAGGAAGCGAGCTCGGCCGGCGTGAAGCTCGGCTCCGCCGCCGCGCTTTCCGCCGCGGTCGGCGGCGCGGAAGCCGCCGGGCTCACGGCAGCGCCGCAGGCCGACAGCAGCAGGCAGGCGGCCAGTGCTACCGAAAGCAGGAGGGGGATGACGCGGGCCGGTCTGTTTTTCATGAAAGCAGTCTCCTTCGATATTCGCGCGGCAGTATTTCCTTTTTTGGGAGGACATTTGGGGTACACGCGCAAGCAAATGAACTGGAGTGAGCCCCCGAAAGTAGACAAAATAGGGACAGGTAGATATACTGCAGACGGGAGTGATCTGCATGAGAAAAACAGAGAAGAAAGCGTACAGCGACGAGTTCAAACTCAGTGTTGTCAAAGATTATTACCGGAATCAACTGGGGGTACGAACAACGGCATTGAAATACGGCTTGCCGAGTAAAAACTATGTTACCAACTGGGAGCGGTATCTAAAGAAAAAAGGACTGCTGTCGCAGGACGCTACTAAGCCCTTGAAAGCTGCCGGCAGAGCACCTGAGAAGGTGGTGCGCGCCGACGACCGCACCGAGCGAGAAAAGCAATATGAGGCCGAAATCGAGGTGCTGAAGGTTCGCGTAGCCTATTATGAAGGACTTGAGTCACTGCAGCCATTCATAAAAAAAAAGAGGGAATCCGGCAAGTAAAGTACGAAATAGTTCTTTCGCTGGCAAACTCATACTCCACCACTCTTCTATGTGCCATTGCGGGAATCAGCAGAGCGGCATTCTACAAATACAAGCGGCGAGAGCTCCAGCCTTCTTCGGATATAGAGGACAAGATAATCGATCTATATAAGAAAAGCGGGCGGAGATATGGGTACAGATCGATTAGGATGCGGCTGAAAAGCGTATACGGATTGACCGTTAACCATAAGAAAATCAAGCGAATCATGCGAAAACATGAGATAAAATCCATCGTAAGGCCAAAGTATAAGAGACCGCCCGGGGAGGACGAATTCATAAGGCCGAATATCCTCAATCGAGATTTCAAGGCATTGAAGCCTGATGAGAAGCTTGTTACGGATATCACATACATCCCAACACCACACAAGATGATGTATCTGTCGGCCGTTATCGATTTGTACGACAATTATCCGGTTGCCTGGCATATGAGCGACAACCCGGACAAGAGCCTAAGTATCGAAACAATAAAGAAGCTACCCGATATGGAGGGCGCTGTTCTTCACAGCGACCGAGGCATACACTACACGAACAAGGAGTTCAGAAGCCTGCTTGATGAGCGCGGAATTCTGCACAGCATGTCCCGAAAAGGAAACTGCTGGGACAATGCCTGTGCCGAGAGTTTCATCAGCCAATTCAAATGTGAATGTATCTATTTGTGCAAGAACATGCTCAGGAAATCTTCTGACGTTTACGAAGTAACAGCCGAATATTTCGACTATTACATACACCGGCGGCCACAAAAAAGGTTAGGTGGAATGACCCCCTCCGAATACCGCCTTGCG
>CAYRIA010000211.1:0-2765 GCA_964424175.1 uncultured Oscillospiraceae bacterium | reverse complement strand
CCTGCACTTCGGACAGGATCCTGCGACTACTGCCGACGATATGAGGGTTGCCGAAGAGATTTATGAACAGGAAGCCGGCGACGGGGTTGGAACCCGTCAGATAAATGTGACCAATGAGACGCATATGCGGCCTTGGTTCTCAAGCACCGTTACCACGAATATCCTTACCTTCTTTGCCCGTACCCTTCCCACCAACACGGCACTTGCACCGACCAGTCATATCTTTGGCTTCTATTTCTTCTGCTCTCTGGTCGGACTTATCAGCCTTCTTGTTCTGGTGGTGGCGCTGGCACTGACACTGGTTGAAAAGACCAAGGTTTTTGCCGACGTAAATCTCGGCGCTCCCGTGCTCAATACCGGCGTTGACACCAAGGGCAAGATATGGTTCTGGGTGTTGCAGCTGGCTTGCACAGCAGTTGGAATATTTGTTTTGTGGATGATGAACAAACTCCAGCTCAGCACATTCTGGGATACCATATACCGCAGCTCTATCCCCATGTTCCACGCGCTCATGTGCTTGCTCTGCGGTGCATACACCATTCTTGCAGCCTTTATTTGGTATCTTGCATATGGTAAGAAGCATGGCTTCTCCCTCACAAATAATGGCTTTGCGGTTCCTTGGAAAATCATCGGCAAGAGCTTCCTCGTAGCACTCATTGCGGTTGCCGGTATGATGGTCGTTGTATTCGCGGCAGACTTCCTCTTTAAGACCACCTACCTGTTTGTGTACTGGGGCTTTATGGCCTTTGACGCTGAGCGTCTCGTTCATATGCTCATTGGCCTTCCCTTCTTTGTGTGTTACTACTGCATAATGTCCTTCTCGCTCAACTGCTTCAACTTCAATGATGTCCTTGGCAAGAAGACATGGATAAACTCCGCTGTTCTCGCTTTCTTTGCCGCACTCCCCACACTGTTCGTTATCGTATATGTCTACGGAATATACAGAGCTACCAGTTGGAATCCCAACTTTGGCGGCATGGCCTCCGCTCCCACGTGGATCATCGCGCTTCCTGCTATCGTGTTTGTCTTCATGATAATCATCAGATACATATTCAAGAAAACCGGGAATCCGTATCTGGCCGGTCTTGTCACCGGGCTCCTCGCTGCTATCGCCGCGTGGACTGTTGCTGAGATTCGCGTGCCCACAGTCGGAACGCCTTGGGCGCTTAGCGTAAAGGTTCTGCTGCTCATGCTTGTGGGATTCGGTCTTTCCGTCGGACTCTTTGCATACTTCAGAAGCAGCGCAAAGAAGCAAATAAAGTAATTCTTTTTCACTCCATCGCATACCTCGAACCCGCCGTCCATGCGGCGGCGGGTTCTCTTTTTTCCGCAATTTTGAGCGCCCGCTGTTGCAAAACTGTTGCCGCGGTTGTATATTAGATACATATTTTTTATGCTGCGGTGAATTGAACGGAGGTACGGAACATGATACTTGATACCGCCAGATACCTGGGCCCCTGCGAGTGCGGGCGCGACCACGAGCTGAGAACGAAGCTGGTGGTCTGCGAGTACGGCGCTCTGAACAAATTCGACGAATACATGGATAAGTGCGGCCTGTCCGGATTCCGCACGGTCATTTACGATACCAATATCTACGCCCTGCCCGGCCTTAAGCATGTGCGGGCGGATCAGGAGATAGTCCTCGAGGCCCAGGGGCTCCACAGCGAGAAGGGCCTTATCGAGGACATGATGACGAAGCTCGTGCGCAAGCCCGACTATATCGTCGTCGTGGGCGGCGGCACGCTGATGGACTTCGGCCGCTACAGCGCGTGGAAGCTCGGCATACCCTTTGTGGCCGTGCCCACCATCGTCTCCTCCGACGGCTTCACCGCCGACATCTGTTCTATTATAATAGATGGGCAGAAGAAATCCATCCCCATGCAGGCGGCGGACGCCGTGATATGCGATATGGACGTTATCGCCGGCGCGCCGATGTTTTTGACCATTGCCGGCGTGCAGGACATCCTCGCCAAGTACGTCTCCATAGCCGACTGGAAGATAGCCCATATAGTCTCCGGGGAGTACTTCTGCGAAAGGGTCTGCGCCATGGCGCAGGAGGCGCTGGACATCATGGCCCGCTGCGCCAACGAGCTCGCCGAGGGCAAAGCGCCCGACTTCGAGGCCATGGCCTATACCCAGATGCTCTCTGGCCTCACCATGCAGATTCTCTCCAACAGCCGCGCCGCCTCCGGCGCGGAGCATCTGGTGGCCCATCTGGTGGAGATGAAGCCGCGCGGCTTTGAACACGCGCACGGCCTCCACGGGGAGTGCGTCGGCGTGGGCACGCTGATGTGCGCCAAGGCATACCATGAGCTCGCAAAGCGCGAGAGCATAGAGGTCAGGCCCTACGAGCCGCTTTCGGAGCAGTGGGTGAGAGACGTGTTCGGCCCGCTGGCCGACGGCATAATAAAGGAGAACGGGAACGACGTGCTCAAGAGCTTCCCGCCGGAGGCCGTAAAGGAGCACTGGCCGGAGATACGCGCCGTCATAGCCGGAATACCGAGCTATGAGGAGCTGCTTTCGCTGTACGAGCGGATAGGCGCGAAGCACTCCCTCGCGGAGCTCGGCATAGACGAGAGCGTGGAGAGCGAGTTTCTCGATATCTCCTCCGCCATCCGCAACCGCCTTACCCTCGCCAGAATGACAAGGCTCATCAAATAACGCCCGCTCCGTCAGGGGGAGCGCGGGCCGCTCGCGGCGGATGAGCCCTCCTATATTCGCATGAAAGGAAAAATACCTATGCAATACGTCATGTCGCTGGATCA
>CAYRIA010000210.1:0-2775 GCA_964424175.1 uncultured Oscillospiraceae bacterium | reverse complement strand
GGCATCGCGCCCGTGACGCTGCCCTCCAGCAGCTCAAGCACCGAATCCGGGTCACCGGAAGCGAGCGCACAGAAAGCCTCCATAAAGACCGCCTGCTTAATTAAGGCCAGGTCGCCGCTCTCCTCTTTGACGCGGACAAAAAGTGCCTTTGCCTCCGCGACGAGCTCGGCAGCCTTCTGTGCCTCCCGAACCAGTTCGATATGGTTTACGAGCAGCGTCCCCATCTGGAACAACAGCGGGAAGCATGAATAATACTTCTTAACCGTTTCTCGCAACTCGGCAAGCACCGTGTCAAACGGCTTTTCCGTGAATTCGGCGGCGAGGCGCCGATAGTGCTTTCGAATATCCTCGCTCGTCATCTGCGGGTGGTAGTCAATCAGCTCATCCACACTGATATTGAAAAATGACGCGAGCATCGGCAGGAAGGTAACGTCGGGGTAGCTCTGCCCTGTCTCCCACTTGGAAACGGAGGCTTTGGAAACGCCGATGTAATTGGCCAGCTCATCCTGCGTGATGCCCTTTTCCTTTCGCTTTTTTACCAGCACTTTCGCGATATTGATCTCTTTCATAACGATCACCTCTGAACCTATAGTAGTCTTCGGTAGGCGAAAAATCAATGGATTCAAAGTTGATTTCGGTTGAATTAGTCAACCTGCGCGATACTTTTTGCCGTATTGCTTGCGCGCAGTCAATGCCGCAAAGCACAAAGCCGCCCCGCCGGAGGAATCCCGGCGGGGCGGCGTTACAATGGAAGCTTTTCACGCTCAGGCGCGAAGTTGCTTTTTAATCGCCTCAAAGCTCTCGGCGCTGATGACGTGCTCCATGCGGCAGGCGTCTTCCACCGCGATCGTACGATCAACGCCCAACCCGATCAGCCAATCGGAAAGCAGAGTGTGGCGTTCCAGCATCGTCTCGGCGATTTGCCGGCCCTTGTCGGTGAGGGTGATTGACCCGTCGGCATCGACACGGATACACGCGTTTTCCCGCAGATTTTTCATCGCCACGCTGACGCTGGACTTTTTATAGTTCAGCTCTGCGGCCACATCAACCGCGCGCACTGTCGGGTTCTTCTGCCCCAGGACGAGGATCGTCTCAAGATACATTTCCGCAGATTCCTGAATTTTCAAGGCCGTCATCTCCCTTTCCTTAAACAGAATAGCATAATTGGGCATAAAATGCAAATAGCCAAATTCTTTTTATCCGGCTCTTGACAACTCGGTTAGTATGTGCTAACCTATCTATAGTTAGTTAGCTCTAACCAATTTGCGGTTCTGTACCGCGCTGCAGGGAGGGACGTTTATGCCTTTAACAATGGCAAGGGTCGGCGAGGAAAACTGCATTAGGAGAATTGGCGGAAAGCCGGAAACAAAGCAGTTTCTCGAAAGCCTCGGCTTTGTGGTCGGCGGTGCGGTCACCATCATTTCGGAGATTGCGGGCAACGTCATTGTCAACGTCAAGGACTCGCGCGTGGCCGTCAGCCGTGAAATGGCAACTAAAATTCTGGTCTGAGCACCGCAAGGGGTTCAGTTTGGCGCGCAGCCCAGCGGCGGGCGCAGCCTGAAAGGAGAACGAGTATGCAGACATTACGTCAGATCAAGTGCGGCCAGACCGTGACCGTGGAGCGCGTCAACGGCGAGGGCGCCCTTAGGCGCAGGATCATGGATATGGGCATCACGAAGGGCGCAAAGATCTATGTGCGCAAGGTCGCTCCACTTGGCGATCCCCTTGAGGTGACCGTGCGGGGATATGAACTCTCCCTGCGGAAACAAGACGCCGAAATGGTCGCTGTGCACTAGGCAGCGCCTTAAGCGGGAGGCTTGCGGCTTCCCGCAAACTGCACGGATTTGGTTAGCCAGAACTAACCGAATTTCTATCATTCATGAAGGAGGACAGCTACAATGGCGATCAAAATCGCGCTGGCGGGCAACCCCAACAGCGGAAAGACGACGCTTTTTAACGCGCTGACTGGCTCCAACCAGTTCGTCGGCAACTGGCCGGGCGTTACCGTGGAGAAAAAGGAAGGCAAGCTCAAGACCCACAAGGACGTGATCCTGATGGATCTTCCCGGCATCTATTCGCTTTCTCCCTACACGCTGGAGGAGGTCGTTGCACGAAATTACTTGATTACGGAGCGCCCCGATGCGATTTTGAACATCGTTGATGGCACAAACCTTGAGCGCAACCTCTATCTGACAACGCAGCTGACCGAGCTGGGCATCCCGGTTGTGATCGCGGTCAACATGATGGATCTCGTCGCCAAACGCGGCGACAATCTGCGGATTGACCGTCTTGCAAGGGCGCTGGGCTGCCCGGTGTTTGAGATTTCGGCGCTGAAGGGCAGCGGGATCGCGGAGGCCGCGGAAAAAGCCGTCGAGTTGGCCAGAGCGGCTGTTCCCAGCGTGCCGCAGCACAACTTTTCCGGCAGCGTTGAGCATGCAATCGCCCACATCGAGGAGGCGACGCAGGAGCTGGTTCCACAGGTGCAGCAGCGCTGGTATGCCGTGAAGCTCTTTGAGCGCGACCCGAAGGTGTTGGAAACGCTCTCGCTTTCGGATGAACTGCTTGCCCACATTGAGGCGGACATCGTCTCCTGCGAGCAGGAGCTCGACGACGACGCGGAGAGCATTATCACAAACGAACGCTACCTCTACATTGCCGCCATCATCAAGGACTGCCTTGTGCGCAAAGACCAGGGCAAGCTCTCCGCTTCTGATAAGATTGACCGGATCGTCACCAACCGCTGGCTCGCCCTGCCCATCTTCGCCGTGGTCATGG
>CAYRIA010000209.1:1222-2813 GCA_964424175.1 uncultured Oscillospiraceae bacterium | reverse complement strand
ACCATCACCTTGAACTCCGGTGTGTAGCGTTTGTTTGGTACTCCTTTTGGCATAGAAAACACCCCAATCATTATTCAGTATACCATACTGTCTAACAATTGGGGTGCTGTTCACCCTCTCCGCTTTGCTATTTTTTACTACCTTTCTGCGACGACCATCCATGTAATACCCTCAAGTATGTAACGCCTCGTTTCTGATAATCAGCTTCACCCCATTGAGATTATATGTAAGAAAGCGGTTATCTGCCGATAAAATTGGTGTGACAATCGCTTCCCTATTAATGGCTGTCACTGAAGCAAGACTAATGCTTTCGTCTCTTTGAGGCGGGAGGAATTTTTAACGCTTCGCGCTTGCTCGCTACCGTGCGCCGGGAAATTGCAAGTCCACAATCCCGGAGCTTTTTTTCAAGCTCAGAGTCTGTAAAAGGATGATAAGGATCCTCCTCGGATACGATAAGCTGCAGTTGCTTGAGAAGCGCGGCTGTACTGAACGAGTCGACGTCGGACGAGCGAACAGCTGTGGAGAAAAAACTCCTGATCGGCAAAGCCTTCCCGTTATATAAAACAAACTTATCCTTGATCGCCCTGCTGACGGTAGAGGTGCTCAGATCGAGAGCGTCGGCTATAATGGTTATTGTCATTGGCTTGAGTTCGCTTTTCCCGCGGAAGTAATCTTGCTGCTCTGCGATAATGCAGGAGAGAATTGCGGAGATGGTATTCTTCCTGTAATCAAGGTCTGAAATAAGAGATTTAGCTTCAACAAGATTTTTACTCAAAAAAGCCTTTGCGTCCGGATAGCTGTCGCCTTCGGCAAGTGCGCAATAATATGAATCTAGAGACACCGCAGGCAAGGCACTGCCGTTTATGCTTATGCCGACAGTATCACCGTGCACGCTTATGCTGGCCTCCGGGATTACATATTCGGAAAAACGTCCTGAGAAATAACCGCGCGACGGTATTGGGTTCAGAGAGTAGATGATCTTTGCGGCATCCTGCACCTCGCCGATGTTGTGCCCCAGTAGCTTCGCAAGCTCAGAATATTCCCTTTGAGACAATAATTCAAGACCATACTGAGCCATATGAACGGTGAGCTCGTTGAAGTTACAGCTATCGGCCAACTGGAGCAGAAGGCACTCCGAAAGATTTCTCGCCCCGCTTCCCAAAGGGTCTAATTGCTGGATGATGTACAATGACTGTTCAAGCTGAAATTTAGATACGGAAAGCTCATCTGCGAGTTCAGACAGCGAAATGTCAAGATATCCGGCAGAATTAAGGCAACCTACCAGATATACACAAAGAGTATAGGTATCGGTATCCAGATCGGCCATTTGGCCAAGCTGAGATATCAAATGCTCTGAATAAGTTTGCGGATTATTGGGGCAGTCAAAAAGTCTGTCAGGTTCCGCGTAATATGAGTCGGCCCATAACGCAAAGGTTTCCTCCGTATCGAATTCAGAACCCTGACGGGATATACCGCCGACCCCGTCGGTGGGCGCGTTCAGGTCAAGAATCGGGTTCAACGTAGCCTTGTGCTCTATCATGGTGCACAATTCGGGGGCTGACAGCGTCAGAATCTGTATGCTTTGCTGCCG
>CAYRIA010000209.1:0-1173 GCA_964424175.1 uncultured Oscillospiraceae bacterium | reverse complement strand
TCATGTCTGCACCGTACTTTATATATTAGCTGGATCTTGTTTACAGGCCTAGCTCAGTCATGCGTTTATATAATGTGCTGCGTGAAATGCCAAGTTTTTTTGAGACAAGGCTCTTGTTCCCGTCACAGGATACAAGCAGTTCTTTTATCAGGCTCGCTTCGTATTCTTTCACAGCATGGCTGGGCTGCACGGAGGAATGCTTGGGGACAGCGGCAGCAGGAGCGATTGGATAATTCGGGGATGCGGGAACCGGCGCGCCGGCCAGGAGCATATTGTAAATATCGCTCGGCAAGCTGTCAATTGTAATTGTACCCGAGCGGGACAGAATTACGCAGCGCTCAATAGCATTTTTCAATTCTCTGATATTGCCGGGCCATGAATATTCCTTGAATAGCTGTACTACCTCGGGTGAGATGGTGACAAGCGGCAAGCGGTTTTTGTATGATGACAGCGCCAGCAGATTTGGTACGAGAAGCTCAATATCGCCATCCCTTTCCCGGAGAGGAGGCAGGTCTATCCGTATGACATTCAAACGGTAATACAGGTCAAGACGGAAGGAGCCGTTTGTGACGCAACTCCACAGGTCGCGGTTTGTAGCGGCGATAACGCGTACGTCAATGCTGGTATATCTGCTGCTGCCGACGCGGTTTATCACATGATCCTCAAGGATGCGCAGCAGAGAGCTCTGCATATCATAGGGCATCTCGGATATTTCATCCAGAAAAATTGTCCCGCCGTTGGCAATCTCAAATTTTCCAGGTTGACCGCCGCGCCGCGCCCCGGTAAACGCTCCGTCTTCAAAACCCATAATTTCGCTGGAGATTAGATCCTTTGGGATTGCAGAGCAATTGACCGGAATAAACGGCGAAGCACTCCTCGGGCTGGCTGAGTGTATGGCTTGGGCAATAAGCTCCTTCCCGGTGCCGCTCTCTCCCGTCAATAAAACCGTGCTGAGGCTTTGAGATGCAAGCTTGGAGGTCTCGATAGCTTCATTAAAAACCCGCGAGCAGCCTATAAGACTGCGAAATGAATAGCGGGTCTTTGTGCTGCCTACAGCTTTACCGTTGGGAAGACTGGGAATAAAACAGAGCTTGTGCCCGCAGCCCTCCACATATTGCCCATATACACTGTAAAGAGCTTCTCCTCCGGAGACATTCACAAGAGGGATGGATA
>CAYRIA010000208.1:1341-2853 GCA_964424175.1 uncultured Oscillospiraceae bacterium | reverse complement strand
GTCTCAATAAAAATTCAATCAAAGGGAGTGATTACGGCCTTAACCTTTCCCCGCATTATGAGTATTATCAGCATTTCACAAAAAAAGAAAAGAGGAGAAAACATGGATACAGTAAAATTCGTTGAATCCCTTCTGCCCCTGCTGGGTGGAGCCGACAACGTAGGAAACGTTATGCATTGCTTTACAAGGCTTCGCTTTAATCTGAAGGACGAGAGCCTTATAAAGGAAGACGAAATCCGTCGTCTCAACGGCGTAATGAGCACCAAGAAAATCGGCACAACCTACTCTGTCGTTGTCGGCAGCGAGGAGGTCAAGCCTCTCTTTGACGAGGTCATGCGTCATGTAAAGATAAGCGACGCCGCACCGGCTCAGACCCCCGCGAAGAAAGAAAAGGTCAACCTCTTCCAGATGTTCATAGGAATGATGGGTGCCGTCATGTCGCCTATCGTCCCCATAATCTGCGGCTGCGGCCTTGTGGAAGGCATTCATGTTCTGCTTAATGTCACCAATATAGTTGCAAAGGGCACCACCGTCGATCTGCTTCTCGCAACTTTGTACAGCGTCGGCTTCTATTTCCTGCCCTTCTATGTGGCATACTCCGCCTCAAAGCGCTTCCAGTGCAACGCCATCCTCGCCATGGCCATCGCAGGCGTGCTGATGCACCCCAACTTCATGGCTCTCGCGGATGCCGGCCAGCAGTTTGCATATTTATTTGACTTTATACCCATCCGGCTGATAAACTATAGCTGCTCTATTATCCCAGTTCTTACCTGCACCTATGTGCTCTCCATTCTGGAAAAGTGGCTGTATAAGAAGATCGCAAAGTCTGTCCAGATAGTATTCATTCCGCTTATCAGCGTTGTCGTAATGGGCATCCTCGCACTTGTTGCCGTCGGCCCCGTAATGAAGTGGGTCACCGATCTGGTCGCGAACGGCTATCTCTGGCTCAGCAACACTGTTCCCTGGCTGTCTCAGCTTATATTCTCTGTCACCTATCCGTTCCAGGTTCTGTGCGGCATCCATACCAGCTGGTCCCCGATTATCATTGCCTCCATCGAGAAGATCGGCGTGGACTACATCATTCCCGGCATCTGCATTGCTCACGTTGCCATGTCCGGCGCATCGCTGGGCGTGCTTATTAAGACCAAGAACCCCAAGCTCAAGAGCATTGCCAGCACCGCTACCCTTATCACCGGCATCGGCCTGACCGAGCCCGCACTGTACGGTATATTCCTGACCTTCAAGAAGGTCATGGTCACGACCTCTATCAGCATCGCCATCGGCGGCTTCTTCTACGGTATTTTCAAAGTATCCGCTCTTGCGATCGGTCTGGTACCTCTGGGCTCCTTCCCCGTTTTCTTCACCAACACCTTTGTGTACTGGCTCATTATCTCCGTTGCCACCTATATTCTGTCCTGCGCGCTGGCAATGACCGTCGGCTACAAGAACGGCGACGAGATCGGACTTCCCGGATACGAGGAGTAATAATCTGACCTGACTGAAAGGAGAGCA
>CAYRIA010000208.1:0-1331 GCA_964424175.1 uncultured Oscillospiraceae bacterium | reverse complement strand
CATGGGAAAAAGACTGCTTGACTGTACACCCGGCGAATTAAAAAGCCTGAATCGGCGCGATTTTATTGACGGTATAAGAGCGGCTGAGAGCAGAACTGTATGCGCTTTCGTGTGCCCGCGTTCGGTCAACTATGTGGAAAAGGTGAGCAACGTCGAGCTTGCGGCGTCCTTTGGCGCGGACATAATAAATCTTGAGGGCCTTGATCCCAAGCGTTTGCAGCTCAGCGGCCTGCCGTCGAAGAACCCGGAGGATGACCAGCCTTACAAAACAGCGCTTCAGGCCGATATGGGCTTTGGCTGGACTGTGCCGGAGCTGAAGGCTCTTGTCGGCCGCCCCATAGGTGTCACTCTACTGGTGCCCGAATACTCCGGACAGGACTTCGGCCCGCTCTATCGCGACGGTTACTATTCGCGGGAGATGATGGAATACATCGTCGAAGCGGGGTATGACTTTGTTGCGCTCTGCGCCCTGAACGCCGTCAGAAACGACAGCATGCTCAAGGCAGTCCGAGAAGCCAGAGAAATCGCGCAGGATAGTATAGTCATCGAAAGCGGAGTTCAGCACGGCCCCGGCGCAATAATCAGCGGGCAATGGCCGCCGTATGACCTGAAAGGGATCGTCACCGCAGAATACCTTTCGGCTCTGGCTGACGCCGGTGCGGACATCCTTGATGTCCCGGCTGCCGGTATAGTGCCGGGCTTCACGATTGGCTACGTTTCATCGCTGGTTGACGCTATCCACGCCAAGGGCGCTATTGCTGCGTGCAGCGTCGCGCACTCTATTGAATCCGCAGACGACAATACCATCAGCAACATCGTGGTAAACAACAAGATGTGCGGCGTAGACATGTTCAATGTCGCGGCCGGCGGAGTTTATGAAAGCGTTGCTCTCCCTGAAGCGATACTGTCCTACTGCCTTGCTGTCAAAGGAAAACGTCATACCTACCGCAGAATGTGCCAGTCTCCCCTGCGCTGACCGATTTTCAAGCAACAAACTGTTACAAACCTACCGTGCGGGATTTCCCGCACGGTAGGTCACAAGGAGACAATATATGATTTTCGGATTTGGAAAAAGCAAGAAACCCGACGAACCATGTACCGTTTATGCCACCCAGACCGGCAGTGTTCTGCCCATAGAGCAGATGCCCGACGAGGTGTTTTCGGAGAAAACGCTGGGAGACGGCGTTTGTATTATGCCGGACAACGGCAAAGTATACAGCCCTGTTACCGGACGGGTCGAGAGCGTGGCGGATACCGGACACGCCTTCGGCATAACGGCGGATGACGGCGCGGAAATAATGGTGCACATTGGCGTTGACACGGTAGAGCTT
>CAYRIA010000207.1:0-2968 GCA_964424175.1 uncultured Oscillospiraceae bacterium | reverse complement strand
TCCTGATGCCACTATACCATACTCCTAGCCGCAAAGAACGGGAAAGCAAGATGCTTCCTCAACGTTCATTACGCATGATAAGCCGAATCCCTCGCCCTGCTGCCAGAAACACGAAATTAATTGGCAGTTAAAGTACGTCCATAGTACATTCATTTCATTCCACCCGAAAGCTACAATAAGATAGGGTGATAAAATCATGTACAAAAGCAAGCACATATTTGATATTCGCAAGTTGGGTTTGGAAGTCAAGCGGAAGCGAAAAGAGCAGGGATTCACACAGGAACAATTGGGCGAACTCGTTGGTCGTTCCTCCCGCAGCATCATGTATATGGAAAACCGTGGGCAGCATCCCAAGCTTGATGTGTTTTATCAGATCGTTACGAAGCTCGGCATTTCCGTCGATCAGTTTTTCTACCCCGCTGATACGGGAAAGGGCGGCGACGCCCGGAAGCGCCTTGACGTGATCCTCAATTCGCTGGACGAGGATGATCTGGCAGTATTAGAAAGCACGGCACAGGCAATGTTGAAAAGACATCAAAAATAACTGCTCCAAGAGATAGAATCAAGGCACGGAGTGATATGCCCCGTGCCTTTTCGTTACTTGCATTTATCCGCCATCGCCTGTTGCTTGCTCCGAATCTCGGCCTCGTCTGCCTTCGTCAGTTCGCGTTGACCATGCGTGAGACCGAATTCCACATAGTTGCCATATGCGCTCAACAGTTCATCCAGCATGGCTTCCGGCGTCCGGCAGGTGTGCGCCTCCAAACACTCCTTTGTCCGCTCATCCCACTCCAGCATGATATAACCGTTGTGTGTCATGACGATCTCAAACATGGCGTCCTCGGCAAGATAGTCGCGGAACACATCGAGCACCTTTTCATACGTCAACATTGCGTCACCCTCTTTCGCTTAATTATAAACGATTTCGGTCAAAATGATTTCCTCAATTTGCGCGTGGATCATGTTCATCGCGCCGATCCAAGCCATTTGATCTTCCGCCTTGAGCGTTTCGGTAACGCCTTGCAGCTTTGCCATCTCCGGCACGGAACGGGCAAGATAGTCGTTGGCCTGCGCGTCCACGTCGTTGAGATGGGCAACGAGCTTGCCGGACAGCAGCAGTTCGTTGTACAGCGCTTTGCGATGCTCCTGCAAATACCGCTTTCGCATTCTGCCGTACTTGCCGTAGGTCGGCACCGGCTCGTTTGTTAAAGTCAAATCCGGCAACATATAATCTCCGCGTTGCGTGTAGGTCAGCTTCATGCCTAAGTACCTCCTGTAAGTGATACCTAAAGCATACAGGCAACTCCGACAGGCGGCAAATGTGCGAAGTTGCTTATTGCTATAAACGCCGAGAAGATCGAGAAATACTAGACTGCAAAATCGGCAATTACTTAGTGGCAAGCAGTGCAAGGTGGTACCCACTTGCGATTTTTGCTTGTTGGGGATGCCTCCCCAAACCCCATTTTTGATCAGCTTCTGTGAAGCTGGCTGCGCGTCCTGCGGACGCTCAATTGTAAGCCGGATGCGCTGGAATTGTCTCGTGAATACGAATATGAATCCGAGAATTATATGTCTTAAAATGCTGAAACAAGACAACATATTATCCGTAGATTGACAGATAAAGTAAAGACGGATAAAATATGAACCATGGAACAGTTTATCATGAAAACGCCAAAGAATTTCGCTCAAACAATAGCGGCAAATGTGCGCAAATGCCGGAAGCGGCAGAAGCTATCCATGCAGGCTTTGTCCGCAAAATCTGGCGTGAGCTATGGCTCATTGAAACGGTTTGAAAGCACGGGCGAGATATCGCTCATGTCGCTGTTGAAACTCGCCATCGTGCTGGACTGCGCGGACGGATTCGAGCAGCTATTTGCGCAGACGGAGATTCACTCCATACAGGAGATCATCGATGGAACGGTGTAAGTCGCTGGAAGTCTATATGGGCGAACGCAAGGTCGGCACGTTGGCGCTCTATAGGGAGCAGTTTGCCGCATTCGAGTACGCGGACGAGTGGCTGCGCACAGGATATGCCATCAGCCCGTTCAAGCTGCCGCTGCAAAAGAAAGTGTTCATGCCCAAGGCTGATCCGTTCGACGGCTTGTTCGGCGTGTTTGCAGACAGCTTGCCGGACGGTTGGGGCAGGCTGCTTGTTGACCGTATGCTGGTGCGGGAACACGAGAATCCTGCGGCGATTGGCGTATTGAACCGCTTGGCGATTGTGGGCGATTCCGGCATGGGGGCGCTGTCCTACCGTCCGGCACACATATGGAAAACGGAGCAAGCGCAGCTTACCTTTGACCGCTACGCCGAGGAATGCCGCCGCATTTTGGAAACGGAGTATTCGCCCGACCTTGACGAGCTTTTCCGCCTCGGCGGATCATCCGGCGGTGCGCGTCCGAAAATTCTGACCACGGTGGATGGGGAGGACTGGATCATCAAGTTTCCCGCGTCCGCAGATCGACCGGATATCGGTCTCACGGAATACCGATACAGCCAATGCGCGAAGAAGTGCGGCATCGAAATGACCGAAACGCGCCTGTTTCCGTCCAAGCAATGCGAGGGCTATTTCGGCACGAAACGCTTTGACCGTGTAAAGCAGCCAGACGGCAGCACCAAGCGCATTCACATGCTGACCGCGTCCGCGCTGTTGGAGGTTTCACACCGTATCCCGGCACTGGATTATCATTCGCTGATGGCGTTGACGCTGGAACTAACGAAGGATTATTCCGAGGTCGAGAAGATGTACCGGCTCATGTGCTTTAACGTGTTCGCACACAACCGCGACGACCATTCCAATAACTTTACGTTCCTGTACGATGAGGATCGCGGCGCGTGGCATTTGTCGCCCGCCTACGACCTGACCTACAGCAACTCCATCGGCGGCGAACACGCCACTTGCGTCAACGGCAACGGGCGCGATCTGTCGCTTGCCGACATCCTAACCGTTGCGGACAATATCGGTATC
>CAYRIA010000206.1:0-2992 GCA_964424175.1 uncultured Oscillospiraceae bacterium | reverse complement strand
AGGACAACTGCGATGCCTTGGGTTCGAAGTATGATTGCCAATATACGGGGACTTTTGGCGACCTTGCCACCAGCAGTTTTTACCCCGCCCACCATATCACAACCGGGGAAGGGGGAGCTGTTTATACCAACAATCATCTGCTGCATCGCATCGTGAACTCCATGCGAGACTGGGGCCGTGACTGCATATGCCCGTCTGGCAGGGATAATACCTGCGGGCACAGATTCAGCCGGCAGTTTGGGGAATTGCCCTATGGCTATGACCACAAGTATGTATATTCGCATTTCGGCTACAACCTTAAAATGACCGAAATGCAGGCAGCGATCGGGTGCGCCCAACTAGAGAAGTTGCCTGCTTTTATCGAGGCTAGGAAGAATAACTGGCTTCAGCTTCGTAATGGATTGGCAGGTCTGTCTGACAAATTGATTCTACCGGAGGCCACTCCCGTTTCGGATCCTTGTTGGTTTGGATTTGCGATGACAGTCAGAGATGACTCAGGCTTGAATCGCAATGACATGGTTGCACGCCTGGAGAAACATGGCATTCAGACCAGGATGCTGTTTGGTGGCAATCTAACCAAACACCCGTGTTTTGATGAGATGCGCAGAAAACACGAAGGATTTAGGGTTGTTGCGGATTTGAAGAATACGGATGAAATAATGAATAGGACGTTTTGGGTTGGGGTTTATCCGGGGATGACTGGTGAGATGTTGAAGTGTGCAATATCAATCATGAATAACTTGGCCCGAATAGGAATGACCGGATCGGGGGTGTAATGGGTGGAGTTATCAATCAAATTTGCAAGAATAGTGGTCATTGGATTCATAATAGCTATCATTTATCATATGGTTTTAGGATTAACATTTGGACTGGACTGGCCATTTAATACCTTCTTATTTAAACCTAAAGATAGATTCATGGATTTTTTTAATACCATTACACACGGTCATGCAGTATGGTGTGGTGCATACAACGTTGGGTCAACATATTATCCATTTACACCTGGTTACGTATGGATGACAGCTATATATGGTTATATGAACAGTCTGCTTGGCCTATTTCTATTCTCTGCTACTATTATTCTGTATTTTGGTTATCGCATATACAAAACAATCTTGCTCTTGTTAACTCCTAGACTGGCTATTCTAGTTACCGTAATCATGGTGGTAACGTCGTATCCTTTGCTGGTTCTTTTGGATAGAGGTAATCAAGAAGGCCTGCAGTTTATACTGTTAAGTATGTTCGTTTTTTCCTTCGTAAACAAGAAATTCTATTGGTCAATTTTCTGGCTGGTCATGGCCTTTTGCATGAAGCCGTTTGCTGTTGTCTTTCTGGGATTGTTTCTCCAGCGGGATAAAATCAAGTACATTGTGTACTTTGTATTAGGTGTTATTTTTGTTACCTTGGTTACATTTAGTTTATTACCACACGGTTTTGAACACAATTTTAGGAGTATGATATTAGGTTTCCAAAACTATGACACGGTTTATGTTTTAAACGGCCGGGGGATGCAATTCAATCATACTATGTACACAATTTTATGGTTTGCTAACAAGGTTTTCGGGATCCTAGATCCTGTTCATATGAAGAACCTTTATCTAATAGCAATGGCTTCTCTTTTTCTTGGACTGATTTATTATATCAACAAATTGGAATTGGTTTTATGGAGAAAGATATTTATTTTGTATTTAGCTATGATCGGGTTTCCTTTTATCTCAGCAGATTATACACTAGTACACTTGTACATCCCCGCAAGCTTGATGTTTCTTAGTTTTCAACAGAATGCAGATTACGAATCTAGAGAGTACTACACAATTATTACCGTACTACTTGGTTTTCTAGTGATTCCTATGCAATATCTCTCCGGTTTTGTTATACCTGTTGGCATTTCTGTGATTGTATATCCAGTTCTCATATACACGTTATTGTATGTTTTAGTTAGATTCGGACTATATGAGAGAAGAAAATCAATGCAGATAGGTGTTCAATCATGAGAGTGCTATTGACTGGCGGTAGTGGTTTTATTGGAAAAAACCTTAGTGAACAACTTGCCGACAAATATGAAATGAGTGTGCCCACTCATGCGGAGCTTGATTTGCTCGATGACATCAGAGTAACGGACTACTTTGATGCACACGATATCGATGTGGTAATCCACTCGGCTGTAAAACCAGGGCACCGCAATGCAAAGGATCCAACCAATTTGTTTTACAGCAATACCCGGATGTACTACAATCTAGCTCGCCAAAGTGGAAAATACGGAAAAATGATTGTCCTAGGTTCTGGAGCCATCTATGATACATCAGTGGATCTTCACAAAGTAAGTGAGGATTCTTACGTTCACAGTCTTCCTGGGGATGACCATGGATTTAGCAAGTATGTATGCGCCAGGGAGATAGAGAGGACCAGAAACATTGTCGAGTTAAGATTGTTTGGCGTTTTCGGCAAATATGAGGACTATGCCATCCGATTTATCTCCAATGCGATATGCAAGGCGTTATTTGATTTGCCAATCACAATAAAGCAAAACCGCAAATTTGATTACTTATATATAGATGATCTGATGCCGATTCTGGAGTATTTCATAAACAAAGAATCGGCGTATAAGGCTTATAACGTTACACCTAACCATGAGATAGAACTTTATGCCCTGGCCAATATGGTGAGACAGATATCAGGTAAGAATTTACCGATCATCATTCATAATGATGGGATGGGTCTCGAATACAGCGGTGACAATAGCCGCCTTAAATCAGAATTGGGTGCGCTTAAGTTTACCCCTATTCAATTGGCTGTGGAACAACTCTTTCAATGGTATTCAGATCACAGGGACAAGGTTGTCAAGGATTATTTGCTGGTAGATAAATGAGGTGGGGGTTCAGAATGATAAAAGTATCTGATTACATAATCAAGCGGTTGACCGAATATGGTGTCAAGGATGTATTCATGATATCCGGCGGCGGAGCTATGCATCTGAATGATTCCGTCGGAC
>CAYRIA010000205.1:0-2993 GCA_964424175.1 uncultured Oscillospiraceae bacterium | reverse complement strand
GGAACTTTACGATGAACATCTTCGGGTGAAGGTGAGTTCCGAACCTAAAAAGCCGGGAAAAGTGCCCAGACTGCGGCATGTTCGTAAAAGGTGAGCACGAATTGCCATGATGAATTCCTTTGCTCTGTTTGTTTGTGTTTGTCTTAAAAAAACAAACACAAACTATCCAGACTCCATTTACAAGACTTCCAATTCAGTGTATAATATAATTGACCTACTGTAAATAGGCACGAGTAGGGAGGAAAGGAAGTGCGAAATGAGTAGTGCGGCTTTTATTTTCCCTGCGGTAAAAGGAACCCAAGCACAACGAGAATATTACATCTCTACGGGCGCGAAAAGAAGCTCCCCACGGTAAGGGAGCTTCGTCAGGAGTATGCTGATCAGCTTGCCGAAAAGAAGAAAACCTATGCGGAGTACAAACAGTCCCGCAATGATATGCGAGAGCTGCTTAATGCGAAAATGAATGTCGATGTCCTACTCGGAATTGATACGGAAGAAACGAAACGCCACTCCAAACGTCTGGAGAACGAACAGAATTTATGATGTTTCCAATTTCCGTTAGTGGTCCGCAGGGCCGCGCAGCTGTCGCCTTTAGGCGGCAATCTGGGGTATGGGGCATCGCCCCATCAAGCTTTGCATAATGGCCCAAGCGCGCTTGCGCGCGCCATTATGCCTTGCTTGCGCAATGTATCGGGATTGATTGATACGCCGCGTTATCAGCCAAAACACAGTATCGCTAAAGAGCCTAGAAGGCATTGAAACATCAAGGAATATGTCGGAATAATTATTGATACAATCCGGGGCGGACACGGGGTAAATCTATACTGATCCCTGTGCCCGCCCTCAAAAGTCATGATACTATCCGTAAAAGTCATTTGAGGCCGTATAGCCTTTTTAATATCTCGTCGTCGTTAATATCGAACCGCGTTACAAGATGTTCGCTATTAAGGGGATTCCTCTGTGATGTGCTTTTCTCAATTGCCTGTCGCTTCATCTCAGTATCCGCGTGGGCGTAACCCAGGGTGGTTTTGAGGTGCGCGTGACCTATGCATTTGGATTTTCTCGGAGTGATATTCACCTATTTAATGCCTACTGAATAATACAAAAGGTCGCGTAAACATAGGCATTCGCGCTATTTAGTGGTAAAATATCTGCAAGAGAAACAGGGGAAAGCGGCAAAAAAGCTTGCAGATGAGGAGCGGCGGATGTACAAATTTCCAAGTAAACAAATCAGCGTAACGGATTTTGGGATGCCGCTTGGGATGGAGCTCGACCCGGAGAACCGGTGGGTGAAAAAGGCGGCGACGATCCCGTGGGAAGAAATCGAATTGCGGTACGCAAAGCTGTTTAAAAACCGGAAAGGTAACGTGGCCAAGCCGCTGCGACTGGCGCTGGGCGCGTTGCTCATTCAGACGGAATATCAGTATCCGGATACGGAAGTACCGCTGCAAATACAGGAGACCCCATGCCTGCAATATTTTTGCGGGATGTCTGGATATGAAGACAAGCAACCGTTTGACCCGTCGCTGATGGTGTATTTCCGTAAGCGGTTGACCAGTGAAATACTGGGAGAAATCAATGAGATGGTTGTTTCGAAAGCAACGGCGAAAGCGGAGCAAAAGCCGGAACCGAAGGATGAGGATGACATCGACCCGCCGAACGACGGTACGCTGATTGTGGACGCGACCTGTGCGCCGCAGAACATCCGGTACCCGCAGGATACATCGCTGCTAAACGAGGCGCGGGAGAACCTTGAAGAAATGGTGGATGCGCTCCACCACCCCAAAGACAGAGTCAAGCCGCGCACCTACCGCAAAAAAGCCCGCAAGGATTACCTGAAAACAGCAAAGAAACGTCAAAAAACCGCCAAAGAGGTTCGGAAAGCAATTAAGGCTCAGCTGCAATACATTCGCCGCGACCTGGATATTGTAAACGTTCTTCTGGAAAACGGCAAAGCGCTGTCGGATTGGCATATGGGGCGGCTTGAAACCATTAAAAAGCTCTATGAACAGCAGTTGTTCATGTTTCAAAACCGTACGCACAAAGTGGAAAATCGAATTGTGAGTCTTTCTCAACCGTGGGTACGTCCAATTGTGCGGGGCAAGGCGAAAGCAAAATGCGAGTTCGGCGCGAAACTGGACATCAGCGTGTCGGACGGATTTGTGCGGTTGGAGCGCACATCCTTTGACGCATACAACGAAGGAGATAATTTGATCGAAATCATCGCGCGGTACAAGGCGAGAACAGGGCATTATCCGGCGCGGGTGTTGGTGGATCAGATTTATCGAAACCGTGACAATCTGGCGTTTTGCAAGAAATGGAACATACAGCTTTCAGGCAAGCCTCTGGGACGTCCGAAACGCGACCCGGACAAAGCGCAGCGGCGGCGGGAGTATATCGACGGGATTGACCGCATCGAGGTAGAGCGGAAATTCAGCCATGCAAAAGGCTCTTTCGGGCTAGGCTTGATTCGGACTCGATTAAAAGAAACCAGCGAGTCCGCCATCGCGCTATCTATTCTCGCGCTGAATATCGCACGTGCTGGGCGTATTCTCCGCGCCCTTTTGCAAAAGCTGTTCTTGCAGCGGAATATGGTGTTTGTTCAGTAGGCATTATTTATGAACACCACTGTTTTTTAGGCTCTTTAATAGACAGAGAAATATCCGCAGGCCAAATGACCTGCGGACCTTTTGATCTGAATTAATACATGCCTATTTCAGAGGCGTTCTGTGGAGCGGAAGACTCAGGCTTGTCGGCTGACAGGGACTCGGTGGTCAGGACCATGGCTGCCACGGAAGCTGCATTCTCCAGCGCGCACCGGGCCACCTTGGCAGGGTCGATGATACCCTCAGCTACCATGTCGCAGTACTCTCCCTTATAGGCGTCGAATCCATAACCGATTTTGGCGGAGCTGCAGATATTCTTTAGGATGACGGCACCATCCAACCCAGCATTGGCGGCAATCTGACGGATGGGTGCCTCCAGAGCCGTAG
>CAYRIA010000204.1:0-3038 GCA_964424175.1 uncultured Oscillospiraceae bacterium | reverse complement strand
TTATTGCGCAGTTTAGATGAGCGCAAAAGAGTAAGCTACATCATAACAACAGTTCGAAATCAAGCGAGAAACCATCTTCGTAATTCTCGCAGAGACCCGGTCTTCTCCTTTGACGATGATCAAATGAATTTGGCTGAAAATGTCAGCGATGGGACCGATATTGACGACACCGTAATTCTTAAGGAACAATTGAAGGATCTGGCCTCCGTATGGAACAGGCTCGACGATACTAGCCAGCTTCTACTTGAAGGTAAATACATTCTTATGCTGAGCGACAATGCACTTGGAATAGAACTCGGCTTGAACCAATCCAGCATTCGGATGATGCTGTCCCGCGCGCGAAAAAAAGCCCTTAGACTTATGACTGAAAAGCAATCCGGAACCCCGTCCTGATTGATCGTACCCAAGCGCCAAAGCCGCCCAAGCATGGGCGGCTTTGTTTTGCTTGTATTAATTCCTTGTCTATCCTGAGCACTGCTGGCGGCTTTCCTTCTCATGCCGCATTGAGAGTGCCTTGGCTCGTAAAACGAGAGATCGAGCTTGTAACGGCGACTGCAACACCCCCGTTGGAAGAACTTACTCCTTGCGCAAAGGGTAACAAATAGTTACAATGTGTGTAAAATCAAGGAGGGTTTAAGGATGAAAAAGTTTCTTTCTGCTTTACTGGTTTTATGCCTGCTGGCCGCGGCTGCGCCCTATGCACAGGCTGTATCCGCGCAGGTTAACGGCGTCGCGGTCAGCGGTGCGACCTTATATAACGGCTCGACCTATGTCCCGATCCGGGCACTCAGCCAGAAGCTAAGGACGGACGCCTCTGTTAGCTGGGAAGGTGGACAGGCTGTGGTACGCGCGTCCAATCTTTCGATCACTGCCTGTCCGGGCGCCCTCTACATCGAGGCCAACGGTCGCCTGCTCTTTGCGCCCGACGGTGTGCGCCTGGTCAACGGCACCACCCTCGTGCCGATCCGGACGCTGGCAAAGGCCTTCGGCGCTTCCGTGAGCTGGAACGCAGCCGCACAGCGTGCCGACGTAGCCGGCGGTAACGGCACGATTTCCGCGGGCAGCACGTTTTATAACAGCGATTCGGTATACTGGCTTTCGCGCATTATCAACGCTGAGAGCGAGGGAGAGCCTCTGCGTGGCAAGATTGCTGTCGGTAACGTCATCCTGAATCGTGTGGACAGCCCGGATTTCCCGAACAGCATTTACGGCGTTATCTTTGACACCAAATGGGGAGTCCAGTTCACGCCCGTGTCCAACGGAACGATAAATAACGCGCCCTCCGCTGAGAGCATTATAGCGGCAAAGCTATGCCTCGACGGGGCAAACACCGCGGGTAACAGTCTCTTCTTCTTCAACGCAGCCCTCGCCACAAGCACCTGGATCGCCCGCAGCCGCAGCCACGTCACAACCATCGGCAACCACCAGTTTTACGCCTAAGCCACGCAAAGCCTCGCCTTTACGCAAACGCAGGCATCATTGAAAGCTTGCGCTTTTCCAAGAACCGGATTATTCTGGACTTAGAATAATCCGGTTCTTCGTGAAAGATGTAATTCTGTTCAGCACCCAGCATTACATTGCGACCGAATTCACCGGCACAGAGAGGTATAGATATGAGAGCAGAGGAATTTTGCCAAAAATACGCTATTGAACGTCGGGGAACGGACAGCGTCAAATGGGACTCACTGGGGCTGCGCTTCGGCGACCCTGAGCTGCTTGCCATGTGGGTCGCGGACATGGACTTTAAGGCTCCAGAACAGTCTATCGCGGCAATCAAGGCGCGTGCAGAGCACGGCGCCTTCGGCTATTCGATGCCCCCCGCGGGCTATTACACCGCTTTCATCAACTGGGAATACGTCCGACACGGCTATGCCGTTGAGAAGGACTGGCTGCGCTTCGGCCCCGGTATCGTCACCTGTCTGTACTGGCTGCTCGCCGCCTTCACCGAGCCGGGAGACGCAGTGCTGATCCTCACACCCGTGTATTACCCCTTCCACAACGCCGTCCGGGATACGGAGCGACGGCTCGTCTGCTCGGAGCTCGTGAACACAGACGGCGTTTACAGCGTCGATTTTGCGTGCTTTGAGCGGGATATTGTTGAAAATGGCGTCAAGCTTTTCATCCTCTGCTCGCCGCACAATCCCGTCGGCCGCGTTTGGACGGCGGACGAGCTTGACCGGATGTTTGCAATCTGTCAAAAGTACGGGGTGCTGGTCATCAGTGACGAAATCCATCAAGACCTGATTTTTGGTGAAAAAAAGCACATCCCCAGTGCCGTTGTCGGCGGTGGTAAATATGCCGATCGGCTGATTACGCTCAACGCCCCGAGCAAGACCTTCAACCTCGCAGGCCTGCTCCTGTCCCACATCATCATTTCGGACAAAACGCTGCGCGCGCGATATGACGCCGAGACGCTGAAGGTCAACCAGACCGGTGTGAACATCCTCGGACTTGCGGCCGGAGAGGCCGCCTATGCCCACGGAGCCAACTGGCTTGAGGGGCTGCTTGCCGTGGTATGGGAAAACTATGGCTATTTGTGCGAGCGCTTTGAAAAGGAGCTACCCGAGGCCGTCATCAGCCCCCTTGAAGGGACTTATCTGGCCTGGCTCGATTTGCGCGCCTTCCTCGCGCCGGAGAATCTGCAGGACTTCATTCAGGAAAAGTGCCGCCTCGCAGTCGATTACGGCGACTGGTTCGGAGAAAAAAGCGCGGGCTTTATCCGCCTGAATCTCGCAACCTTGCCGGAATACGTACACACGGCGGTGGACAACCTCACAGAAAACCTCAAAGCATATGCAAAGGCCACCAGATAAATGCGTCCGGCCCAGAAAAATGGGAGCGGCTCCACCTGCAAGTGGGGCCGCTCCGGCTATTTGCTCATTTCAGGAACCGATACGCATTTCCTTTGCGGGGCGTGCGTTTTAGTTAAGAAAGTCCCTTAGCTTCTTCGAGCGGGAGGGATGGCGCAGCTTGCGCAGGGCCTTGGCCTCGATCTGCCGGATGCGCTCGCGCGTTACGTTAAACTCCTTGCCGACCTC
>CAYRIA010000203.1:0-3055 GCA_964424175.1 uncultured Oscillospiraceae bacterium | reverse complement strand
AGCTGTGCAACAATGTCAACACGGCCAGGCCGGTTGACCGCGAGCTGCTGCATACTCTGCGTCAGGAGGGCTCCATACTCCAGGGCCATCCTGATATGAAGAAGTGCCCCGGCATAGATATTTCCACGGGCTCTCTGGGCCAGGGCTTTGCATGCGGGGCGGGCATGGCCTTGGCCGCCAAGCGCGACGGCAGGAGCTTCAGGGTCTTTGTCGTGGTCGGGGACGGCGAGTGTCAGGAGGGCGAGATATGGGAAGCCGCCCAGATCTGCTGCAAATACAAGCTGGACAATGTGATCCTCTTCGTCGACAACAACAATCTCCAGCTTGACGGCACCTGCGATCAGGTCATGCCCATGCTGGATATAGCGGCAAAGTTCACAGCCTTCGGATTTGACGCCTATGAGATAGACGGCAACAGCATGGAGCAGCTGGATGCCGTCAGAGACAGCCGAAACGGAAGGCCCAAGCTGATACTTGGGCATACGGTCAAGGGGAAGGGCGTTTCTTACATGGAGAACGTCTGCGGCTGGCACGGTAAGGCTCCCAACGCGGAGGAATACGAGCGGGCGATGAAAGAGCTTGACGGGGGTGAATCGGCATGAGCCTTATTGCTACCAGAGACGGCTTCGGAGACGAGATACTGGAGCTGGGCAGGGATAACAAGGATATATACGTGGTCGATGTAGACATCGGCAAATCCTGCAAGACGACGGCCTTTGCCAAAGAACTGCCCGAGCAGCACGTAAACGTGGGGATCGCCGAGCAGAGCGGGGCGGGGCTTGCCGCAGGGCTGGCGACCTGCGGGAAAACGCCCTTTGTGGTCACGTACGCGGCCTTCGGCTCCATGAGGATGTGCGAGCAGATACGTCAGGAGATATGCTATCCGCGGCTCAATGTGAAGATAGCCTGCTCTCACGGCGGAGTAACTCCCGCCAACGACGGGGCGAGCCATCAGTGCATAGAGGACATGGGCATCATGAGCACCATCCCCAACATGAGCGTTGTAATGCCGGCGGACTATAACTCCGCCCGGAAGCTTGTCAGAGCGGCGGCGCAGATATATGGCCCTGTCTATCTGAGGTTCACGAGAGACGCCGTTCCGGAGATATATCCGGCGGAGCAGAGCTTTGAGATAGGGAAGGGCGTTGTGCTGAGAGAGGGCGGGGACGCCTGCGTCATCGCCATCGGGGACACGCTCCGCCTGGCGCTCGAGGCGGCGGACATACTGCGCGGTCAGGGGATATACGTCAGAGTTATCGATATGCATACGCTCAAGCCTCTGGATATTGAGCTTGTCAGGAGTTGCGTAAGGGATACGGGCAGAATAGTCACGGTAGAGGATCACAACATTTATAACGGCCTCGGCAGCGCGGTTGCGTCGGTTGCCGCGGATATGGGTATGGGCGTCGTGAAGAAGCTGGGCATACAGGACTGTTTCGGAATGTCGGCCCCGTATGAAAGGCTTCTGGAGATGAACGGCGTCACCTCGGAAAATATAGTCAGAACTGTAAGGGCGCTGATAAAATAGTCAGGCTCAGGCGGAAATTTCTTTAAGGAGAACGGTATTGATATGCGCGCTGGATATCTTGAAGCTATCGGCAAGGCGGTTTTCCACACAGACTTACCCCAGCCTCAGCTCGAAGCTGACGATCAGGTAAAGATCAGGGTCCGCGTGTGCGGCATATGCGGCTCGGAGGTACACGCGTTCCATGGGATGCATCCGTTTCGGATACCGCCCGTTGTATCCGGGCACGAATTCTCCGGCGATGTGGTAGAGATAGGCTCGGGCGTTACCGCCTGTAAGGTGGGCGACAGGGTCACGGCCGAGCCGCAGTACGGCTGCGGCCGCTGCGTGTACTGCAAAGAGGGGAAGTATAATATCTGCACGGACAAGCACGTCCTGGGCTCGGGAGACTGGAGCGGGCCGCTGGGCGAATATGTAGTGGTGCCGGAGAAAACGATAGTAAAGCTTGCCGACAATGTGTCCTACGAGGAAGGCGCGCTGATAGAGCCAGTCGCCAACGGCATGTACGCTGTCAGAAGGGCAGAGATAAAGCCCGAGAGCACGGTATGCATCATAGGCTGCGGCCCTATCGGGCTTGGAGACTATATCTGTGCCGCTCTGTACAAGCCGCGTCTCGTGATAATGGCGGATATATCCGACTATCATCTGGCCCTGGCCGAGGATTTCGGATGCAGACATACCGTCAACAGCGGCCGGGAGAGCCTCCGCGAGCGCGTAATGGAGCTGACCGACGGTGTCGGCGTGGATATGGTGTTTCTCGGATATGGAGACGCTCCGACGCTGCAGCTTGCCTGCGAGATAACAAAGCGGGGCGGAACCATCCATCAGCACGCGCTGATGCCGGACGGCGTGGCCTTCCCCTACCGCATCCATCAGCAGCACGAGCTCTCCTTCGTAGCGCATAATATGTACAGGTATGATGATTTCGAGTACATATGCAGGGCGATGGATGACGGCGGGATAAGCGGACTTTCCCGAATGATCACCCAGCGGTATCCGATAGAGCAGTTCACGCAGGCCATGCAGATGGCTGATAAGCGCCCGGAGCCCGTGGTCAAGGTCATGCTCCATTTCGATTGACCGCTTGCATACCGGAACCGCAGCGCCTTCAAAAAGCACATAATAATCTCAAGCAGCCGGCTCGTAAGAGCCGGCTGCCTTTTTGTATTGGCGAGGGGATTCGGGACAGCCGGCGGGCTTCAGAAGCGCGCCGCGCGCCCGTTCTCCGGCCCCGCTGATGGGCTCAAGACTGAATGCCGAGCTTCTTCAGCTTATCGTAGAAGGTCTTCCTGGATATGCCGAGCTCCGCTATAGCCTTGCTTTTGTTGCCGCCGTGCTTTGCCAGAGCCGCCTTGATAAGTCTTCTCTCGAGCTTTTCCACATTGGCCTGCATGTCCAGAGTGTTCTCCTCGGAGCTCTCGTATTCGGAGGACAGATGCAGGTATTTGGGCAGGTGCTTGGCGTGTATCACCCCGTCCGTCTGCATCACATAGGCGAAATCCAAAACGTTGCGCATCTCGCGCACGTTTC
>CAYRIA010000202.1:0-3116 GCA_964424175.1 uncultured Oscillospiraceae bacterium | reverse complement strand
TCGAGGAAGCCGTTGATCTTGCTGGGCTTTCCCGTCAGCTCACAGACGATGCTCTCGGAAGAGAAATCAACGATGCTGGCCTTATAAATATCGCAGATCTCGCGAATTGCAGTGCGCATAGTCTCTCCTGCTGCGATTTTTACCAGCAAGAGCTCCCGCAGGATGGCTTCGTTTTCGTCCTCAAGCTGGACGGCCTTGACCTCGACCATTTTCTTGGTTTGCAGGACGATCTGCTCGATGACCCGGTCGTCGCCCTGGGTGGTGATGGTGATGCGGGAAATCATCGGGTCGTTCGTCTCAGAAACCGTCAGCGAATCGATGTTGTAGCCGCGCCGGCCAAAGAGCATGGAAATGCGCGTGAGGACGTTTGCGTTGTTTTCAACGAGCAGCGCGATGATGGCTTTTTTGTTGTTCATACCGCATTCCTCCTTATTCCAGAATCGCTGAGCGCACGGTTCCGCCGTTGGGAATCATCGGCAGAACCTTCTCCTCACTGCTGATGGGGCAGTGGATCCAGCTGGGGCCTTCGCCGGCCAGCGCCTGATCAACCGCTGCTTCAAATTCTGCCCTTGTCTGGGCACGGTAGGCCCGCGCACCAAAGCCCTCGGCCACCTTGACGTAGTCGGTTTTGCGCGCCGGCTCCGTTGCAATGAAGTGCTTTTCATAAAAATCGTTTTGCCACTGGTGCACCATGCCGAGTACCCGGTTGTCGAGGATGACCGTGATGACCTTCAAATTGTTGGAAACCGCCGTGCAGGCCTCGTTCATGTTCATGTGGAAGCTGCCGTCGCTGGTGATGTGGAAAACAGCTTGATTTTTCAGCGCCACCGCCGCGCCGATCGCGGCGCCATAGCCAAAGCCCATCGTGCCAAGGCCGCCGCTGGTCAAAAAGCCACGCGGGCGCGTCTTTTTGCAGAACTGCGCCGCCCACATCTGGTGCTGGCCGACGTCCGTCGTGATTGCCGCCTCCGGCCCGCCCTTTTCACCGATGACCGCCATGATTTCAAACGGGCGGATCCCGCTGAGGTTCTTGCCGTTGATGATGTCGTAGTCCTTCTGCCAGCGGGCGATCTTGCCCAGCCACTCGGGGCGGGGATTTTCGCGGACGAGGGGAAGAAGGTTCTGCAGCTCCACCTTCAGGTCGCCGACGATTGCATGGTCGACCAGAACGTTTTTGCGGATTTCGCTCTCATCAATATCGAACTGGACAATTGTTGCATGGGGGGCAAAATCGCGCAGGTTCAGAGCAACACGGTCGGAAAAGCGCGTGCCCATGGCGAGCAGCAGGTCCGTTTCGTCAATGGCATGGTTTGCGGTCATGCTGCCGTGCATTCCCACAAGGCCCATGTCCAGGTCGTCGCCGAAGCCGATGACGCCTGTGCCCATGATCGTGTGGCAAGTGGGAATTTTCGCCTTTCTGACGAAGGCGACCAACTCCTCGCCGGCCTCGCTGCTGATGACGCCGCCGCCGAAGCAGACCACCGGGCGTTCCGCCTTATCCAGCAGCGCTGCGACCTTCTCCAGCACCTCCACGGGTGCGCCTGCCGCCCTTGGCTCCGTCCAGCGGGGCGCGGGCGTGAATTCATAGCTGGCTGCGGTGATATCCTTCGGAATGTCGATCAGCACGGGCCCGCGCCTGCCGCTTGCCGCAATTTTGAAGGCGTCACGGATCGTATCGGCGAGCTTTGTGATGTCGCGCACGGTGTAATTGTGCTTGGTGACGGGCTGCGTGATGCCCGTGATAAAGACCTCCTGAAAGCTGTCCTTGCCGATCAGATTCGTGCCGACATTCGCCGTGATGACCACCATCGGGATGCTGTCGAGATAAGCCGTTGCAATGCCCGTAACGGTGTTCGTTGCGCCCGGGCCGCTGGTGGCCAGCATAACGCCGGTTTTGCCTGTGGCCCGGGCATAGCCGTCCGCTGCGTGGGTCGCGCCCTGCTCGTGCGCCGCCAAATAGTGGCGGATCCTGTCCTGTCGGTGGTAGAGCGCCTCATAAATGTTGAGCGCCGCTCCGCCGGGATAACCGAACAGGTCTGTGACACCCTGCTCGATTAAAACCTCAATGATGATTTCCGCTCCCGTCAATTTCAATTCACATTCCTCCCGTCGAAGTTCTTCGTCTTATCCCAATACGCTACTTTTAACTAATAAATTGTCCAAAAATACAAAAATACCCCTGCCTCTTATATACGAATATCAAGAGACAAAGGTTATTCTACCTCTGCGGTACCACTCTTATTGCTCCTTTGGCGCGCTGCACCACGCCGGGGGAACCACTCTGCAACGTCAAGTAACGTCGGACGCTATAACGGGCGTTTTACCGTTTATGCTTACACAGACGGGGCAAGGCCCGCCCTTCCGCAAACTGCTCCGGGATGATTTTCCTTCGGGATCCGGCGCTGCCTTACACCAAAGTGGCAGCTCGCTGAGGCTCGTGTCCGGAAGTACTTGTTCCCATCAACGCATTTGAATTTATTTGATTGCGTCCATGTTACATCACAAAAACGGCACTTGTCAACTGTTTATTTTTCGAAAGAATCCGCGCTGCTGAACTTTTTCAGGCGGAACCCGAAGCTTTTCGCGCCGCTTCGGGCGATGTTGACGATTCTTCCGCGCCTTTTCCGATGCAAGTTTGTTGAATTAGTTCAGACCTCGGCAGAGGAAAAAATTTTTTCTTTTCAGGGGCTTGACAAACGCCGGAACTTTGTGTAGTCTTTAACACAACAAAGAGAAAAAATGCAGTGACAGGGAAAAAGCCTTGGCTTTGGACATTCAGAGAGCCGTTGTTTGGTGCGAAACGGTATGTCGGGAAAAGGCGAACTCACCCTCGAGCAGTCAACTGAAAGCCTTGTAAAAGGCTGTAGGTGCGAACGGGCTTCCTCACCGTTACCAAAGAGGCGATATTTCCTCGGAGATGTCGAAAGCGGACAGCCTTGCTGTCAATTGAAGTGGTACCGCGGAGTTTTAGCTTCGTCTTCTTAGGGAAGATGGAGCTTTTTTCATACCCAAAAATGAAGGAGGAACTCAAAAAATGCAACGAATCAAAGTGTTCGACACCACCCTGCGCGACGGTGAGCAGTCCCCCGGCTGCAGCATGAACCTGGCTGAAAAGC
>CAYRIA010000201.1:0-3133 GCA_964424175.1 uncultured Oscillospiraceae bacterium | reverse complement strand
GAGCGCTATGAATTCTGCTGGATTGTTGATTTCCCGATGTATGAGATCGGCGAGGAGTCCGGCAGGCTGGAATTTTGCCACAACCCCTTCTCCATGCCCAACGGTGGGCTGGAGATTTTACAGAAGATCGAAAAGGGAGAAGCAGATCCTCTCGCGGTTACGGCCTTTCAGTATGACCTCGTCTGCAACGGCGTGGAGCTTTCCTCCGGCGCTGTGCGCAACCACGACCCGGAGATCATGATCAAGGCCTTCGAACTGGTTGGTCTCGGCGAGGAGGATGTTAAAGCCAAGTTCCCCGCCCTGTATAACGCCTTCTGTTATGGCGCTCCTCCGCATGCGGGCATCGCCCCGGGACTTGACCGCATGGTGATGCTCCTCGCGGGCGAGGATAGCATCCGCGAAATCATACCTTTCCCCATGAACAAAACCGCTCAGGATTTGATGATGAGCGCTCCCTCCGCGGTGGAGGAAAAGCAGCTCCGTGAGCTGCATATCAAGTTGGATTTGCAGGAGAGCTAAGTGCCGCCTGGATGGGGGTGTGTGCCGTCTCCACAAGAACGACGTGAAGGAGCGCTGTTATGGTTTCAAAGATACGCTCGCTCGGCATTAAAGGCATCGGGGGCTATGAAGTCTCGGTGGAGTGCTTTTTGTCCTCGGGCCTTCCGGCCTTCGACATTGTCGGGTTACCGGACACGGCGGTCAAGGAGGCGCGCGACCGCGTGCGCGCCGCAATCAAGAATGCGGGGCTGAGCTTTCCCATCTCGCGTTTGACGGTGAACCTCGCGCCCGCGGATACCAAAAAGGGTGGCACGACCTATGATCTGCCAATGCTGCTGGCGATCCTCGTCGCAATGGGAACGATTGAGGCCCCGGCGGAGGACTGTGCCTTTCTCGGTGAGCTTGGGCTGACGGGGGAGCTCCGCCCAGTGCGCGGTGCTTTGCCGATGGCGCTGGCAGCGGGACGCGCCGGTATCCGTGCGCTTTTCGTGCCGGAAGATAACGCGCCGGAGGCATCCTTTGCCAAGGGTATTTCGGTCTATCCTGTGAAGGATGTCCCTACGCTGCTGCGTCATTTTTCGGGTGAAGCGGTAATTCTGCCTGCTGAAAAGCCGGAATTACGGGAAGAAACGCTCTACGTCCCGGACTTTTCCGAGGTCAAGGGGCAGGAAAATGTAAAAAGGGCGTTGGAAGTGGCTGCGGCGGGGGGGCATAACCTGCTGCTGGTTGGCCCGCCGGGCGCGGGGAAATCCATGCTGGCCAAACGTCTGCCGGGCATCCTGCCTGATATGAGCGATGGCGAGGCCCTGGAAACGACCGAGATCCACTCCGTTGCGGGGCTGACGAGTAGGGAAAGGCCGCTCGTCACCCAGCGACCCTTCCGCTGTCCGCATCACACGCTCAGCGCCTCGGCGATGGCGGGCGGGGCGCAGCTCCAACCGGGTGAAATTTCCCTGGCGCACAACGGAGTCCTGTTTCTGGACGAGCTACCGGAGTTCCATCGCGACGTTCTGGAGGTCATGCGCCAGCCGCTTGAGGACGGATTGGTGACCATCTCTCGGGCGGGCGGCAGTGCGTCCTATCCTGCGGGCTTCATGCTGGTCTGCGCGATGAACCCCTGCAAGTGCGGCTGGTATGGGCATTCCTCTGGTCGCTGCCGCTGTACGGAGGCCTCCGTGCGGAAATACCACGAGAAGCTCTCCGGACCACTGCTCGACCGAATTGACCTTGTGGTTGAGGCGCCGGCGCTGGAGTTCGATGAGCTACGCGCAAAACGTCCGGCAGAAAAAAGCGTGGAAATCAAAGTGCGCGTCAACAAGGCTAGGCGCATCCAGCGCGGACGCTTCGTGGCGGAGGACTTTGACTGCAACGCGCGAATGGGACAGAGGGCGCTTAGGGAATACTGTGAGCTGACAGACGACTGCGAAGCGCTGATGAAGGCGGCCTTTGAGAAGATGGGCCTGACCGCCCGCAGCTATGACCGCATCCTGCGTGTTGCGCGCACCATTGCTGACCTTGACGGTGCGGAGGGTATTGCCCCCGCCCATCTGGCCGAGGCCATTCAGTACCGTAGCTACGACTTCCGCGAGTCGGCGGACAGAATACAATAATAAAGGAAACAAGTAATGAACGATATGATCCTGCTCAAGCAGGGCGAGATTGTCCTCAAGGGGCAGAACCGCCGCTCCTTCGAGGACAAGCTTTTAGCGAACATCCGCCGCAGGCTTCGCCCCTTCGGCGAATTTAAGATCTATGCCACGCAGTCTACAGTCTATGCCGAGCCTTTGGGCGACTGCGACATGGATGGCGCCGTCGAGGCTGTGCAGTATGTTTTTGGCGCGGTGAGTGTGACGCGGGCGATGGCTTGTGAAAAGGATCAAGACGCCATCTTTGCCGCGGCGAGAAAATACCTTGCCGAGCCAATGCGCGCTGCAAGAAGCTTTAAGGTTGAGACAAAGCGCTCGGACAAGCGCTTTCCCATGTCCAGTATTGAGCTGTCGCAATACGTTGGCGGCCTCCTGGCCGAGGAGTTCCCCGAGACGCTGGTGGATGTGCACGCGCCGGAGCTGACCGTACACATTGAGGTGCGCGAGAGTGCGGCTTACGTCCATGCGAACGCGCTTCCCGGGGCGGGCGGGCTGCCCGTCGGCTGCAACGGCAGCGCGGTTACGCTCCTGTCCGGCGGCATTGACAGCCCGGTTTCGAGCTACATGATTGCCCGCCGGGGCATACACCTCGTGCCGGTGCACTTTTTCTCCTTTCCCTATACCTCGGAGCAGGCCAAGGAGAAGGTGCTGGAGCTGGCAAAAATCCTTACCAAATATTGCGGAAGGCTGGCGGTTGAAATCGTGCCCTTTACGCACATTCAGGAGGAGATCCGTGCAAAATGCCCGGAGGAATACTTCACGCTGATCATGCGCCGTTTTATGATGCGCATTTCAGAAGAAATAGCCCATCAACACGGCTGCAAGGCCCTGGTTACGGGCGAGAATCTTGGTCAGGTCGCGAGCCAGACGATGGAAGCCCTGCGCGTGACGGAGGACGGGCTTTCTCTGCCCGTCTTGCGCCCGCTGATCGGCATGGATAAGAGCGAGATCGTTACGCTTGCCCGAAAAATTGGCACCTTTGAAACCTC
>CAYRIA010000200.1:0-3137 GCA_964424175.1 uncultured Oscillospiraceae bacterium | reverse complement strand
AGGGCACGGGTTAAAACCGTGCCCTCTCCGCTGTGCTTGTTAGAATTCATCAATGAATGACTTCGACCGCCAAGGGGAATTTGCTCATAAATTCGCATCCGTCTTTTTGAATCAGAATCGGATTCTCATAGCGAAAACCAATGTTCTCGTCCGGACAGGCATACTGCATCGCACAAATCAGCACCTCATTTTCCTGGTAGTAGTGGTCGGGATCTGTCCAGTAGGGGAAGGGACCGTCATGCCGGCCAATGCGCCACTCGTCTCCAAGCATACCGATGCCGTGCTCAAAGCCCGGAACCATGAAATCGGCAAAGCCACGTTCCTCGGCAAAAGCCATCATCTCCTCGGCGAGTGAGGAGGGGGAGATGCCCGCGCGGTAAGTTTTAAGCGTGCGGTCAACAATATCAACGAAATTTCTCGCGTGCCAGAGCTGGCGCTCGGTGGCAGGGGCGATCAGATAGTTGTGGGTATGATCCCCGCAGGCAAGGGCAAACAGAGCGTGGATATCGACCATCAGCGGCTCTCCTGCCGCGACGGCTTTGGTCGTGGGCGGGGTGCAGGCGCCGCCGGCGAAGCCTGTGCGGTAGCCGCAGGCAATCTCATTTCCGCCTGTAAAGCTCCACTCCCAGACACTTCCTGCCCTCCGCATTGCGAGAGCGGCAATACCGGCAATCTCGGTTTCGGTCAGTCCTTTCCAGCCACCGTTCTTGAGCTCCGCCAGAACGGCCTCGTGTCCGACGTCCACAAAGCGTGAGGCTTCGCGAAAGCGGTTAATCGTGCCCTTGTCCTTTATCATCTGGAGCCTGTCGATGATGTCGTGTGCGTTGACAAGTGTGCAGTCAGGCAGCGACTCCTGGAAAGCGGAATACTCATAGTGTGTCAGATAGCCCTCGGGCTGATAATTGGACATCCCCGTTTCAATACCGACGCGCCCACCGTGCGGCAGAAGCTCTTTTATTAGATCAGAAATCTGCGTGATCTGATCCTGCCCGCCCATTGGGGCGAAGCCTAGCACATGATCCTCATCGAGCCAGCTCTCATCCGCGGCGCGAGCCGCGTCAATGACGAAGGTGAAGGCTGTCGGCAGACCCTCGGCAGGGATGACGATGAAGCTACGCCAGGGGAAGAAGGCGTCCGTTGTCCAAGACATTGTACGCAAGCGGGAGCCTAGGTAAAGGTCGATCCTGTTTTTCACCATCTCGGCCTGAATAGCGCGGATGCGTGCGGGGAAGTCAATGTAAAATGGGCTGTTCTTGTCAAACGACATTTTCTAGACCTCCCTTTCTTAGTATTCCGCGGCGACAGTCGCGATGATTTTGTTGATTCTGTCGCTAAGAGAAGCAAGCTTGAGAGCCTTAACCATGTTGCCCTTGAGCTTGAGCATGCCGCCCATCAGCGCCCTTTGTGCGCCCAACTCAGCACGAGAAATTTTGGCAAAGACCTCGTAATCGCCGGTGATGCAGAACTCGGCTGCGGGGCCGTCACCCTCCCCGGTGAGCACCTGATCGACCTTTCCGTTCACAAAGCTGACGAAAAAGTGCTTTTTCCCGCCATCGGGACAGTTGACATAGCGGCTGTTCATGGAGGAGCTAATGTTGTTCATTTTTTCCGGCGAAAGCTGCGTTCGAAGGCGCGCCTCTACTTCCGCCCGCCAATCCTCGGACAAATATTTAACCATTGCCAGTCTCCTTCCTAATATTTTATACGGCGACCACGCCGTCATTTTCTTTCAATGCCACACAGGATCAGCTCCAGTGTCTGCGGTAGGTTTCTTTCGATAAATTCAGACTCTCCCTGGACATAGGCGTGGATGATAAAGCCTTTGTACAGCGAGAAAAGAACTTCTGAGACTGTTTCTGTGTCCAACTCTCGAAATTCGCCGGTTAGGATGCCGAGCTTAAGGATCTCCGAAATGAGCCAAACGGAGACGGCGTTGATCTCTTCATAGGGATCGACTGTGGGGAACATCGGGAAGATTGAAGGGTCGCTCCTGAGCAGGGCACAGAAATCGGCGTCCTCCGATAAATAGTGCAAAGCTCTGTCACAAAGTGTTTCAAGCTTTTCCTTCGCGGTCTTTTTCTCGGAGACGGCATTTTTGACACGGTTCTGCCAGCGGGTCAGGGCGAAGGATACGGTTTGTTCGTAAAGCCCGCGCTTGCTCTCGGCATAGGCATAAATGTTGGCCGCAGTCATGCAAAGCTCGCCGGCGATGTCCTCAAGTGTCGCTTTTCGATAACCGAAGCGAGCAAAGATCCGTAACGCCGCACCCATAATAATGTCGTTTTCGATTTTTTTGCGCATAATAACACCTTATAAATTAATGAGTGGTTAATTAATGAAATTATAAATCTGCTTTCATTGCTTTACAAGACGGAATACTACACAGAAAAACTTGTACTGGTTTGATAAAAGCAGCAGAATAAAACGTGTCATTTCCCCATAGATATTAGTAATCATCATTCATGGGGGGAATACGGCATGACGGACAGCAAAATCTATGAGGACATCGCGCTGCGAACCGGCGGAGACATATATGTCGGCGTGGTCGGCCCTGTTAGAACGGGGAAGTCCACTTTCATCAAGCGGTTTATGGAGACGCTTGTAATACCCAACATAGAAAACATTTATCTAAAGGAGCGCGCAAGAGACGAGCTGCCGCAGTCCGGCTCAGGCAGGACCGTCATGACGGCGGAGCCGAAGTTCGTGCCCGAGGAGGCTGTCTCCTTAAGCATTGGGGAGGAAACGATGCTCTCTGTACGCCTGATTGACTGCGTGGGCTATATGATACCCGGCGCTATGGGACAGACGGAGGACGGGGAGGAGCGCATGGTTACGACCCCATGGTTTGACCGTGAGATCACTATGGCGGAGGCCGCCGAGGAGGGGACGCGCAGGGTTATCAGTGAGCACTCGACCATTGGACTTGTCGTTACGACTGACGGGACAATCTGCGGCATCCCGCGCGAGAACTATGTTGAGGCTGAGGAGCGGGTGATCAGCGAACTGAAAGCGCTCGGCAAGCCCTTCATGGTGCTGCTCAACTCTTCCGAGCCGAACAGCGATCAGGCACAAAATCTAAAGAACGCATTGGCTGAAAAGCACGGCGTCACCTGCATGGCCGTCAACTGCTTGACCCT
>CAYRIA010000199.1:0-3177 GCA_964424175.1 uncultured Oscillospiraceae bacterium | reverse complement strand
CTGCCCATGTCCAGCAATCCGAACCTCAGCCGTGACCTAGGTATGCGTCACCGTGCCGCGATCGGAATGAGTGAACACTCAGATGCGGTGGTCGCCATCGTCTCGGAGGAGACAGGGGCGGTTTCAATCGCGGTGGACGGGATGCTCAAGCGCCACCTCTCATCCGAGACCTTTGAAAAGATTTTACGAAACGAGTTGCTCATCGAAGATCCGCTGGGAGCCGAGAAGGGGAAACTGAAGTTTTTTAGCAAGTTTAGGGTGAAGAAACATGGAAAAAAAGAAAATTGAATCCTTCATCTTCGGCAAAACGCTCCTATGGGCGTTTGTCTCGCTGCTTGCCTCGGTTCTGCTATGGGTCTATGTCACAACCTCGGAGGGGGATGTGACTGCCCAGACTTTCGATGGTGTCCGGGTTGAGTTCCGAGGTGAGGAAAACCTCGTTCGAGATGGGTTGGTCAAATCTAATGTCAGCACGAATACAGTCAGCGTCCGCCTCAAGACGACGAGGCGTGAGCTGACCAAGCTCACATCAGACAAGCTGGTTGCGGTAGTGGACGTTTCGAAATCTACCTCAAAAGGCAGATATACGCTGGCGGTTTCGATACAATACCCCCCCGGAATCAACACCAGTTTGATAGAGGATGTGAGTGTTTCCCCCACGAGCATTTCTTTCAATGTCGACAAAACAAGCAGCAAATCCATTCCGCTTGAAGGGACATTTTCCGGTACGCTGGCAGACGGCTTTGCCGCCCAGCCGATCAAGTTCGAGCCGCAGATGATTACAATCAGCGGACCGGAGAGCGAGCTTAGCCGCGTTGCCTATGCCTGGGTGGAAATTTCCAACCGCGAAAATGTGAACAGGACAATCCAAATTGTCTCCGCCTACGAACTGATGGACGAGGACGGCAACATTATCGATAAAACCAGCTTTGAGCTTAACGAGGAGATGGTTTCCGTCACCGTACCCATTACCTCAACCAAAACCGTTCCGCTGACGGTGGACATCGTCGAGGGTGGTGGTGCGACAAACGAGAACGTGGACATTTCCTGCGAGCCTGCAAGTATCACCATCGCGGGTGACGCAGAGACGCTGGACGGCATCAACAAAATTTCCATCGGGACGATTGACCTAACGGACTTCGCCGTCTCTTTTGAGGACACTTATCAGATTATTCTGGACAACAACGTGACCAACGTCACCGGCATCAAAGAGGCCAAGGTCACTGTCAAGATTGTAGGGCTAGAGACTAAGAAGTTTAATGTCACAAATATCACAACCATCAATGGCCCTACCGGCAAGAAGATCACACAGGTCACAGAGAATGTCGAGGTCACGCTCCGCGGCAAGAGTAATGTGCTGTCCAAAATTGCCGCGAACAACATCCGCGTTGTCGCAGATCTGACAGATATCGGCCCGACGACGGGGGTTTTCGAGCCGCCGGTCAAGGTCTATGTTGACGGCTTCACGGGCGTAGGCGCAATCGAGGTCGACAAATACAGCGTTTATGTCAAGCTCAGCTAGTGGGCGTGAGATGCGAATAAACGGCGGAAAGGAAGAAGACTATGGTAAAAAGCATGACTGGATACGGCGGAGCGAAAGCCGCCGATGATGCATACCGCCTTTCGGTAGAGTTGAAAAGCGTCAACAACCGCTATTTGGATACCTCCGTCCGGCTGCCGCGCAGCCTGATGTTCGCGGAGGAGGCGGTCAAGTCCGCGGTGCAGGCGCATGTTTCACGAGGCAAGGTCGATGTGTTTATCTCCTTTGATTCTGGTGCGGCGGAGGAGCTAACGGTCACGGTGAACAAAAGCCTCGCGGCTGCCTATAAAACAGCGCTCGACCACCTAGGCGAAACACTGGGTATAAGCGGTGAGGTCACTGCGTATCAGCTCGCACGGCTAAACGACGTGCTTACGTTGGATAAGCTCGAACTTGAAAAGGAAACGGCTTCCGCCGCGCTCCTTGCTCTGCTTGAGCAGGCGCTGGCCGACTATGACGCGATGCGCATCAAAGAGGGCGCAAGACTATTCGAAGATATTTCGGCGCGGCTGGATACGCTTTCTGACAGCCTTTCATTTATTGAAGAGCGCGCACCACAGACCGTAACCGAGTATCGTGAGCGTCTGACGAAGAAAATGCAGGAAGTCCTAGGAAACCGCCAGCTTGACGATGCACGCATTCTGACCGAAGCGGCCATCTACGCCGACCACATTGCGACAGACGAGGAAACGGTACGGCTAAGAAGCCACATCGACCAGATGCGCGAACTGCTCACAGGGGATGTCCCCGCCGGACGCAAGCTGGATTTCATCGTGCAGGAGCTTAACCGCGAAACGAACACAATTGGTTCGAAGTGCAGCAATCGGGAGATTACCCGCACCGTTTTGGATATGAAAGCAGAAATTGAAAAAATTCGTGAGCAGGTTCAGAATATCGAATAGGGGGAAGCATATTTGAAACTCATCAATATAGGGTTCGGCAACATGGTTTCCGCCTCCAGAGTTATTGCCATCGTCAGCCCGGAGTCGGCGCCGATCAAGCGCATCATCCTCGACGTGCGCGACCGGGGGCAGCTTATTGACGCGACCTATGGACGGCGTACTAGAGCCGTCGTCATCATGGACAGCGGCCACGTTATCCTCTCCGCGATACAGCCCGAGACTGTGGCGGGCAGAATGGGCGGTAAAAACGACCCGGACGCCGGAGGTGAAGCGGACAATGAGTGATAGCGGGAAGTTGATCGTCGTGTCCGGCCCGTCCGGCGCCGGTAAGAGTACGGTCATTTCACGGGTGATGGCCGCTGACAGGCGCGTAGTTTTCTCCGTTTCCGCAACGACCAGAAAGCCACGCGAGGGCGAGGTCGACGGCGTGAACTATTTCTTTACGGACGTGCCCGCGTTTGAGCGGATGATCGAAAACGATGCGCTGCTGGAATACGCCCAGTATGTCGGAAACTATTATGGCACGCCCCGGGAACCCGTGGAGGAGAACCTTAAAAAGGGCTTCAGTGTCCTGTTCGACATCGAGGTGCAGGGCGCGATGCAGATCAAGGCCCTCTGCCCGGAGGCCATCCTCATATTTGTGATCCCGCCCTACTTCCGCGAGATCGAAAAGCGCCTACACGCGCGCGGAACGGACAGCGAGGAGAAAATCCTACAGCGTATCGAAACTGCAAG
>CAYRIA010000198.1:0-3217 GCA_964424175.1 uncultured Oscillospiraceae bacterium | reverse complement strand
AATTTGCTTAAAACCCTTGCACTTGTATTTGGGGCGTGTGTCCCCAAATACAACAAGCAGTCAATCAATGTATCTGAAATGGCGAAACAATCTTTGTTTTGCCATCAAAAAGAGCAGCTTTGCTCTTTTTGAAAATGCGATTCGCAAAGCGCATTTATTCAGTGGACATTAATTGCGACCATGAATTATAAACATGAATTCACTTTTCTCCGGCTATTTTGTCCGCAAGGTCGTTCAGGTAGAGCCAGCGCTCCATTTTGTCCTCGAGTTGCCTGTCCAGAAGCTCTTTTTGCGCCATGAGCTCCTGCAGCCGGATATAATCGCTCGCAGCGCTCTCCATCAGCGCGCCAACATCTTTGAGTTTCTGCTCCAGGGCGGCAATCTCGGCGTCGATGCACTCGTATTCGCGCTGTTCGTTGAAAGTAAACCGGAGTTTTTTGATGGAAACGGGCCTGCCCTTGTCCGGGCGGTCCGCCACCTTTGGGGGAGTCTGACTGGTGGCGTTTTGCTCCCAATATTCGGAATAGGAGCCCAGAAATTTTTCGATCGCTCCGCCGCCGGTGAAGGCAAATAAAGTGTCTGCCGCCTTGTCCAAAAAATACCGGTCGTGCGATACCACAATAACAGCGCCACCAAAGCCCTCAAGGTAGTCTTCAAGGATGGTCAGGGTCTGAATGTCGAGGTCATTGGTCGGCTCGTCCAGAAGCAGGACGTTCGGCGCCTGCATCAGAATCCCGCACAAATAGAGTCTTCTACGTTCGCCGCCGGATAGGCGGCCGACTGTGTTCCACTGCATGTCGGGCGTGAACAGATATTTTTCGAGCATCTGGGCGGCCGACAGCGTACCCTCCGGCGTCTCAATCTCGCCGGAAATATCTTTGATATAGTCGATCACCCGGCATTTCAGATCCATTTCCGCCGAGTCCTGCGAAAAATAGCCGAGTTTAACGGTATCGCCCAGCACGACCAAGCCAGAATCCGGCATGAGCCCGCCGGCGATGATTTTCAGCAGGGTCGATTTTCCGCAGCCGCTTTTTCCGACGATCCCGATTCTGTCGTCGCGCTGGAGCATATGGCTGAAATTGCTGATAAGCTGCTCACCGGCAAAGCCGATCGAGATGTCGTCAATCTCCACCGTCTTTTTACCGAGTCTGGTCGAAAGCGACGTCAGCTCTAGCTTCGCGGCCTCGGCAGGTCCGCTCTGTGCGCTGAGCGCCTCGAAGCGTGCAATCCTGTCCTTGCTTTTTGTGCCGCGCGCGCGGGGCCCGCGCCGGATCCATTCGAGCTCTCTGCGCAGGGTGCTCTGCCTTTTGCGCTCAGACCCCAGCGCCATTTCCTCGCGCTGTGCCCTGAGCTCCAGGTACGCCGAATAGTTCGCCTCATAGCCGTACAGCCGGCCGCCGTCGATTTCAGCGATCCGGTTCACCACCCGCTCGAGAAAGTAGCGGTCATGCGTCACCATGACAATGGCGCCGGGATATTTGCCGAGATAGGTTTCAAGCCACTGTACCATGTCGAGATCGAGATGGTTCGTCGGTTCGTCCAGAAGTAGCACATCGCAGGGCCGTATCAGCGCGGTAGCAAGCGCCATGCATTTTCGCTGGCCGCCGGACAAACTGCCAACCGGCTGGTTAAGCTCCGTGATGCCAAGCTGCGTGAGAATCCGCTTCGCTTCGAATTCCTTGCTCTCCCGGAGCGCCGGGTCATCCGAAAACACGTGTTCCAGAACCGTCAACCCTTCATACCATACCGGATTCTGAGGCAGATATTGAACATGGACGCCCGAATACTTTGTCACTGTGCCCGCGTCCGGCGTTTCTTCCTGGGCAAGGATGCGCAGGAGGGTTGATTTTCCGGTCCCGTTTGCCCCGATGATGCCAATTCTGTCTCCCCGGTCGATATAGAGCGAGACGTCGTCCAGCAGTCTTTTTTCACTGTAGCTTTTTACGATTTTTTCCACGGAAAGCAGCATATGCGTCGTTACCTCACAAGTCAGATATGTTCGTCTCTATTATTTCCTGCACGCGGCCCACCTGGGCGCCCTCCTCCAGCATGACCTTGATGCCGTGCGGATGCGTCGGGCTGTTTGTGAGGATGCGCCGAATGTGCCCTCTCGTCAGCGCACCTGTGGCCTGGTCCTTTTTCAAGACGATATCGACAAGAGCGCCTATTTTGATGTTCGCTTTTATTTTTCCGTCCAATGGGCTGTCTCCTTATCTGGTTTTACGCTGAATATCAACGACTTCAGCATTCCTGTGCGCTCACAATCATCTCGTTGATTTCCCCCAGCATCTCCGGTGTCGGTCGCTCGCGAAAACACACCATCAGGGGCGGGTCGCAAGCGCTTTGCCACATTTCCCTTGTACTTATTGTATCATAAATATCCGAAAATGTCTGCACCCATAAGGGATATTAGTATCACACACAATTACGAACAAGGGACTCGCACAGGCCGGATATACAGTATCCTTGACCGGTACGAGTCCCTGCTCTTATGTGGTTGGACCACCGTGTACCGAACGGTACGCACGGTGGTGTGAGAGGACGGTCACTTAATGAATGGGTGACCTCCTACTCGATTGCGCGAGCCGCTTGCTTAGAACATCGCAACGACAGCACCTTCATATTTTTCGGCAATAAAGTTCTTGACCTCTTCGCTCTTTAAGGCGGCGGCCAGGGCCTTTAAGTCCGCGCGGTTCTCATCGCCCGGGCGGATTGCCACAATGTTTGCATACGTGGTGGCGGAAACGGAGTCCTTCTCCTCACGGGCCAGTGCGTCCTTTTCCACATCCAGACCTGCTGCCAGGGCGTAGTTGCCGTTAATGACAGCCACATCAACGTCTTGGAGGGAGCGGGCCAACTGGGCGGCCTCAATCTCAATAATCTTAAGGTTCTTGGGATTGTCCTCAATGTCAATGACAGTGGCCTTAAAGCCCGCGTCAGCACGAAGCTTAATCAGACCGTTCTCCTGAAGGAGAATCAGGGCTCTGGCTTCGTTGGTGGTATCGTTTGGCACGGCAATGGTCGCGCCGTCGGGCAACTCCTCAAGGGAGGCAGTCTTTCCGGGATAGATGCCCAGAGGCTCGTAGTGAACGGCAGTCAGGGTTGCCAGCTCCATCTTGTTCTCCGTGTTAAAGTCGTCCAGATAGGGCTGATGCTGGAAGAAGTTTGCGTCCAGATCGCCGGAGTCCAGGGCCAGGTTGGGCTGAACATAGTC
>CAYRIA010000197.1:0-3219 GCA_964424175.1 uncultured Oscillospiraceae bacterium | reverse complement strand
AATATTCCATTGATTCCTACGCCGGCATTACCCGGATCAGGTTCGAGGGTCCCGGGCACAACAGCCCGATCTCAGCCGGCCTAAAAAGCCAGCACCCCTTGTGTACTTCACAGCTGTAAGTATAGCCAAAAATAGGCGTGCTGTCAAGCAAAACCGGGGGTGCAGTTTTACCGTTCGGCAGAAATATGTAAATAGGATATAGTGTGCTTGGCGCTTTCGTAGTATAACTCAAATGACATAGTTTGTCTGACACATCAGTCCGCGCCTGCAAACGTGTTCGGATTATATTGGTCAGGCTAAGGGGTAACACATGCAGAAATACGACGCAATAATCTGGGATATGGACGGCACGCTGCTGGACACCCTCGACGATCTGACGGACAGCGTAAACTTCGCTCTGGCGGCCTTTTCCCAGCCACTGCGGACGCGGGAGGAGATCCGCGCATTTATCGGAAACGGTGTTGCGCGACTGCTTGAGCTTTCTGTAGCGGGTGGCCGGGAAAACCCGCAGTTTACAGAGATTTTTTCGGTTTTTCAAAACCGCTATGATCGCAGTTGCAACGAAAAGACCAGGCCCTACGCGGGGCTGGACACCTTGTTGGCGGAGCTCAACCGTCGGGGCTTCCGCATGGCAATCGTGTCGAATAAGGTCGACTCGGCGCTCAAAGAGCTTGCGGAGCTATATTTCAAGGGGCTGATGGAACAGGTGCTCGGTGATACCGAGGGCGCGCGCCGCAAGCCCCATCCCGATAAGCTTCTGAAGGTACTTGAAACGATGGACGTGGCAAAGGACAGGGCTGTCTATATCGGCGACACGGAGGTCGACCTCCAGACCGCCGAGAATGCCGGTGTTGACTGCATTTGTGTGGGCTGGGGGTACCGTGACAGGCCGGCACTGCTGGAAGCCGGCGCAAAGCTCATCATTGACAAACCGGAGGAACTTTTGCACCTCGCATGACCCACCGCGCATAGGCGCGGGACGGAAACCAGAAAAGGCTGCGCCCCTAGGCGCGGGAGAAACCACTTTATTAGGAGGGCGCAAACCATGACAAGTCTGTATTTTGTGCGGCACGCTGAGCCGAACCATGCCTGGGAGGACGATCGTACCCGTCCGCTGACAGAGGCTGGGCTTGCCGACCGTGAGAAGGTCACGCTCTGTCTGGACAGGATTCAGGCGGACGCGTTTATCTCCAGTCCATATAAGAGAAGCTGGGATACAATTCGGGACTGTGCCGAGTGCAAGGGGCTCTCGATTGAAGTCGACGAACGGTTGATCGAGCGAAAAAATGGACCGCGCAGCAATGAGTTCGGCATGTTTCATAAGCGCTGGGCGGACTTCGATTGTTGCGAGGAGGGCGGTGAGTCGATCGGACGGGTCCAAAAGCGCAATATCGAGGCCATTTTGGAGATACTTAAGACCTATGAGGGCAAGTCTGTCGTGATCGGCACGCATGGTACGGCACTCAGCGCAATCCAGAACTGGTTTGACCCCGACTTCGGCTGCGACGATTTTTTGCGGATCATCGACTTCATGCCCTACATCCTCAGGATGGACTTTGAAGGGACGACACTGGTCAGCAAGGACGAGCTGCTCATCGTAAAAAAACGATTTTCCGGAACAATCAGGGCAGACAGGAAGCCAGAGTGACAAGGTCCTAAAAGTGCAAAGTGCCGCCCAAACGGGCGGCGCTTCGTGTTAGGGGAGGCTTTCAAATTTTTGCGACGGGCAAGGCATAAGCTTATTGTTTCCAGCCACTAAATCGAGCCTGTCCGAACTGTATAAAGTGACGAAAATTGTGAACATTCCATAAATGAGATTGACAAAACTATAAATGTGTTGTATCTTATAACTAGAGAAAGGGTGAGCCCAATGTGGAGGTTCGATGAGAACTAAAGACCCCAATCTTGCACAGGTTCGGCAAGTTTCCAGCTCTTTATGTCCCATGCAGTTCTCACATATGTGAGAGTTCGCGGTTCACGCGGCGGAAGCGGAGTTCCGCTTCGAGGCTGCCAAGAGCCCCATTAGGCACACGGCGAATAAAGCAAGGCAAGTTCCGACCTGGGCAATCCTGAAGAAGTGAGGTAAACCAAACCGCATGTTGAAAACTGAACAGACGTAGCCCCCTGCACACGCTGGCTGTGCAGGGGGTTGTGTTTTGTCTAGTCGGTCTGAACACACACGGGGAGCGGATTTCGTGTCGGTCTTTGCTCAAAAGAGATATTTGAGCAAAAGCAACAGCACCACGCCGGGCAGACCGAGAATGCCGGTCACAAGGCAGTTGATGAGGTTGATCGGCAGGGTCAGGCCGACAATCGCTCCGAAAAAGTTCAGCACAACGAGGGCGATAAAGCCCGATGCCGCGTTGAGCAGGAGCTTCAGCGCCCATTTGAGCGGAGTTTTGAGAATCTTAAACAGCAGAACGACGAGGAGGATGCAAATAACGACGGCGCCAATCGTGATAAAGTTGAGGGGCATTTCCGGTTCTCCTTGTTATGTAGTTAGCCTGACCAACTAAGGGCGCATCGGACAGGCTGCGGTTTTGCGGGCGGTGGCTCAATAGAACCTGTCCCTGTAGTGCTTGAAAGTGGTGTTATAGCGCGAGCGCAGGGCGCTGATTTCGAAGATACAGGCGTCCAGCGCATCCGGGTCGCTGGTGGAATTGAACTGGGCATAGGCCTCGCCAAGACTCTCGCGTATGCCCCCAAGCTCGGTCAGACAACGGTCGAGCTCCGCTCGTTTGGCCTTACTGTGCACTTTGTTTTTCGACATTATTACCTCCGCTGCTTGTGTCCGGCGGCGGGTGCTTTGCAGTAGCCTATGCGCCTGCGCCGGGAAAGATGACAAGTTCGGCGCCGATCGTTTGGCGCTCAGAGCTAGTATCACCGTTTCCGACGGAATTTAACCCCTGAAAAGGAGAGTCTTCGCAATGGTCCACATGCAGTCGATTACAGGTCTTTTCTTAACCGGTGCGGGACTGCCTTCGGGTCGATTAAAAGTATAGCACAGAGCTCCGTCTCCAACAAGTCTTGCTGGGAAAATTCCCCGCAAAGCCGCAAAGGCGAAAAAAGATCGCGCTGCTCTGCGGTGCTTGATTTTTCGGGTAGGATAGGATATACTATATGGGTTTAGAGGAAGTATTAACCGCACAAGATCTTGTGCTTTTTTCGCCGCTGAAACAGCGAGCAGGTTCCAATCAAAACCACCTGGAGGGTCTATGA
>CAYRIA010000196.1:0-3252 GCA_964424175.1 uncultured Oscillospiraceae bacterium | reverse complement strand
CTTTCAAAACCGTCCCGCGTACCGGAACCTGCCTCGCGTCCAATAAAGACCACTGGCGCGTCCTCGCCGCCGACTTCGCGCCAACTTTTGATCTCGCCAGTTGCAAGCGCAGCGATCTGTTCAATCGAAAGGTTTTTGACAAGATTTTCTTTGTTGACGATGATGGCAATTCCGTCGATGGCCACGACCGTGGCTTCAAGGCCGCTTTCCTCGGATTTTAGGTTGCGGCTGGCAAGACCAATGTCTGCCGTGCCCTCAGAGGCCGCAGTGATACCAGCGCCGGAGCCTGTTGCATCATAAGTAAGTGTTACATCCTTATGCTTTGCCATAAACGCTTCGCCGAGCGCGGCGATCACTTTTTCCATCGAGGTAGAACCGTTTGTAGAAACAATGCCGCTCAGAGCCGCTCCTTCGGGAACGTCGGTGCTGACTGACGGGCGTGTAGAGGCTTCGCCGTTCTGCCCATTGCCGCAGCCTGCGAAAAGAGTGAGCGCAATTGTCGCGCTGAGAGCCAGTGTTAAGAATTTCTTCATGGCGTTTCTCCTTCAAGTCCAGTTTTTTCGGTGTTGTTTTGCTTCTGACCTTATCTTAACGGCCGAGGGTAAACTTGCACTACCATAAAAGAGTCAGGACTATGTAAACTTTTTGTAAAGCCGGGCGCCCGAAGATAAGAACCTCAATTGTATTTATTTTTCATATCTGATTGATTATGTATCAAAAATACGTTATAATGCTTATATATTTACATCGCTGAACGAGGGGGGGACTTTCTGGATATCCGGAATTTAAAATACTTCTGCCTGACGGCGGAGCTTGAGCATGTATCAAAGGCCGCCGAACTGCTCGGTATTGCCCAGCCCTACCTGACTAAGATTATCGGGCAACTTGAAAGCGAGTTCGGTACACCGCTGTTCGATAAAGTCGGTAGGAAGATTCGGCTCAACGGCAACGGAGAAATTTTCTACCGGAACGCTAAGAAAATCCTCGCGGATGTGGACAACCTCTACACAGAGATGGATTTCCTTCAAAAACAGAACAGCCGCACTCTCACGCTGATGTGCAACACTGAAGCACATGCTCATGGCATGATCGTCGAATTTCAAAAACGGAACCCCAACTACGCGTTGAGGCTTGTCTATGCCACAAGGAAGGAAATGCGGGAGGCGCTTTTGACAGGAAATGCCGACTTTGCCCTCTGTGACCCGGCGATTGACGAGGATAGCGCCAAGGGGCTTGTGACTGAGCATGTGTTCAGCGATACTGCCTGTGTCCTGCTCCCGCCCGGGCACCCAATGCTCCAGCGAGCGTCGATCTGCTTTGAGGAGCTTTCAGGTGAGCGGCTGGTCACTGCCTCAAAGGGCGGAGCTATGCGTAACCACGTTGACTATGTGTTTGAAAAATATGCCGTTCGCCCAATCATCGTCTGCGAAACGCATGATATCAACCTCATTATCCAGGCTGTGCAGAGCGGGCTGGGCTATGCCTTTATCTCCTACAGCGTACTCGAGAAATACCCTGAGCTGAGTCGCTTCTGCGTAGAGATCGACAGCGAGGACAAATATGGCGATATGGGCTTGAGTTATAACGGCCTTTCCCTTGACAACAGAAACGCCAGCGATTTTTTGCTTTTTTGCCGCGACTATTTCAGCACCCTGCAGGAAAAGATTAACCGGCGCGCAGAGATACTGCCGGGCTGAGGCGTTTGTTTTTTTGCAGAAGATGCCCAGCCGTGCTATTAATTCTATCAGCGGGAGGACAGTATGGATATTAGGGACCTGCGCTTTTTCTGCCAGACGGCTGAGATGGAGCATGTAACAAAGTCGGCGGAAAAGCTAGGTGTGTCTCAGCCGTTTTTGACGCGCGTAATCAGTAACCTTGAGAAAGAAATCGGCATTGCGCTTTTTGATAACGTCGGCCGGAAAATTCGCCTGAACGAAAACGGTGAAAACTTTTATATCCATGCGAAGAAGGTGCTTTCCGACATGGACGTGCTGGAAAACGAGATCAGCATAATGTTAGACAGGCACAACAAGAGCATCCGCATTTTATGCAATGTGAGCGTATACTCGCCGGAGCTGATTGTCGCCTTCCGCCGGAAGTATCCGCACTATACGATTGCGATTGAATTTGCCACGATCAAGGATATTATGAACGCCCTTGCCGCCGGGGAGGCGGATTTCGCCTTCTGCTCGCCGCCGCTGATCGACGACCCCCTCAAGGGCATAAAAACGGAGCTGGTCTTCTGCGAGCGCGCCAGCCTTTTGCTCCCGCCAGGGCACAAACTGCTTAACTACGAATGTGTTGGCTTTGACGACATCAGAGATGAGCATCTGGTCACGACAACGAGGGGCACTGGGTTGCGGATCAACATCGAGCAGGCTTTTAATAAGCATGGCCTTCATCCGAATATTGTCTGCGAGACAAACGATATGAACCTGATCCTCCGTAGCGTCAGAGACGGGATGGGCTATGCCATACTCCCGCGCTGGCTTATTTACAGCAAGCCCGAACTGCGGGAATTTAGCGTGGACGTCGATATCCCCGAAACTTATGCGTACATTGGCATCAGCTACAATACCACGCCCTCGATCGGTACGGCCTCCATGGATTTCAAGGACTTTGCCATCCGTTTCCTGAATGATTTTAGGCTCAAGGCGGCTTACGATGGGAAAGCGAGTCTCTGAGGCCATAATATGCATGAATGATATGCGTCCTGCGATGCGCTGTCTTGTCTGAAGTGAAAAGATTTATGTTTTTTGCTTGACAGAATCGGGTTTTGTATATTAAGATGACAGTAATTTAATAACCAAAGGCTATGATAAGGAAGAAGTAACCGTTACGGAACCGTACAGAAAGCTGCCGGTCTGATGAGAGGCGCACGGGAAATTTCGGCGAATACATCCTTTAGCTTCGCACCGAACGGTTTCAAGTAGGCTGCGACGGGAGGCGCCCGTTACCCTGCCGGCTCATTGCACGGCGCGCGAAGTATATCTGCGATGGAAGTGAGCGTCAAAGGCGACTTTGCGTGAGCGGGTCGCAAACCAAGGTGGTACCGCGAACATTTTTCGCCCTTCGGATTTTCCGAAGGGCGTTTTATTATACCAAAAGGAGTGTCAATGCCATGCCTATTACTGATTTGCTGGAGAGGAACGCGAAGCTCTACCCAGACGAAGCCGCCCTGATCGAGATCAATCCTCAGCACGAGGGATGCCCCGCCCGCCCTGTCTGGAAGGAATTTGATCTGGTTGAACT
>CAYRIA010000195.1:0-3267 GCA_964424175.1 uncultured Oscillospiraceae bacterium | reverse complement strand
GGAGAGGACAGTAAGCGGATGCTGCTGCTTTTGCTGCTCGCGCCCTTCGGCGTGGAGGAGATGAGCATGGACATCCCCGGCCTCGTGCAGAGCTCGACCAACCCCGGGGTACTGACGCTGGGGGACGGGGGCATGGAGCTGCTTTGCTCCCTGCGCTCCTCTGTGAGCTCGCAGAAGGATATGCTGGCCCAGCGCATCACAGCCCTGTGCGGCATGCTGGGCGGGGAGACGCGGCTGCACAGCGCCTATCCCGGCTGGGAGTATCGCAGGGAGTCCGCCCTGCGCGACGCTATGGCCGCCGCCTGCGAGAAGGTGCTGGGCAGGCCGCCGGTGGTCACGGCCACCCACGGCGGGCTGGAGTGCGGGCTGTTCACGGAGAAGCTGCCGGGGCTCGACTGCGTGTCTCTGGGGCCGGACCTTCACGAGGTGCACTCCGTGCGAGAGCGGCTCAGCGTGCGCTCCACCGAGAATCTGTACAACATCGCGGCCGAATTCCTGCGCGGCTGGAAATAAACGCTTTCGGGTGAACACGTCACATCCCGCAGGGAGGGGCTCCGCGACGCGGAGCCAGTCCTGTAAGGGCCCCTCCCGAAAGTTGGGACATTGCAGCGTTTCTGCGGGAGGGGCAGAGCCCCTCCCCTACGGTGAAATACGATTTAATCAGTGGCTACTGTAGATGAAGAGTCTTCTTTACCAGACAGTAAACAAGAATTTTCAGTGTATTTTATCGTTAGGTTTGCCCAGCTTCATAGTTTCGAGCTGAGTTAGCATTTTCCCGTACTTTTTCGCATCGGACTTGTTCGCCATCGTTATCATCGAATTGTAGTATTCCTCAAGGCAAGCCTTGGCAAACGCATAGGATAGCTCAACGTCCATTACCGCCTCGTCGCTGTGGTCTCCGCTCTTGACCTTAAGAATAGCCTGCTCATAAGAGTTTATTGCATCCGGGCAGATTTCCGTCATGATAGCGGCGGTCATCTTGGCTTCATCTACGTCTGTTTCGCCAGTAACGGAAGAGGCTAACTGATAGGTGGTGTCGATCAAAATGCCTAAGTCTGTCTCGACTGCATTCACAGCAAAATCAACGACCTCATCCGCGGCGACCTCTAACGCTTTATAGGAGGTGCCGTAGACCTTGTCAATATACGATTTGCGAATTGACAGGGCGGCAACAAAGGCTTCCGGCGAAAGGTGCTGGTTTACCAACAGGGCGTCGAGGGTGGCAAGCTCTGTGGTGCAATCCTCAAACCAGTAGTTTGCGAGATCCACTGCCACGCTGCCCCACTTGACCACCTTGCCCGAAACACTTGCCGCGTTTGAGAATGATTTCAGGAAGCCCTTGAAGCCTGCATACTTTTCAGCTAATTCGGTATACTGCCCGTCGCTGGCGAAGACATCGTCCAGATACTCTAACAAGCCCTCAAGCGAGATTTGTTCGGCATTAGAGTCATTCCCGTCCGTTAACAGCTTTCCGGTTCCCTCCCAGACTTTTATCCCTTTGTTGATAACGGAGAGCGCCTTCTTGTCGGCTTTTAACCCGGCCTGTATTACATCCTGCAGATCCGGGTCATCCTCTGCCTTGTCGAGAAGCGAGGCTAAGGTGTCGCGGTATACGGAGGTGGCGTAGGGATTTAGGCTTTTAGCGTTTATCAGCGATTTTACTGAGTCCTCGTTGCATTGCTGCAAAAATGGGTCTGCCTTTAGCGCAGCCCTGACGCTGTCGGCTCCCTGGACGATCCATGAAGCAAAGACATCTGTTTTTTGGGTGGAAGCAATGAGAATTGCTTCTATATGACGCTCCAGGGAAGAGCTGATCTTCTTGTCAAAAGCAATGCCTAGGTTTCTGGAGGCCTGCCACATATCGTCGTACTGCTGATTGAGCTTGCTGTTGATTGCGTATTCCATGCACATATTCACCAGCTTGTCATCCAGCGTGCCGCTCGCTTTTTTATGGTACGTTGTGACGGTAAACCCCTGGGGATTCGACGCGGAATTATACACAGTGACGGTTGCGAAGTCGCGGCATACGATGTTATCTGGCTTTCCTTTGTAGATGGTAACGGTTGCATGATCGCTGGCGTCAATGTCCACAGGCGTTCCGTTGGCGCCACGGATGGAGGTAACCGTCTTGCCCTCGGCCACCACCGCCGTACCGGAAATGCTTGTAACATTTTGGGCGTACAATTTGCTCTCGTCATTCGGGTCTTGTCTGGTGCCGCCGTCCATCCCCGCGTCCAGCGGGATGTTCTTGCCCACAATGGCTGCATAGTCACCGTAATCGCCCCGGATATCACCAGCCACGTCAATCGTTGAGTCGTGAGCCGCGCTGACCGTGCCGTACACGTTTCCGCCTACGGTAAGCGTGGATTCATTGTGTACCGCGGCGGACGGATGGTGCGTCCCGCCGCTGCCGTTTTTCAGGGAGCTGGCAATATCCGTGTTCAGATCGCCGCCGATTTCGGCTTCGGAAGAATCGGCGACTATTATGGAGCCTATGTCTGCATCGCCCTCCACAGTGAGCGACGCGTCATCCAAAAGCCTGACGGTATCCGCACGGACGCCCCTGATGGCCTCCATGTTTTCGTGGCCGTTACCGTCAGTTGTCAGGTCGCCCTCTACAGTGACCGTTCCTCCGTTGGTTATCATAACGCTCTGCGCATTCAGGTCTCCCTCAAAACTGAGCACTCCGTCGTTATCTGCACTCACGTTGGTCAAATCGACGTCGCAGTCTTCTCCGACCGTGACGGTGCAGTCCTGTACAGCGGCCAGCCCGCCTTCAAGGGTACCGACAACGATCTCTACCGTACCGCCGCCGGAAAAAGAAGCATTGCTGAGCGCGTGGCCGTCGTCGACGCCTATCAGGTAGGTTTTGTTGTTCTCTGTCTGCCGCGCACCCATATCAACGTCGGTCCTGATAATAAAGTAGTTCGTCTCATCTGCGTTGCTGTTCGCACTGTCCCAGCTTGGAGTCATCTGTTCCGGCGTATCCACATTGTAGAGCTCCGCCCAGGCCGGCGACGACAGGGAAAACGACAGCAGTACGGCAAGTACGAATGACACTAGCTTTTTCATTTCTTCTTATCTCCCCAAATATTTTTTGCTGTTAGGCGACAAGGCATATATTTTTACCGAAAATATTATAGTATCTTCCCGCCGTCAAAACGGCAGCAATGCATAATTTGCAGCTTTACCGACATAGTTTGCACTTTTGTGGAAATATATGGATAAAATGACGCATGGAAATAACGATTGGGCAGAACTACTGGA
>CAYRIA010000194.1:3136-3298 GCA_964424175.1 uncultured Oscillospiraceae bacterium | reverse complement strand
AGCGCCGTGACCGCAAGCCCCGCGGCAAGCAAAAGCGACAACGCCCGATAGATCATTCGATTCATATGTAATTCCTTTCGCTGGCCTGCGCCCGGTGGAATAAGGTTTGGCCGGTATTTCTCGGGCTAAAGTGCCAAAAAAGCTCGTATCCCCACGCCCTAT
>CAYRIA010000194.1:0-3126 GCA_964424175.1 uncultured Oscillospiraceae bacterium | reverse complement strand
CCTATTTTCATGGCGAACATTTATTGACAGTCCGCCTTAAACTGTGATAGGATTCAAAATTAAGGTAAACATAATTGATTCAAAAACTCCTTCGTCATTATATTACATAAGCGCCCTTTTAATCAAGCAAAACGACAAATTTTTGACGCCGCATGATTTCTAGGCCGTGGGAATATCCTTTAATGCGAGGAGAAAGAAGGTAGTCTGCATGAAAAAATACAAGGTCGGAATCATTGGCGGAACGGGAATGGTCGGTCAGCGCTATGTGCTACTGATCGCGGAGCACCCCTGGTTTGAATTGACGCTCATCGCCGCAAGTGCCCGCAGCGCCGGCAGGAGCTATGAAGAGGCCGTGGCCGGGCGCTGGTCAATGCCTGAGCCGATTCCGGAGCAGGTAAAAAAGCTGGTCGTTTTGGACGCGACCGCCGATATGGATAGAATCTGTGCAGAGGTTGATTTCATCTTCTCCGCGGTCGATATGAAAAAGGATGAAATCATCGCCCTAGAGGAGGCCTACGCCAAGCGCGAATGCCCCGTCGTCTCAAACAACAGCGCAAACCGCTGGACGCCCGACGTACCAATGGTAATTCCCGAGATCAATCCAGAACACATCAGAGTTATCGAGAGCCAGCGAAAGCGACTTGGTACGAAGCGCGGTTTCATTGCCGCAAAGTCCAACTGCTCGATCCAGAGCTATGTACCTGCCCTCCATCCCCTGCTTGAAGAATTTAAGCCGCGCAATGTGCTCGCCTGCACCTATCAAGCTATCTCCGGCGCGGGCAAAACCTTTGACCGTTGGCCTGAAATGGTTGATAACTGTATCCCCTACATCGGCGGTGAGGAGGAAAAATCCGAGCGCGAGCCGATGCGGATCTGGGGTAAAGTCGAAAACGGTGTCATTGTTCCCGCAGTAAGCCCCGCCATCACGACCCAATGCCTGCGCGTGGCCTGTACTGACGGACACATGGCAGCAGTTTTCGTCAGCTTCGAGAATAAGCCAAGCAAGGAACAAATTTTAGACCGTTGGCTCAGCTTCAAGGGTCGCCCCCAGGAGCTTTCGCTTCCCACCGCTCCTCGGCAGTTCATCCACTATTTTACCGAGGACAACCGCCCACAGACAAAGCTCGACCGCGGTCTGGAGAACGGCATGGCCATCTCCGTCGGCCGTCTGCGTGAAGATACGCAATACGACTACAAATTCGTCTGCCTCTCTCACAACACGCTCAGAGGTGCCGCCGGCGGCGCCGTGCTGCTGGCCGAGCTGCTTTGCGCAGAGGGATATATCGAGGCCATACACTAAAATTCCATGACCCAGCGTGTAAACAAAAAACAGTCCGGATCTACTGTGTAAAAACCGCACCATTTCACAAAGCATCAACCAAATTTGTGCATCAGTCGCACTAAATGAGTAAAAGGCGCGCCGCTCGCCTCACCGCGGCAGCCGTTCTCCACCTTTGCCGCTCCGCATCCTGCGGAGGTCGGTATCGTGGATCGGTTTGAAGTGAATGGAGGATCATTGTTATGAAGACCCCGATTTTTACCGGCGCAGCAACAGCCGTCGTCACGCCCTTCCGCGGAGCCTCCGTCGATCTGGAAAAAATGGCAGAGCTGATCGAGCTGCAGTATAAGGCCGGGATTTCCGCGTTGATCATCTGCGGAACCACCGGCGAGAACGCCACACAGCCCATCGCCGAGCATGAGCAGCTTGTTGATTTCTGCGTAAAACACACCGCAGGCCGCATGAAAATCGTTGCCGGCGTCGGCTCAAACGACACGATGACGAGCGTGCGTTTGGCCGAAAGCGCAAAAAAATCCGGCGCAGACGGCATCCTCATGGTCACGCCGTATTACAACAAGACCACACAGCGCGGACTTGTCCGCCACTTCTCGACAGTCGCAGACCGTGTGGATATCCCCATGATCCTATACAATGTCCCCAGCAGGACAGGCATCGGCATCGCCGCGGATACTTATAAGGCTCTATCCAAGCATCCGAATATCAATGGGATTAAAGAAGCCTCCGGCGACTTTAGCCTCTTTTCCCGCACGCGCGCGCTCTGCGGCGACGACCTGTTTATTTGGAGCGGCAACGACGACAACACCATCCCCATGATGGCTATGGGTGCGCTGGGAATCATCTCCGTCGCCTCAAACATCGTGCCGGAGGCCGTAACCGAGCTTTGCCGCCTGTGTCTTGCGAAGGACTTTGACGCAGCGACAACACTCTACTTCAAATACGCCGACCTGTTTGAAAAGCTCTTTATTGAGGTCAACCCAATCCCTGTCAAAACCGCCATGAACCTGATGGGCCTGGATGTTGGTGAACTTCGCCTCCCCCTCTGTGAGATGGCGCCCGAAAACCTCGAAAAACTCAAAACCAGCCTGGTAAACGTAGGCATTAAACTCATCTGAATAGACAGGGATTAAGGGGCGACTGTGTTCGCCCCTTAATCCAACTAAACTTCAGTGGGATTCAGAAAACGGAGGTACCTCATGCCAAAGATTATCATTTCCGGCTGCAACGGGCGAATGGGACAAGCACTCACCCGCCTATGTGCCGAGCGGAAGGATCTGAGCATCGTCGCCGGCTTCGATCAAAACCCGGTCAAGCTCTCCACCTATCCCGTGTATGCTGAACCGATGGAATTTGGCGGAAGCGCAGATGCACTGATCGACTTCTCCAGCCCCGTAATGTTAAAAGATTTGCTTAATTTCTGCACAGTTCGCAGCATTCCGTGCATATTGTGCACCACCGGCTACTCAAACGACGATATTGCGCAGATTTCGCACGCTTCTGAGCGGATTCCCCTTTTCCGTTCCGGGAATATGTCGCTCGGCATCAATCTCTTAACCGCCCTTGTCAAAAAGGCCACTGCCGTTTTAGGTGAAGCTTTCGATGTGGAGATCGTAGAAAGGCACCATCGAATGAAGGTTGACTCCCCCAGTGGCACTGCCCTCATGCTGGCAGATGCTGCGGCATCCGCCCTCCCACATGACGTAGAATATATTTATAACCGCCACGATGCCCGTCAGCCCCGCGGTAAAAACGAGATCGGTATTTCTGCCGTCCGTGGCGGAACCATCGTTGGTGAGCATGAGGTTATTTTCGCCGGGACGGATGAACTG
>CAYRIA010000193.1:0-3313 GCA_964424175.1 uncultured Oscillospiraceae bacterium | reverse complement strand
GCCAGCAGGGTGGCGGTGGTGGTGCCGTCGCCGGCAACGTCGTTGGTCTTGGTGGCAACTTCCTTAACGAGCTGTGCGCCCATATTCTCGAAAGCATCCTCCAGCTCGATCTCCTTGGCGATGGTCACGCCGTCGTTGGTGATCAGGGGAATGCCGAACTTCTTTTCAAGGACGACGTTGCGGCCCTTGGGGCCGAGGGTGATTTTAACTGTGTCCGCGAGCTGGTCAACGCCGCGCTTGAGCGCTGCGCGGGCTTCCTCGCCGTAAATAATCTGTTTTGCCATATCTATTGACCTCCAAAATGTGATAATGAGTAAAAGGCTTGGCGCTTAGTCTAGGATCAATGCGACGATGTCGCTCTGCTTAAGGACGATCAGCTCCTCGTCGTCGAGCTTCACGATGCTGCCGGTATACTTGTTGGCGACAACCTTGTCGCCGGCCTTAACGATCATCTTGACCTCGGTGCCGTCGTTCTGCACGCCGTCGCCGACTACGACGACCTCAAAGATGGGGGGTTTTTCTTTATTGGTTGATGTGAGAATGATGCCGCTCTTGGTCTTTTCTTCGGCTTCAAGCTGACGAACTACGACTCTGTCACCTATGGGTTTCACGTTCATTTTGTATATACCTCCTAATTGTGTTCTTTTTGGTTGTTAGCACTCAAAGTATTCGAGTGCTAACGCTTACTATAATAATCCATGTGCCCACATTCTGCAAGCTGTATTTTAACGAAATTACGGCTAAAATCCGCGATTTTTTTAGTCAGCCTGCAACGGGGCCCGAATTACAGGTCCTAGCTCAGATTTGCGCCGTTTTTCTCCGAATCGGGTTGCCCCCGAAGAAAATTTTTGCGCCCTGCGGGGCTGAAAGCGCCCTGCTGCCCTGTCAGCTCAGGTACATATACAGGTCGCACTTGAGCATGCCGTTATACAGCTTGCGCTTTTTGTCCGCGTTTCGGCCGAAGGTTCGCTCGAATTCGGTGTGGGAGGACAGGAGATAGAGCTTCCAGTTCTCACTGGCAAAATACGCCTTGCCGAAGGCGACGTAGAGCTCCTCGGCCTCCCGTTTTTCCATAATCCGCTCGCCGTAGGGCGGATTGGTAACAATCAGACCCCTCTCCGTTTTTCGGTCAAATTTCGTTGCGTCCGCAACGGAGAAGCTTACGCAGTCGGAAACGCCCGCAAGCTCAGCATTCTTTTGAGAGATTTCCACCGCGTTCGGGTCAAGGTCCGAGGCGAAAATGCGGTAGTCGCCCTGATACTCCCGCGACGGCGCCTCCGCACGCGCCGCGCGCCAGACCGCCTTGTCAAAGCAAGACCAGTCCTCGGCAGCGAAGCGGCGGTTTAGGCCGGGGGCGCGGTTTTTGGCGATCAGCGCCGCCTCAATGGCCAGTGTCCCGCTGCCGCAGAAGGGATCACAGAAGTCCTCCCGCCCACGATAGCGCGACAGGAGCACCATTGCCGCCGCCAGCGTCTCGCTCAGAGGTGCGGCAACGTGGGCGGGGCGGTAGCCGCGCTTATGCAGCCCGTCCCCGCTGGTGTCAAGGTAAATTGTCGCCCGGTCATTCATAATCGAAAACTGGATTTGCAGCTTCTCGCCGTCCTCGGGCAGCCACGCAAGACCGTATTTCTGCGAGAGCCTTGTGGCCGCGGCCTTTTTGATGATGCTCTGGCAATCCGAAATGGAAAAGAGCTTGGAATTGACGCTGTGCCCCTTGACGGGGAAGGCGGCATTTTGGGGGATGAACTGCTCCAGCGGCAGCGCCTTGACCCCCTCAAACAGCTCGTCGAAGCTGGTGGCCTCAAAGGCCCCGACCTCGACCAGCAAGCGTTCGGCACAGCGCAGATTCACGCTGGCCTTTGCAAGCTCAGCCTCCGTGCCGTCAAAGCGGACACGACCATTCTCGGCGCGCACGTTGGCAAAACCCAGGCGGCGCATTTCATCGGCAACGATGCCCTCAAGCCCGAAATGGCAGGGGGCGCAAATTGTCAGGTTCATTGGTCTTCCTCTTCCGTTTGCGGGGCTTCGTCCTCCGCGGGCACGCTGTCCTCCGCGGTCTTCTCGTCCTCCGCTTCATCTGCTTCATCTGCCGCCCCTGCTTTTGCTTTCTTTGGCCGGTCGAGGTAGAAGCCCGCCCCCATGAGAACCAGCTCAACGGCAAAATAGAGCAGGCACAGCGCCGCAAGCCCCGTGAGGACGAGGACAAGGGTTTCGTTCAGGCCATTGACGGCGTCGACCACCAACACCCTGTCCGAGAGATAGTCCGCGCTGTCGCCGGTATCGGCGATGACGCCTTTTTCAACCATCCAATCCTTATTGGCCGCGAACCACTCGTACATCTGGGTGGAAACGCTCTCCGGCAAAGCCTCGACCGTGCCCTGTACAACAAAATACTTGTCCAGGCCGGCTGCTTCCCCGTTGATATAGCTGTTGGTTTCGGCGAAGACCGCCTCGGCAGATTCAAGGTAACGCTTCGTGAAATAGACAGAGACGAATTGCCCGGCCATCGGCACGAGGGCATAGCGCGCCGTGATCGTTTCTCCCCGCGTTTCGTCGGCATAAAAGCCGATGATCGCGAAGACGTCGCGCTTGACAAAGGCGCCGGACTCCGCCTGCTGAACGGCGTCCTGCTCCACTGCGCCGCGGAGAAGGTCGAGGGCAGACAGCTTTGTCACGCCCAGCAGAAGCAGGGCCGCAAGAAAGGCCGCGCCTGCGCGCAAGAGCGCCTTTTTCAGCCTGGGGCTGCTCTTTTCCATCGGCAGCGGCGCGTTTTCACGCTCTCCGGCACCTGCGCCCTCGGCGGAAGCACCCTGGTCTGCGCGGGTTTCGTCTTTGTTTTCATTCATAGTATGCTCTCTTTTCCCACGGCAAAAGCCGTGTATTGATAATAGTCTAACCAAAATTCAGCCTGCGCAAATGGCATCCAGGATGCAGAAGGCGACCATGCTCTCAACCACAGGCAGGGCGCGGGGCGCGATGCAGGGGTCGTGGCGCCCGCTCACCCGCAGGCTCGTGTTTTCCATCAGGGAGAGGTCGACGGTTCTCTGCTCTCGGCCGATCGACGGGGACGGCCGGAAGGCGCTGCGCACGACAAGGGGCATGCCGTTTGTCAGCCCGCCGTTGAGACCGCCCGCGTGGTTCGTCTCGGTGAAGATGCGGCCTTCCTCCAGCCGCAGGGGATCGTTGGCTTCCGAACCGCGCATGCCCGCAAGCGCAAAGCCCGCGCCAAATTCCACACCCTTGATGCCGGGAATGGCATAAAGCGCCGCGGCGATGCGGCTTTCCATGCCGCCGAACAAAAGGCCGCCCAGCC
>CAYRIA010000192.1:0-3346 GCA_964424175.1 uncultured Oscillospiraceae bacterium | reverse complement strand
CAAAAACATCCGTAACAATCCGGGTGAGCGTCTCGTCGTCAAGCGCGCTTGTGCCGAAGCCTTTCACTGAAACCATAACAGGTCTTGCTTTCCCGATAGCGTAGGAAATGCCGACCTCGGCTCGTTCGGCCAGCCCCGCGTACACAAGGTTCTTGGCGATGTATCGCGCCATGTACGCGCCGGAGCGGTCAACCTTCGTCGGGTCCTTGCCGGAATTACCTGTAACAAACACACGGTTGTTTCTGCGTAGGACCAGCATTCCTACTGGAACACAAAAGCAATACATTAAGCCATCCGAAGGCACAAATCGCTCTACGGACATAGTATTATCTGTGAACAGGCTTTCCTTGATCTGTGTGGTTTTACAGCGTTTTGAACAAACCTCATACAGAATGCTCTTTCGATGATAGCCACCACTAAAGGTTTCGCCAATTCTATCATCGACAAGAATACTTGCATTCGTTCCGTATGTGGCCATAAAAACAAACTGTACGAAATCAGCATCGACTTTTTGCGTCGTTCTAAAAACGTGCAGCTTTTCGTCACCATCCCACTGCTGAACTTCTTCGGCTATCACCTTCATTTGATTGGAATTGCAATCAAAAAAGCACTGTGATAGTAGCTTGTTCGCAATTGGAGGCCGAAAATAGAACAGCTTGTATTCATGATCGTCACCTTCTCTATAATCCGTACCCGTTGCTTTCAGTAGCCCTCTCAGCCGTTCAATTTTCCTTGCTTTCTTTATCCGAATACGGCCCAGATTGTTTTTCCTTAATGTTCCATCGGCGCAAAAAGCAATCTGTAACCGAATTTCATCATCCGACAAAGAAACACTTGTATTTTGTTTTGAAAAGTTGAAGTAAATCGGAACAAAGCCGTGATTTCCTGTTTTCAATACCCCATCAGGAAACATCTGCTTAAAAGGCTTCTTGATTGGATTGCCCTTACTGGTTATAATAACCATGTCATGGTTTTCAGACAAAACCATATCAAGAGCTATTGCCGATTTCAGTTGATACATCCGCTCGGCTTTGCACGTCACAAAAGCCTGAGGTGTAACGAACTCAAGTTGACCGTAATTCCATTGAGCGACCTGGTCCCCATCCACATATTCGCTCATCTTCTTCCATCCGTAGGGAGTTAAGAATTCCGTGTCGCAATCTACACAGTGCGCCCCGCCGCCTTGGGAAGCTACCCCGCCGTAGGTGTCCACCATGAGCTTTCTGCCTGTCAGCCCGGTGTCCGCATCGGGACCGCCGATTACAAACCGCCCGGACGGATTGACCAGAATCTCCGTGCCCTTATCCAGAGGAAACGCGTGAAACGCGTAAGGCAGAACGCACATGCGAACGTCGCGCTCCAGCTCCTCCCGCGTCATTTTCTTGTCGTGCTGAACGGAGATCACCACAGTCTTGACGCGCACGGGCTTTCCGTCCCTGTACGCCACGGTCACCTGCGCTTTGCCGTCAGCGCCGAGGCCCGCGATAGTGCCTTTGCGCCGGCAGACGTCCAGCCGCCGACAAATGCGATGGGCAAGCACCAGCGGCATGGGCAGCATCTCGCGGTTTTCGCTGGTGGCGTAGCCGTACACCGTCCCTTGGTCACCCGCGCCGGTCTGGTCGTAGAGATCAGAGGGCTGAGGCTGGGCACTGTCCGTCCCTCTCGCCTCAATCGCTTTATCCACGCCCGCCTGAATGTCGGTGCTCTGCTGGTGCAGATGGACGGAGATGCGATACTTCCACGGCGAGTAGCCGTGCAGGGACAGCGCACGCCGAACGATGAACTTCACATCGATTCGCTGATTGCAGGTGATCTCCCCGGCAACGATGATGTGTCCCTTTGTTGCCATGACCTCGCAGGCCACGCGGGAGGACTTGTCGAGGGCGAGGCAAGCATCGAGAATCGCGTCGGCGATGTAGTCACACAGCTTGTCGGGATGCCCCGCTAGAACGGCTTCGCAGGTTTGGTAAGTGGTCATAATCATTCCTCGCTTTCCGCGGAGTCAGGCGTTCTTGCGCCGCCCGCGATGATTTTGGTTTGGGATGTGAACAGAGTGAACGGGGTTTACAGGCAAAGAAAAAGCGCGGAGGAAAGCATCCTTGCCGCGCTTGAAATCATGGTTGATACCAGAAGGTTTTTTACACACTATCGTCTTGACGGACGGGAACCGACGTCGCTGATAAATCACATATCGTTTTGGCCAACCGTTCGACCGTGCCGTCAAGACGATAATGTGTAATGTTTACACAAATTAAAGTTCGTGCCTGTGGGCGTAGACGCGGGCACAGGCACGGCGGGAGGACGGCTCAAAATTGAGCCGATCTAATTTACCCTTTCCGCGCTTTCAGCAGCCGTTCCATCACGTTATCCTGCGGATTCACTCCCGAATAATCCCCGGCGCAGTTATCTTTGACGATTTGGAATATCTCATACCAGAGCCGGTTTGTTTGATTCATATAGCTTTGGCTCATATTCACAAACGGGCTTGCGATAGGCGAATTGGTCGTGGGATGTTTACCAAGGAGTCCATATGTATTGATGGATTCCTCGCATTGTATCCAACGCGCTGCCGCCATGGCATATCGTTCGAGCAACTGAGGAGATACGAGCGTAGAGCAGCCGCGAAGAGTCAGCCATTTCCATGTTTGCTCGTAGATGTCCTTTGCCTGCAGCACACTGCCGTCTCTTTGCTCAGCTGAAAGAATCTCGTGGGGCTTCGGCATTTCGACGCCTTGCAAATTGGGAATGTCCTCAAAGCTGGTTATCTTTGTTTTGCGATGACCTGTGTTGCCATCCGCCAGCTTTTCGACAAGCGGCTTTGCTTTTCGTCCGGCGCCAACGCGCGCTCCACCGCGATTTGTTCCGTCTTTCGCCACGCTGAGGCCCCCTTTCTCTAAATTTTCGCATTACGTCTTATCGACGCCAAGCGTTTGATTCGTTTGAAAAAAACTCAGGCTTTTCAAACGAAATGCCCGAAAATAGGATCAGGCATTACGCGCTGTCGGTTCACGCGTTTTTCTTTTCAAACGTCGACGCCATATGGGATTAGATGCGGGGAACATCCCTCGCAAACCCGCTCTGTAAAAGCGTTTCAGGGCAATGGTCAATCCTGCCTCTGTTTTTGCGTTTTTCCGTGTTTGAGGCCGACGCGCTAGGCGGCATAAGGGTCACAGCGATTTTGACCGCCCCCCGCAGGCCTCTAAAGAATAACGTTTGATTTTGTTTATTCTCGCCATGAATCAAACAATCAATACTTATACGCCGGATTGATATCCTCGGTAAGAGTTTTCTTGTCGTGGCATGGCTTGCACAAGGCTTGCCAGTTTGTTTCGTCCCAGAACAACGT
>CAYRIA010000191.1:0-3349 GCA_964424175.1 uncultured Oscillospiraceae bacterium | reverse complement strand
TAAGCCCCAGGCACCGATGTGCCGCTGGATGGCATCGGCTATCACCGCGTCGTCCTCGACGATGAATACACTATGCAAGTAAGTTCACCCTTTCTATGAAGAGTATCCTTTTTTTTAGTCAGTTTATTACAAAGAACGGGAGACGCCTAAAACAGGCTTTTGCGACGGCCGACAGCATAAAGACCGGTCATACTTATCAAGTCTCAGCCAAGCATACCGCTCTCGGCCATGGAGATAAAGTCGCCGTTGGCCAGAATAATGTGGTCGACAAGCGCAATGCCCATTGCGTTCAATGCGGATTCAAGCTTTTTTGTGGTCATTTCATCCTCGGCCGAGGGCAGGGCAATGCCACTGGTATGGTTGTGGGAGATGATAACGCTCGCTGCGTTCCTCGCAAGCGCCAGTTCAGCGATTTTGCGGATACTAATCTCAGCGGAATTGGCCACGCCGCGGAAAAGAGGCTTGCAGCAGATAACCTTGCACTTGGCGTCCAGACACACGATATAGACTATCTCGTCACGCTCGTACATGAAGCGCGCTGCCAGGTACTCCCCGGCCTTTGCGGTGGAGTCGAGAATGTCGTCGAAGCGGCTCCTGTCCATGGCGTAGCGGCGGCTGACACCGGGGATCAGTTTGAGCAGAGCGACGGAGCTTTCCCCGATACCGCTGACCTTGGACAGCTCCTCGGCCGGGGCCTCAAACACCCTCTCCAGGCTGCCGAAGTGCTCCAGTAGAGCGTGTGCGAGGGGGTTGACATCCTTGCGCGGCACGGAATAAAACAACAAAAGCTCAAGCACATGATGATCGTCAAAAACGTCCAAACCCTGTTCGATCAGCTTAAACTTCATCCGTTGCCTGTGCCCATCGTGGAGACCCATTGTCGCACCCCCCGCATCCATATATTGTCTATTTGTCTATCTCAAAGTATAGCACCAATTTGACAATTGCGCAAAGCGCTTTTTTGTGGTACAGTACGGTATGTGATTAAAGGACACGCTTTAGAGTGACGGAAGTCAAGCCTACATCGGTTTCGTGTCCCTTACCTTAACCGCTTTCTTGGTGGAGGACAATGTGAAGAAGCTCAAGCCTTATGTGAAGGACTTTGTGAAACGGGCGGACATGACGCTCCTGACCCTCTGCCTGATCGCCTCGGTGTTCGGGCTTGTAGCCATTTCCAGCGCGTCAGCCAGCCTTGGCTCCACACGCTATATCATCGTACAATTTGCGTCCCTGCTGATTGGGCTAGGCCTTTTTGTGCTGTTCACGGTGCTGGATATCGATATCGTTGCGGACAAGTGGGTGGTGCTGATCATTTTTGAGGTCGTCATGGTCCTGCTGCTACTTACCCCTCTCGGCTTTGCGGACAACACAGGAAACCGCGCCTGGCTACGCTTCGGCTTTGTGGGCATCCAGCCCGCGGAGGTCAACAAGATCCCCTTTATTATTGTTCTTGCACGGCAGATCAGCTACTTAAAGAATTACAAGAGCCTGAATTCTGTTTTCTCGGTCGGGCAGCTCCTCATCCACTGTGCATTCATGGTTGGCCTTATCGTTGCCGTTTCAAGGGACATGGGCAGTGCCCTCGTTTTTTTGTTTATCTTCATTATCATGCTATTTGCCGCAGGGCTGCGCTTTTATTGGTTCATCGCCGGGCTTGCGGCTGCGGCGGCAATCACGCCCTTTTTCTGGACACATGTGCTCAACCAACGCTACCGCGAGCGCATCCTCGCGCCCTTTGACCCGTCGATTGATCCACTGGGACACGGCGTCCGCTGGCAGGTCAATCAGGCGAGGCTTGCCCTTGCAAGCGGCCAACTCACGGGGACGGGGTTATATAATGGACGGCAGTCCCAGTCAGATGCGATCCCCGAAAAGCAGACGGACTTTATCATCTCTGTCATCGGCGAGGAAATGGGCATGATCGCCTGCATTGCCGTCATCGTCTTGTTACTTGCAATCATTTTCCGTTGCATTTACATCGGCGTCAAGTCGCGCAATACGATGAGCATGCTCGTCTGTTTCGGCGTTGCCGGCTGGCTAATTTTTCAGACCTTTGAAAATATCGGCATGTGCATCGGCATTGCGCCGGTCATCGGCATCACCCTCCCGTTTTTCAGCTACGGCGGCTCCTCCCTGTTTTCGGTCTTTGCCGCCATGGGGCTCGTTTCCGGTGTGAAATACCGACCGAAGCCTGAGCGTTTCCGAAGCTTGAGCTGATCTCTGCCGAAACGTGTTAGGCACAATGAAATCCCGCGCTTCACGATTGAAGCGCGGGATTTGGCTTTTCTGCGGGCATCAGGCAACGGCCGCTTTAATGTTGGCGCGGCGCACCAAGAGCCAGTTGATTACACAAAAGAACAGGCCAAGGGCCAGACCAAAAAGAATGAAATTTTCGGGGGCATTGATCATCCAATTTACAAAGGGCATCAGGTCTACGCCGAGCGTATAGAGCAGCCACGGAACGACGTTTAGCAAAACAGGAATTGAGATCGCTGCTACAATTGTCCAGAGCTTGTTCAGTCGCCAAAACAAGAGAGAAAAGAACATGCCGAACTGAAAGGTGGCGATTGAAAGAACCGTGTTGAACAGAGCGCTGCCCAAATGTTGGCCGAAGCTCATAGGACTTCCCGACGAGCCGAGGTAGAGCATCTGATAGGTGTCCCAGAGGGTGAGGTTTGACAGCCCACTCCCGGCCGCTCGCGCCGCAACAATCAGCAGCTCCCCGGCGACGGCCAGTAGAAGTGCGATACAAATGTTGGCCAAAAGAGCTGAGACAAAGCCTGTTCGGCGGGAAACACCGAATTGCAGGCAAAGACGCAGGTTGCTGCGGATGGACACGATGCCCAGCACGAACAGGAAGATCACGTTGGAAAAGCCGAAAGCAGAAAAGCTCATCGTTCCGTGGGCACGCGCGGCCAGAATCAACATCCCTGTGGTGATGGACGCCATAACGAGAAGGAAAATTCCGGCGGACTTTAGGATATCTTGGAACTGATAATGAAAGGCTGGTTTGAGCTTCATGGTCATTTTCTGTCCTCCTCTTCCATCAAGCTGATGAAATAATCCTGCAAATTTACGTGCGATAGCTCCAGACCCTCCGGCAGGGTCTCGGATGGACCCTCCACGCAGGCGGTTTTCAACCCGCCGAGGCTGTGCTGGGTCAATACATGCCGACCCTGCAGCCAGCTGTCCACAAGTCCGGAGGGACCTGAAACAGTGTAGGCTGTGGCGGTCAGCTCGGCAGCGGGACAGTCGCGGAGGATTTTGCCGTCGCGGATGATAACTGCGTGCTCGATCAGTTCCGCCGCCTCGGCGATCAGGTGGGTGGAGATAACGATGGTGCAGGGTC
>CAYRIA010000190.1:2151-3360 GCA_964424175.1 uncultured Oscillospiraceae bacterium | reverse complement strand
TAAAGAACTGGTGGCTTCGTCAAAAATCAGGACTTGGGGACGGAGCGCAATCGCCTTGGCGATTTCAACCATTTGCATCATGGAAACCGTCAGGTCTCGCATCCGGATGCGCGGATCAATCAGGGGATAGACCAGATCCGCGATCAGGGTGGCGGTAGAGATGGCGATGATCGATAGGGTGATGCAGCCCAGGATCATGTTGTAATCGGACTGCAAAATCGCCTTCTGGATCAGTGTGCCGACACCGGGGTAACCGAAGATGATCTCCGTCATGATGGCTCCGTTGAAGGCTCCGCCCAGGCTCATGGCTAGCGCCGTGATCTGGGTGAGGATGGAATTGCGCATCACATAGCTGCTGCCGATGCGCTTCTCACTGAGGCCGCGAAAACGCGCGTACTGCACAAAGTCCTCCTCCGCTGTAGCCGACGACAGCGATTTCATGGAGATAATCCACCATCCCGTGCCTACCAGCAGCTGTGACAAGGCCGGCAGGAAGGACGCGCGTAACAGGGAGGTGACATACGCCCAGGTGCCGTTCATCGAGTTGATGGTCGACTGCAGGGGGAACCATCCCAGTATGTAGGCAAACACGATCTGCAGGATCAGAGCGACCAGAAAATAGGGGATGGGATAAATGCAGATGGCGATGCCCTCCAATATTTTAGAGGAGCGCTTCTGCTTGCGGAAGCCTGCCAGCAGGCCGATAACGTTGCCGATGAACCAGGCAAGCAGGGTGCTGGTGAGCGATAAAAACAGGGTGTAGGGAAGATAGGTGCTGATGATTTCGCCCACGGGGGTCGGGAAGCTCATCAGCGAAGGGCCGAAATCAAAGCGCAGCAGGCCATTTTTAAGGTAGCTTGTATACTGTTCCCACAGGGAGCCCTCCAGGCCGAACTGCACGCGCAGGGATTTGCGCAACGCCGCCATTTCCTGCGGATCCATTTGCCCGGAGCGGGATTGCATCTGGCCGATCATGCGTTCCACCGGATCGGTGGGGAACATGCGCGGGATGAAAAAAATAAAGGTAACGCCGATCAATATGGTAAGCGCCCAAGTGACCAGGCGCAGGCCGAAATACTTTCGGAACTTCATACGGATACCCACCTTCTTTTGCGCCCTGCGCGTAATGATGAATAATAAAGGGGGGAGGCCCCAGACCAGGTATGGCGCGGAGCCTCTCCCGGGCGTTTACCTGTTGCTATTTCTCAA
>CAYRIA010000190.1:0-2141 GCA_964424175.1 uncultured Oscillospiraceae bacterium | reverse complement strand
CTGATTTCGGTCGTGATGTACTTAAAGCAGCTCCACCACCACCAGGGGCCGTTGTAGGCGTTTTCCGCGCTGGGATAGTTCTTCCAGTAGGTCGTATTGGTCGGTACGAACTTGACGCCGGAGTGGAAGCCGATGAAGGGCAGATTCTCGATGGCGATCTTCATGAATTCCATACCCAGCTCATAGCTCTTGGGATCGTCGGGGGAGATTTTGGCCAGCTCATGGATGATTTGGGTGGCGCGCTCGTTGTTCCAGCGGCTTGCCTGGCCGCTTCCGCGCTCGCCGATGGGCACGATCAGGTCGGCGTCGTAGCCGCTGATGACGCTGTACAGATCTTTGGTGATGCCGCCGGTGGGCCAGTAGCCGCCGATATCATAGTTGCCCAGAGCGGCGTTATTGTCCCAGGTGGCGGAGGATTCGCTGGTCAGTGTGCAGTCCAGCCCAAACTTCACCAGCTGGTTGTAGGCGGAGATCAGGCCGCGGCCCGCCTGGTGCTCGGTGTTGGCCAGATAGGTCATGTTGATCTTGAAGGGTTCGCCTTCGAAGTACCACTTGCCGTCCTTTTTTTCCAGTCCGGCCTTGACCAGCAGCTTTTCAGCCGCTTCGGGGTTGTAGGCGTAGCAGCCGATGCCGAACATGTCTTCCAGCGCTGCCTCATCGGTGGGGATGTTGCGGCCCTGGGCGCGCAGCGTATCGCCGATGCGCTTGGCATAGCCCATGTCATAGGCCTTGGCGGAGGTGCCGTCTCCAAGATCGATTTCAAGTGCGGCCATCCATTCCTTCAGAGGCTTGAGATACAGTTCCTGCATCGCGTAGGTGGCGGTCAGGATCGGGACAGGGCTGGAGCGGCCGACGCCGTCAAAGATGTCAATGGTGGTTTGATCAAAGTTAAGGGCGAAGCTGATGGCCCAGCGGAAATCCTTGTTGTCGTAGGGCGCTTTGGCCATTTGGAAGGATATGCCCTTGGAGCAGGGGTCATCGCTGGTGGCGTAGGGGAATTCCTTATACCAGGCGGATACATTGGGGTTGGCGGAGGACATCACTTCCAGCACCTCGGGGGTGACTTCCACCATGATGTCAGCCTGGTTGGAGATCATCGCCATCTGGCGGGTGGAATCGTCGCCCAGCACCTTGACCAGGACGTATTTGGCCTGCGGCATTTTGCCGGTCACAACGCCCACCGTGCTGTTTTGCCAATCCTCACGGCGCTCATAAAGCACCCAGGTGCCCAGCGGGTCATAGGAGTTGACGGTGTAGGGGCCCGCGACGACGGGTTCGGAGTCCTTAAAGGTGGTTACATCTGCCTGTTTGGAATAGATATGCTCAGGCACGATGCGCAGGTCGTTGCCCCAGATGGTCACGCCGAAGCGGAGCGCCAGGCGGGGGAAGGGCTCATTGGTCACGATCTTCACCGTGTAGTCATCCGCCTGCTCGATGGATTTGAACACCTGGTTGTAATATGCGCTTGGGCCGATGCCGGGGTTTTCCATGATCATGTTCATGGTGTAGACAACATCCTTGGCCGTCAGGTCGGTGCCGTCGGACCACTTGATGCCCTGGCGGATTTTGACGGTATGCTCGGTAAAGTCTTCGTTGGACTCCGGGAAGCCGTCGGCGACCTCGCCGAACTGCTCACCCTTGATGGTGTCCATTTCCCACATCATGGCGCTCATGAGCTGGTGGATGCCAAAGCCCATTTGTGTGCCTTGCATATAGGAGTTGAATTGGCCGGGGGTGTCGGTTGGCGTCTGTGTCTCCATGATCAGCGTTTCTCTGCGGGGGGTGCCAACTTCGGTCATTTCCTCCGCGAAGGCAGCGCCGCACAAGGATGCCAGCATTAGGGCGGCAAGAAGCAGGGACAAGGTTTTTCTCATTTTTTGGAAAACCTCCTTCTATATTTATCTATCACGCCTATCTCCAAGCGTGGTAAATATCAAACAAAACAGAATGGTTTAATATCGTACATTTATCTTAACACAAATATCATGTATTTTTCAAGGGATTTTTTGCAGATTTTGACATTTTCTTCTGATTGCATTCTAAGGACTCTATGCGGGAGTTTGATGATTAGGAAGGATAGGATGGCGCGCTCAAAACGGCGGAAAAACAAAAGAGACGCGGCGGCGCGTCTCTTGATCGGA
>CAYRIA010000189.1:0-3388 GCA_964424175.1 uncultured Oscillospiraceae bacterium | reverse complement strand
GGAGGGCGGAGGATATGATTCCTAACGCGATTGAACGCGGCCAACCACAAACCGCTGACTACGAGCGTATTCCTCAGGAACTTCGCAACATCAAACGCTGGGTAAATTGGCGGCTTGTCCCGGATAAGGAAACGGGAAAGGACAAGAAGGTCCCATATAACCCTTTGACCGCTTCCATGGCGTCTACCAAGAATCCCGCCACATGGACGGATTTTCAAGCCGCCCTAACCGCAATGAAGCGTTATAACTACAGCGGTATCGGCTTCGTTTTCTCAAGCGACGACGATATTACCGGCGTTGATATCGATCATTGCTACAATCCCGCGACCGGTCAATTCTCCGACACAGCGATGGCCATCCTTGCGAAGCGCGATACCTACGCGGAATTCTCACCGTCGGGTACGGGCGTGCATCTCTATTATCACGGTGATAAGCCGAAGGGAGCCTGCAAAAAGACGGACGTCGGCGTTGAGATGTACAACACAGGGCGTTTCTTCACGGTTACGGGGATGCCCTTGTCCAGCTCGACGCCCTCCACCCTCGCGGATTCCGCTGGGGCGCTTACGTGGATACACGAGACATATCTGGCTAAAACCCGTGCCAGCGGCAGCGGCAGCAGCAAAGCTCATGCTCGTTCCGCCGACTTGGAAGTGGCGCGCCTGACGGATGAAGAAGTGCTTTCTCACGCCCGATTGGCTAAAAACGGCTCCACTTTCAATCTCTTGTACGCAGGTGACTGGCAAAATCCCGCGCTGGTGGATAAGGGTGCTGATCCTGATAAGCCGCGCTACGCAAGCCAGTCCGAAGCCGATCTCGCTTTCGTCAGCATTCTCGCCTTTTGGACGCAAAAAGACAAAGTTCAGATTGATCGGCTGTTTCGCGATTCCGGCCTCATGCGGCCTAAATGGGATGAAAAGCACCACGATGGTGTGCGCACCTACGGAGAAGAGACCATAGAACGCGCCTGCGGCTTTGTTGATTCCACCTATGATCCGTCTGACGCACCCGTGTTTGAGGCGAACGGCCGTTATTACAGAACGCGCGGTGAATCGACGTACCAGATGACCAATTTCACTTTCAAGCCTGTGGAAATGATCGTATCCGACGAGGAGACGCAGTTGACCGCTGATCTTGTGTCGGTGAACGGTAAGGTTTTCAGGCAAACGTTCATGACGTCCGATTTCGCCAACCTGCAGAAGTTCAAGAACATCTTGAACAAGCGGACGATTGATCTGACGTACACGGGTTCAGAGGGTGATCTGGAGCTGCTGAAAGGCTATATTGCCGAATTGGAATGGGCCGTGAAGCGAGGAGTAAAAGCCGCCGGTATCTATCTGCATGGCGGGCGCGCCGTTTTCGTTACGGCGGAGGCGGCTATTGAGGCTGGCGGCTTGCTTGTGCCCGATATCGTTCAGTTGGAGAAGTACGAGTCCATTAAGACCGACATCCTAAACGCCAACGTTTTATCGTCAGAACGGTTTGCGGAATTGGGGCAATGGCTGCTTTCCTACAACGAGCCCGCAAAGACGGTGTCTATTCTTGCTTGGACTGCGGGATGCTTTCTAAAACCTTATCTTGTGGAGTATGGCGTAAAGTTTCCGCACCTGTTCCTAATCGGGGAAGCCGGAAGCGGCAAGTCGAACACGCTGGAAAAGATTATTCTTGTCATCTTGTGCAAAACTCGCGTCATTGCGGCTGGGCAAGTCACAGCGTTTACGCTGATGAAAGATTCTGCGTCCTCCAACATGGTACCGCAGGCGCTGGACGAGTTTAAGCCGAGCAAGATCGACAAGATGCGGCTCAATGTGCTCTACAACCATTTCCGCGACAGCTATGACGGGCACGAAGGGCAGCGCGGCAGAGCAGATCAGTCCACGGTTTTCTATGAGCTTTTAGCGCCTCTTGTCGTTGCCGGCGAGGAGTCGGCGGATGAAGCGGCCATCCGTGAGAGAAGCATTGAACTGCTGTTTTCTAAGAAGGACCTCAAGGATTTAGGAAACAGGAACGCTTTTAGGCAGCTCTGTTCCCATTCGGAATTGCTGGAGGACTTTGGTCGCAGTTTGCTGAACAAGGCGCTCTCTATGCAGCCTTCGGAAGCCCAAGGATGGTATGAGGAAGCATTAGGCTCCTTTTCCCGAGACCTGCCCTCCCGCGTCACCAACAATCTCGCGTGCTGCGCCGCTGGGCTAAGGCTGGTTGAAAAGCTCGTGGACGATCTCGGCCTTTCCTGGGACTTGATTTTTCCCTATTCTCTGGACGCTTGCCGCAAGTATCTGGAATACGCGGCAAAGGCATATCTGCTTGACGGAGGAACGAGCAATCGCAGTATCGTCGATGAGACGTTTGAGATCATGGCGCGGATGCCGTTGAATCCTCAATCGGACTATGCTCTAAGCGAGGACGGGAAAGTCCTCACCATCTGCCTGAACAGCGTATATGACCAATATACCAAATATCGGAGAGAGTACGCTGTGGTTGGCGAAGTGCTGAATTACGGCCAGTTTGTTAGGCAGCTGAAAGTCAGCGACGTTTATATCGACGGCAGCTGTCAGTTGAAAAGAAACGGAAAGAATCTGAGGGCGTGGTCTGTAGACTTTGAGCTTTTGAAAACCCGCTGCGACGTCGCAGGGTTTGAGCGGCCTGTTTTGGTGCAGGGTGATTAGGACGGAGGTTGATGACTATGAACTAAGCCACAGGTTGAGGTGCGCGTGGTAGAAAGTCAAGCGGGATAAGGATTTCGTGACAGGTTGAGCTGGGTACGCTTGTCTTTCTTTTCTTTTTTATCAAGTATCAAGTAGTATCAAGTAGCATAGTAGCATTCATTTCTACTAGTACGTGGAAAGAATTTTCACTCTTATATACGTGCGTGTGCGCGTGCGTATATATATAGCCCTAAAAGTTGGTGGGGTTTCGCTACCTGATTTTTGATACTCCCGTGGGCTTCGGATAGGCTACCACAACCTGTGCGCTTACAGCAGCCTGCCCACCCTAACCTGTGAGTTCATAAGGCTTACGGGTATTATGGTGTGCAGGTGGGCTTGCCTAAGGCCGGCAGGTGGTACTGAACGACTGGTCATCCCCTGTGTTGAGGACGACTGATTTTGAAGGAGGAGTTTTCCATGAAGCGAGTGTTTTTTAATGTGCTGGGCGAAGCTGATTCCTACGGTGTTTCTCGGACGCTGAACAGGTATTGTAAAGAGCATCCGGGTGTGACCATTGAGTCGGTTCAATTCTGTATGACGGTGAGAAGCGCTAACTATGAGAAGCTGGCGGCATGTGGTGTGATGCTTGTGCCCGATGACCTGATCACTCCCTGGGAAGAACCTGTGGGTAACAAGAGCGAGGGACGGACGCAGGGCAACGGGTAGAGACTGACACAACAAGGAAT
>CAYRIA010000188.1:0-3462 GCA_964424175.1 uncultured Oscillospiraceae bacterium | reverse complement strand
GAAGCCGCCTGCCAGCAACGCGGACACCACATAGGCGGAGATGAAGCCTACGGCAAGCAAAAGCTCGAACGAGGGGGCATCTGGTACACGGGCCAAAGCGGCATATGGCAGACGGTTTGGTGTGAAGATGTGCCTCGGCAGCATATTGAAGATTTACGCATCACCCCTCTATGGCAGGAGGGCGCAGTCGAAGTCGAAGTCTTCGGCGATGTCTTGCCTGGCACTGTGCGGGTTCTGGACGCAGGAAGGATCGTCGCACAGGCTCCGGTCAAAAGCGGCGCTGCCAAACTGCAACTGCCGGATTTTAAAAGCTGGAGCCCCGACAATCCCTTTTTGTATGATCTGGAAGTGGATGCCGGCGAGGATACCGTTTACGGCTATTTCGGTATGCGCGAATTTGGTGTGGGCTGTGGTGCCGACGGATATCCAAGACTTATGCTCAACGGCAGGCCCCTTTTCCACAACGGTCTTTTGGATCAGGGTTATTGGAGCGATGGCATGTATACGCCGCCTTCGGACGAGGCCATGGTTTGGGAAATCTCGCAGCTCAAGCGCATGGGCTTTAATATGCTGCGAAAGCACATTAAGATAGAACCGCTGCGCTGGTACTATCACTGCGACAGACTCGGCATGCTGGTTTGGCAGGATTTTGTGAGCGGTGGCGGCCCGTATAAAAAATGGGTGGTGCAAATTGCGCCGTTTCTGGGACTACGCTTTGGGGACGGTTCTAAAAACTATGCCTTGCACGGTCGCCAAAGCAAGGCCGGACGGGATGCTTTTGAGCGGGACGCAAAACGCACGGTGAAGCTTTTGTACAATTTCGTTTCACTGGCGGTATGGGTTCCCTTTAATGAAGGCTGGGGCCAGTTTGACGCCGCAAGGATGTACAAAACGGTACGCGACTTGGATCCTACCCGGCTGGCCGACCACGCCAGCGGATATTTCGACCAGGGTGTGGGTGATTTTTACAGCCACCACATTTACTATAGACACTTCAGCCCGAAGAAGGACAAGCGCTCCGGAAGGGTTCTCGCGCTGACCGAATTCGGCGGCTATAGCCTTCCCATACAGGGGCATATGACCACGGAGAAGCTGTTCGGCTATAAGATATTCAAGAGCAAACAGCGCTTACATGATGCGATACGGCGGCTGTATGCGCGCGACGTTCTACCAGCTATGAAAAAGGGCCTAAGCGCTCTCGTTTACACACAAGTGAGCGATGTGGAGGAGGAGATTAACGGGCTGTTCACCTTTGACAGAAAAGAAAGCAAGGTGGATGCGGCTTACATGCAAGACTTGAACCGAGTCCTCTACGAAGCGTTTCACGAAAGTATTGGAGACTAAGCAACTGAAGTATGCTCAGGGATTATTGTGCCTATAGTTACCAAATAACCACAGCTGAACAGCCGGGAACCAATGATTTATCAGTTGTTTCCCGGCTGCTTATGTTTTGAAGCACAAGGTGTGTTTTCCCATACACTATCCCCCAAGACAAAGCCCGGGCCTGGGTCCAAGCTGCGCCCTCTATGGCTTTTTTAATCTAGAAAACGAATTCCACGTTATACTGCTCCGCCCAGACGTCGAACTGCAGCAGCCACGCCAGAAGCTGCGGCTTGCTCATGAGCTGGCCAAACCAGGTCTGCTCCTCTGCGGCCAGAAAACTCTCAAAGGCTCTTCTGTCCAGTATGGCCCCCAGAGGCGAAGAATCCCTTTTCAGCCTTTTTTCTAGCCCTAACAGCACATATGCCTCGTAGTCCGGGTTTTGGGTCTTGGGATAGGGGCTCTTCTTTCGGTTTAGGATGGTTTCAGGCAAATAATCTGCCATAGCGTTGCGCAACAGAGCCTTTTCTACCCCGTTCTCAAATTTGACCTCCCATGGCACATTGAAAACGTATTCAAGAATTCGATGGTCTGCAAAAGGTACACGAACCTCTACCGAAGCCGCCATGCTCATCCGATCCTTGCGTTCAAGAAGGGATGCCATGAAGTAGTTCACCGACAGCCAAGTGGCCTTTCGGCTGACTGTCATGCTCTTGCTATCCGTATCCAACAGGGGGCAGGCCTCAAGACTGCTAAGAAGGCGGGTGCGTATAAAATTATACCCCTCCCGCCGCCTGATCGCCTCGTCCCGGAAAAGTGAAGGCCTTAGCATAGGGTCATGGATCCATGGGAAGAAAGACTTATCCAGCATATCCGGTCTATAAAACCAGGGATAGCCGCCAAAAATTTCGTCGGCACATTCCCCGGACATGGCCACCGTGTGGTCCTGTTTGATGCACCGGCAGAAAAACAACAAGGACGAGTCGACATCCGCTTGACCGGGAAAATCCCTGTAAACCGCTGCTTCTCCAAGCAAATCCGCCACTGTCTGCGTGGGCGCGGTGAGCACACGGTGGTCGGTGGAGAGCCAATTAGCCATATACTGGGCGTAATTGTCATCGCTCTCCGGCTGAAACATACTGGCGTGAAAGCTCTCCCGGTTCCCCTCATATTCAAAGGAATAGGTGCCCAGCTGCTTCGCACAGCGCTTGTAATTCTCGGCCACTACAGCACTCACGACGGAGGAGTCCAGCCCCCCGGACAGCAATGTGCAAAGGGGCACATCGGATACCAACTGCCTCTCAATGGCATCGATGAGAAGCTCCCTGGTATGGGCAATGATATCCTCCCGATGATCCTGGCATTTTTCAGCTCTAAGACCCCAGTAGCGCGTTTTCGTCAGCTTTCCGGCTACCCATAATGCCTGATGAGCTGGCTCCAGCTCGCAAATACCGCGAAAAATCCCTCCGCCCAAACGCACCGGTGATAAGAAAATCAGCTCCCAGAGTCCCTTCATGTCGATCTGCGGCTTTACCCCCGGATATTGCAGCAGAGCCTTGACCTCTGAGGCAAAAATCAGTGCCCCGTCCATAACGGTGTAAAACAGCGGCTTCACCCCGAACCGGTCTCTGGCAAAGTAAGTTTCTCCGGTTCCGGTGTCATAAATGGCAAAGGCAAAAATGCCATTGAGCATTGAGGCGCATCTGTCGCCAAAGAGGATGTAGGCATACAGCACTACCTCTGTATCGCAGTAGGTCTCGGGCTCTACACCCTTTTCACGAATCTGTGCCGTGAGCTCGGAGGTATTGTAAAGCTCGCCGTTATAGACAATGGTGTAGTCTCGTCCACCAAAAGTCCGCGTCATCGGCTGGCCGCCGTGTTCCACGTCGATGATTGCCAGGCGGTTATGGCCAAGAGCTGCGTCGCTGTAAAAATAGGCACCACTTTGATCCGGACCTCTGTAATGCATGGTACCGTTCATTGCCTCGATGCGACTCTCTTCTCTCCTGCCCGCCCCCCTAAGAACACCGCAAATTGAGCACATATTTTTTATCATTCCTTCCTGATATGGAATTAGCCAACTATCGTTTTGGCAGCTTGATAGATCAGGCCTCCAAACAAATTGTCTTTTTAGATCACTGA
>CAYRIA010000187.1:0-3464 GCA_964424175.1 uncultured Oscillospiraceae bacterium | reverse complement strand
GAAAGGATGTGGAGGGATGAAAAAAAAGCGCCTCTTTGGCAGGGGAGTGCTAACGCTCCTGGCCGCGTCCTTTGCGCTGCTCTTTCTTCTGCCGACGGTTTTGACCTTTTCGAACTCCTTCATGTCAAAGGCTGAGATTTCGGCCAATTATGGGGCGGTTTTCGAAAACGCCGGAAGTAACAGCAAGACTTACATATCAGAGCAGGTAAACCTCAAATTCATCCCGGACAAGGTTACCTTTAGCCAATATGCCTCGGTACTCTTGAAAAGCCCGGACTATCTGATCAAATTCTGGAACTCTGTGCTGCTTGTCGTGCCGATCGTGCTGCTGCAGGTGGCCATCGCCGCCCTCGCGGCCTATAGCTTCACCCGCTACCGGGGGAAGGCAAAGAGCTTTTTGTTTTTTTTCTACGTCATTCTGATGCTGATGCCCTATCAGGTCACGCTGGTGCCGAACTATCTTGTGTCGGACTGGCTGGATATTCTGAACACGAGCTGGGCAATCATCCTGCCGGGCGCGTTTGCGCCGTTCAGCGTGTTCCTTCTAACCAAATTTATGCGGCGCATCCCAAAATCACTGATTGAGGCGGCCAAGCTCGACGGGGCAGGAGAGTGGTTTATTTTCACGCGGATTTGCCTGCCGCAATGCCGCAGCGCCCTGTATTCGATCGCAATTCTGGTCTTTATCGACTATTGGAATATGGTCGAGCAGCCCATCATCCTGCTGCCGGACGCTGAGAAACAGCCGTTGTCCGTTTTCCTTTCGACAATTAACGCAGGCGACGTTGGCCTTGCCTTCGCCGTTGCTACCATCTATATGGTTCCGTCCCTCCTCCTGTTCCTCCACGGCGAAGAGGCGCTGGTCGAGGGCATCACCAACGCCGGCTCCGTCAAGGGCTGAGCAAACTGAATGCTTTGCGCAGAATAATTATGTAAACCAACGAAAGGACGTCAGGTTATGACAGAACAGAAGGTAAAAAAACGGGGTTGGGTGAAAAATGCGGCGATCATTTTTCTGTCCGTCATGCTTGTGCTGACCTTCTTTTCCAACACTTTTATGAACCGCTCCCTGCCTGAGGTGGCAGTTCAGAGCGTTCAGTCCGGTACGATTAGCGCCAAAATTCGCGGAACGGGTGCTGTGACCGCAAATGAGAGCTTCGAGGTCAAAAGCCCCCAGACGCGGGAGGTCCTCTCCGTTCCGGTGAAGGTCGGCGACGAAGTCGCGGTGGGGGACATCTTGCTGCACTATTCCGACGCCGACAGTGCGCAGATTAAAGAGGCGGAGGCCGCGCTGGACGCGCTGGTGCTTGCATATCAGACATCGCTCCTGGACGCTGCGGATCTGAGCGACTACCGCGAGGAGCAGAGGGCGATTGAGCTGGCGCAGAAGGCCCTGGACAAGGCAAAGGCCGACAGGGAGGAAAACCGTGTCACCGCCCAGCAGCTCGCAGATGCCAAGGCGGCCGTCAAAAAGGCTACAACCGAGCTTGCTGCGCAGGATGACAAAGTTGCAGAACTGACCGAGCAGCTCAGCAAGCTCACCGAGGGCCAAGATCATTCTGCCGAAATCGACGCGAAAGCCGCAGAACTTACGCAAGCTAATACTTCGCTTAGTATTATGAAGGACCCTTTATATAAAACTGAATATGGCAACCTTACGAAATGGGCGCAGGCATGGATGACGGCCGATAGCGGGAACGCTGGCACTTTGGAAAGCTACAAGGCGGCTCTGGCAGAGAAGCTGGATTACCTCCTCGATCATAAAACCAACAACGTCAATGCGTCTACACCAGGTTATCTACCGGATACTCCAGACGAGCTGACTGGCCTTGATATTAAAAGCTATACAGTCGTAAACGGCATGGTTAAAGCCTATAATGCAATCTATGCGCAGGAGCAGAAAATCAAACTCCTGGAGGCTGAGCTAAATTCTCTCTATGTCAGCCACGGCGGCGGGAGTTGGGACTATGCGACCGTCAAACAGCAGCTCAAGGATGCAAAGGCGAAGCAAAAGACGCTGGATACTGCAAAGAAAGACGCCGAGGAGAAGCTGGCAGAGCTAGAAGCGAAAAAGGTGAAATTTGAGCAGGCTGATGCCTCTGTGGATACAAACCAGACGACGCTAGAAAATGCAATGTATGCGCTGGAAAAGAAGCAGCGGGACAGTGGCAAGCAGCAGTCAAAGGACGCGCTGAGCTTAGCCGCCAAGAAAAAGGAGATCGACAATAAAAAAGAGGAGCTTGAGTCGCTCAAGGGCGGCGGCGAGGGTGCGAGTGTCGAGAGCCAGGTCAACGGCGTTGTCACCGAGATCAACGCCTCCGCGGGCAGCGTTGCGGAGAAGGATGCAGTGCTGATGAAGGTCGAGGTGCCTGACAGGGGTTATAGCGTCAGCTTTTCCGTAACGACCGAGCAGAGCAAGAAGCTCGTCGTCGGCGACGCTGCGGAAATCACGAACTATTATTACGGCGAGATGCCGACGGCAACCCTTGCCGGGATCAGATCAGACCCTCAGAATCCCACGACCAACAAAATTCTTACTTTCAAGCTGCAGGGTGAGGTCGAAAGTGGCGCGCAGCTGAGCATTGCAATCGGTGAGCGCGGCGGGAACTATGAGACGATCGTTCCGAACAGCGCAATCCGCACCGACAGCAACGGAAAATTCGTACTTGCAGTCATTGCAAAAAACGGCCCGCTTGGCAACCGTTATATTGCTCAACGCATTGAAGTGAAGGTGCTGGCTTCGGACGACAACAGCAGTGCGGTTTCGGGCGCTCTGGCCTGGAACGACATGGTGATTACGACTTCGACAAAGCCCATTGAGCCGGGCACCCAGGTTCGGCTGGCAGACTAAGACCGTAAGAATAGACAGGGGAGGGACGGCCTTGAAGGACAAGCTAAAAAGAATACTGCCTTATGCCGCAAACGCCCTCCTGCTGCTTTTTATCGGGCTTTGCCTGCTGCGCATCCACAGCTACAGCCGTCTGTTGCTCAGCCAACAGGCCGCCGAATTCTGGCGGGGCGAGGAGGACACATCCGTGGCACAGGTGTCCTGCTTTTTCCCAGCGGATTCGCTGGGGAACTTCGAAAGCGTTTTTTCCTTCCGACGGAGTATTGGGGGAAAGCTCACCGACGCGGGGCTTGAACCGAAGACGGAGGGAGAATACTGGATAGACAGCTATTCCGCGCAGGATACTCTGAACGTTAAGGGTGAGCGCGGCGACTCTGCAGAGGTGACGGCAATCGGCGTCGGCGGGAACTTCTTTTTCTTCCACCCCTATGAGCTTGTCTCCGGCAGCTACATCACGGAAGACGATCTGATGCACGACAGGGTCGTTCTGGACTATGAGCTGGCCTGGCGGCTTTTTGGTGGCACTGAGCTTGAGGGCATGTCCGTCGAGATCAACGGCGCGCCCTATTACATTGCGGGCGTGGTTCACCGCGAGGCAGACAAGTTCTCCGACAAG
>CAYRIA010000186.1:0-3512 GCA_964424175.1 uncultured Oscillospiraceae bacterium | reverse complement strand
TCTCTTCCGTGATGTTACCGTGCGTTGGATCATTGCCGTTTTGCACGTCGTAACGTTTGGCAGCGAGGGCAAGCCCACAGAAACGGTTCTCAAGGTAGCTTATCTCCGTCGGTCCGAAGGAGTTGTTTGACGTGGTAAATACAACGGCTTCCGTCCAATAATCCTTATCGGGATTGCGCTTGTGCTCCTGTAAACGGTAAAGGAGACCTTCTCCGTTTTTCCGAGCGCCAGCTTGACCGACATAAACGATGTTGTTACCAGTCTGGTCAGACGTACCAAAAAGGAAGTAGATGCCGCTCTGTTTCAAGTCGTCGCGCTCCTTGCACAGGTCTAAAGCTGTACGCGGGATTTTATATGCAACTCCCGTCCAGTTGGCAAGGGTGCATTTGATGCGCCCGCTCGGCTCACCGTCCATCAAAAACAGATTTATACTTTTTCCGCGTGTAGCCATTCTTGTTTCACCTCATGCGTCGTACTGATCATAGGTTTCGACCTACTTCATTATTTTCTCGTATGGTTGTCATCAAAGATTTGGCTTCTTGCTACATATGCGCATCTTTTCAGTCGGAGTTTTCTTCGAAGTTCTCTACTTGTTCCATGACCTTTTTGAACACTTCCGGGCTATACTGCGGCGGATAACCATTTTTAACCAAACAAATCTTTATGTCGAGCTTTAGCTGGTCGCGCACATTCTGATTGTTCAGCCAGTCGGCAAAAGAAGATTTGACATCGATAATTTCTTTCACTTTCTTGGCGAGCATTCGACACCTGTCGTTGATGATCACGCCGTCGACTTCTTTATCTGTGCCATACTCAAAATTATACTGGTCACGCATTGCAAGGAGAATGTCATAGAATGCTTTTTCTTCGAACGTCAAACCAATTTTACGGAAGCTCTCTCTGTTCTCGTTCATTTGGCGCAGAATGGAGAGGGCTTGTTCCGTTGCCTGCTTGATGATATCCTCAGACGCTTGTTCCTGCGTGGCACCCGCTTCTTCGGCAGTAAGGTGTTTGCGCCGCTCGTGATATTCTTCTATCGTTTTTTCCAGCATCTCTTGAAATGACTTTGCTGCAAGCTGATTCACTTTTCCGTACTCGGTGATTTGCTTGCGTAGCATTTTAATCAGAATTTCAAGTTTTGTTGCCGGCATCTTCACGTCAGACAGCTTTTCGAAGAATTCTGGAGAGAATATATCTTCTTCCTCGCCGCTTTCAAGAACGCTTTCAACCTGATTGTATTTCAGCGCTTCTTCAACCATCTTTGCGACTGCACGATTCATTGTGTCGGCATCAACTTCACTGGTACCGCCCATTTTCCGCACAAACCCCGCGATTGCCATAAAGCACTGGGCAAGCGATGACTCTTGCTCACCCAAGTTGCCGGAAGGCTGGCAAATGTCGAATGCAGTTCTCATTCTCTTTACGGATTTCAAAAAGTATGTTTTGAATGAAACCTGCGATGCCTCTGTCTGGAATAAGATTATCGAAGTAAAGACATATTCCGCTGCTTTTGCAAGCAATCCATATCGAACAATCGGGTCGCAATCAGGATTCAGGAAAGGAGCCAGATCATAGTCGCTAAACAGTGTTTTCAGGACTTCCAGTTCCTCTCTGAACGCAGCAGTAGCCTGCTCAACATCATCGACAGTGGGTGCGATGGAAGCGCCGCCACCATATACCTTCATTGCCTCGCGCATATTGTCGCGGATTCCGATATAGTCGATAATCATGCCGAACTCTTTGCCGGGATTCTTTCTGTTAACGCGGCTGATTGTTTGAATAAGCAGGTGCTTTTTCAGTGGCTTATCATTGTACATGTATGTAAGAGCAGGGACATCAAAACCTGTAATCCACATATCCACGACAATAACAATGCGGAAGTTCGATTTTTCCTGTTTGAATGCAGCGTCCATTCTTTCTGAACGCTTGTCGTTCTTGACACCACCGAGGTAGTTATACATCTCTGGGGCATCGTTGCTTCCAACGCTTGAAACCATAGCAATGCACGGCATCGGGCTTAATTCATTTAGTTCTTCTTCGGTAGCACTTACGCCGTCCGGCACTTTCTTTTCCACAAACCATTTGGGGTACATGCTTTCAAATTCTTTCAGCAACGCATAAGCAATTGGCCTTGTGGAAGAAACTATCATCGCTTTTTGAACTCTGTCCGGGTCACCTGCACAAGCCGCAACATAGTGATCATGGATATCAATGGCGAGACGTTTTAAGCGCGACGGCTCACCCAGAATCACTTCCATAGAGCTCATTGCGCTTTTGCTTGCTTCTACATCCTCAAAAGTCGCTCCGTCATCGGCACACTTTTTGTAATAGGCCTCAATCTCTTTTGCCTTTTCCTTATCAAGCAGCACTTGTGCGATGCGGGGATGATACTTGATTGACACTGTTAATCCGTCAGCAACCGCTTGATCCATCGTGTAGCGGTCAATTTCGTCGCCGAAAGTCTGATATGTTTCTGCAATAGGCGTTCCCGTAAAGCCGACAAATGTCGCCTGCGGGAATGCTTCTTTTAATACTTTTGCATACGGCTTCGAAACCAATGCTTTCATATTTTCATCGGCATCTTTACTGAACTGCATCTTTTTTGAGTGTTCAATTTGTGAACGATGCGCTTCGTCGGAAAAACAGATGATATTTTGCCTGCTGTTGATTAACCCTATCTTGTCATCATCGCGGTCACAGAATTTTTGAATGGTACAAATATAGAATCCACCGCTCTGTCTTGCGCCAAGCTCCTGCCTGAGCTGTGCTCTGTTTTTTACAACGGACACTTCGCCAAGGTTAAGAAACTCCTTGCTTTTTGTGAAGAGCTTCGCGCCCTGCTTCTGCAGCTCATCTCTATCCACAATCAGAATAATTGTCGGTGAGCCGATTTGCGGGATGTCAGTACAGCGAAGCGAAAGCTGGCGGGCAAGAAAAGCCATCGTATAGGTTTTGCCGCAGCCGGTTGCGCCGAAGTATGTTCCGCCTTTACCGCTACCGGAAATGACAGAATTCACGATGCTCTTTTTTAACAGCTTCGCAGCAAAAAACTGCGGATAGCGGCAGACGATTTCGCGCTCTTCGCTGTCATAAATATTATCCTGAAAATAAACATAATCACGGAATATTTCAAGAAAACGCGCAGGAGCATAGACGCCCTTAATCATAGTCTCTGTTTCAGCAAAGGGAAGCGTCGATACGACGTCCCCGTCATTCACGCGACGCCAAGCATAGAAATGCTCATAGGGTGTGCGAACGGTACCGATTCTCGTCTTAACGCCGTCTGAAATACAGGCAAGAGGGCAATAGTGAAGCAGGTGCGGAATATCCCGCCAATATCGGGTAGTAATCTGTTCCCAAGCGTCAAATATAGTGGCGTTGGCATCAGCCGGATTTTTCAGTTCGAACACGCATAACGGCAGGCCGTTGACATAGAGAAGAACATCCGGCCTGCGGTTTTCTTTTTGACCGTTGTTTATGTACTCAATGGTAAGCTGGTTAATCACCCGGAA
>CAYRIA010000185.1:0-3515 GCA_964424175.1 uncultured Oscillospiraceae bacterium | reverse complement strand
CCCCGTATATCAAAGCCGTTCCCGCGGGGAGCGACTATAAAATCTTATGCCGCCCGACCTGCTTCTGTTACCGTTCCGGCGGCCCTTGGAGGCAAACCAAAATGACAAAAATCGCACCTTCAATCCTTTCCGCTGACTTTTCTTCGCTGATTACGGACATCAATGAGGTCAAAAGCGCCGGTGCGGATTATTTGCATGTAGACGTGATGGACGGCCAGTTCGTGCCGAACATCACCATCGGAATTCCGGTTGTCAAGTCCCTGCGCAAGGCAACCGACATGTTCCTTGACGTCCACCTGATGGTGGACAGACCGCAGCGCTTCATCGTGCCCTTCTGTGAAGCGGGCGCGGATTTGGTTTCTTTCCACCTTGAGGCGGCGCAACCGCAGGAGCTATTCGAGGCCATCACCCTTGTAAAGCTCAGCGGCAAAAAAGTCGGCATGTGCCTTCGTCCGAAATCTCCGGCGGTGACGCTGTTGCCCTATATTGGCCTGCTTGACCTTGTGATGATTATGACCGTGGAGCCGGGCTTCGGTGGGCAGAGTTTCATGCACGACCAGCTTGCAAAGATCGCGGCCGTCCGCCAAATGATCGACAACGTTAATCCCGTCTGCGAGTTGGAGGTCGACGGCGGAATTGTTCCCGAAACGGCAAAGCTTGTCAAAGAGGCAGGGGCGAATGTCCTTGTTGCGGGCAGCGGGATTTTCGGCCAGCAAGACCGGGTGAAAGCCATCTCGGAGCTTCGAAACGCCTAACGCTCTGCATACTGCGACAGATTACATTCCCCGTTTCGATTATAATCACAAGGAGCCTTTGAAAAATGTCATTTTTCCCTCCCTCGCTTGAAAACCTGATTGATAAATTTGCCGCCCTGCCCGGAATTGGCAGGAAAAGCGCGCAGCGCCTGGCCTTCCATGTGCTTTCACTGCCCGAGGGTGAGGCAGAGGGTTTTGCCTCGGCAATTCTGGATGCACGAGAAAGTGTCCATTGCTGCCCCGTCTGCCAAAACCTGACGGATGGGGACCTCTGTGCCGTTTGCGAGGACACTAAGCGGGACAGGAGCGTGGTCTGTGTTGTCGCCGAGCCGCGCGATGTCCTTTCTTTTGAGCGTAGTCGGGAATACCGGGGGCTTTATCATGTGCTCCACGGTGTCATGTCGCCTATGAATCGCATCGGGCCGGACGATCTGAAAATCTCTGAACTGATTGCGAGAGTGGCCGAGGGTGAGCTACATGAGGTCATCATGGCCACCAATCCCGATACGGAGGGAGATACGACGGCGATGTATATCTCCCGCCTGGTCAAGCCCTTTAATGTCAAGGTTACCCGCCTGGCCTACGGCATCCCGGTCGGAGCGAACCTTGAATATGCCGACGATGCTACGCTTACGCGCGCCCTTGAGGGACGGCGTGAAATGTAGTGCGGTTTAGCGTCCGAACCAGGCGACCGTGCGACGGAACACTGCGCCCCAAGTGTACACATATCTTATGGCGCGCACAAAATCTCTTGCAATTTCCACAAAAATATGTTAGCAATTATTTAAGGACCAGAATCGTCACTTGTGGCGCGCTTTACAGCGCTTTATTTTGGATATTGGCACGAAAGTGCTTGTAATATGGTTACAATTAATAATGGCGTAGTTAGGACGGAGAGGCTGATATCCGCGGTGCAGGGCGGATATCGGCTGTGTAACGGCGTCCGTTGTTTTTGCGCGCGTTGTTGGCTGTTTCCCAATACATATTCTAGATATCAGGAGGAGAATTCTTTACACTATGGCATCAAAACTGAAAATTATTCCGCTTGGTGGGCTTAACGAGATCGGAAAAAATCTTACGGTCTACGAGTATGGGGAGGACATTGTTGTGGTCGACTGCGGTCTGGGCTTTCCGGACGAGGAGATGTACGGCATTGACATTGTAATACCCGATTTTAATTATCTGTTGCAAAACAAGGAGCGTGTGCGCGCTATTGTCCTCACCCACGGTCATGAGGATCACATTGGTGGTCTGCCCTATCTGATGCGCGAGCTGAACGCTCCGCTATATGCCACGCGCCTGACCGCCGGACTGATCGAGCTGAAGCTGGAGGAGCACGGCCTGCGCGAAAAGGTGACAATCAACACGCTTAGCGCCGGAGAACGTTTTAAGGCCGGCTGCTTTGCAATCGAGCTGATCCACGTAAACCATAGTATCGCCGATTCCGTGGCCTTGGCTATCAAGACCCCCATTGGTATGCTGATCCACACGGGCGACTTTAAGGTTGACATAACACCAATTGAGGGCGAGATGATCGACCTGACGCGCCTTGGGCAGCTAGGCAAGGAGGGGGTGCTGATGCTACTGTCCGACTCTACGAACGTCGAGCGGCCCGGCTTTGCCGAATCCGAGAAAAAGGTCGGCGCTCGCTTTGACAGCCTGTTCAAGGACTGCGAAAAGCGTATTATCGTCACGACTTTCGCCTCGAATGTGCATAGGCTTCAGCAGATCATCAACAGCGCCGCGAAGAACGAGCGCAAGGTGGCGATTACAGGGCGCAGCATGGAGAACATTATCCGCGTGGCAATGGAGCTCGGCTATATGGAAGTGCCCAAGGATACGCTGATCGACATTAATACGATTAACTCTTTGCCAAAGAATAAAGTCGCAATTATTACGACCGGCAGCCAGGGCGAGAACATGTCTGCCCTCTACCGCATGGCCTTTTCCGGACACCGTCAGGTCGAGATTACGGCAGGCGACAGGGTCATCATCTCTGCCTCGGCCATTCCTGGCAACGAGACGACGATCAGTCGCGTAATTAACGAGCTGTTTCTAAAGGGTGCGGAGGTCATTTATGACCGACTGGAAAACCTGCACGTCTCCGGCCACGCTTGCCGCGAGGAATTGAAAATGATGATTGCCCTGACAAAGCCACGCTATTTCATGCCTCTGCATGGTGAGCAGCGCCATCTTCGTACGCATGCGGAGTTGGCAAAGAGCATGGGAATTGAGCCGAGAAATACTGTTATCGGCGATATTGGCCGCATAGTTGAGGTGACAAAGAAAGAGCTGAAGCTCGGTGGTACTGTCCCTGCCGGCAAGGTGCTGGTGGACGGCACCGGCGTCGGAGACGTGGGCAGCGTTGTGCTGCGCGACAGGCGCCACCTAGCACAGGACGGCATGGTCGTTGTTGTGATGACGCTCTCGGCGGAGGATGCAAGCTTAATTTCCGGCCCAGATATTGTGACCCGCGGCTTCGTCTATGTCAAGGAATCCGACCTGCTGATTGAGGAGCTCAAGCGTGTTGTGCTGGAAACGCTTGATTCCTGCGAAAACCAGCGTATCAGCGATTGGGCAACAATCAAGGCAAAGGTCAAGGCAAATCTCTCCGGTTACCTTTACAAAACAACCAAGCGCAGTCCCATGATCCTTCCGGTCATCATGGAGGTTTGAGCAACACGCCGCCGCGAATTTCGTGGCGGCGTGTTGCATCCTCTTGCTAAATTGTAGTGTTTCGTGTAAACTGTCAGCTATAGG
>CAYRIA010000184.1:0-3520 GCA_964424175.1 uncultured Oscillospiraceae bacterium | reverse complement strand
AGCTGATTTTTCGGCAGACACATATTCGCTTCGTATACCGCCTTTTTTAGCTCATCAAGCATCTGTTATTCACCAGCCTATCTAAGTTTCCAAATTAAATCGTTTATAAGTAATTCCTTTTCCAGCTTATCCGCAGTGGTTTCCGCATTGATATGAACAAATTCGATTTCCATTATTCTTGCCCAATCTCTCATCATCTCCGGTGTTGCATCGTAGCTTAAAACCGTGTGATGTGCTCCGCCTGCAATAATCCAGCACTTAGCGCCCTCTGTCAGTGACGGAAGCGCACGCCACATTACTCTCGCAACAGGTAGATTCGGCATTTTCAAAGTAGGCTTAATGCACTCGATGTCCTGACAGATCATCCGAAGCCTGCCGCCCATATCCACAAGACTTACCACACAAGCTTTGCCGGCACGTCCCTCGAATATCAGCCTGGCAGGATCTGCTTTTCCGCCAATCCCCAAAGGATGGACCTCTATCCTCGGTTTTCCCTCCGCAACAGACGGGCAGACCTCAAGCATATGCGCACCCAAGGAATATTCGCTTCCCTTTGTTAGATTATATGTATAGTCCTCCATAAAGGTCGTTCCGCCTGACATACCGGCTGTCATTGCTTTCATAATTGCCGTCATCGCGGAAACTTTCCAGTCGCCCTCTCCGCCATAGCCATAGCCTTTTAGCATTAAGTCCTGTGAGGCGAGTCCGGGCAGCTGGCGCATTCCGTATAAATCCTCAAATGTATTCGTATATGCTACGCAGCCCTCTGCGTCCAGCATTCTTTTTATTGCTATTTCTTCCCTTGCCTGATACCTTACAGCCTCAATATTATCTGTTGTAATATCGTATCTTTCTTTATACTCTTGAAGAAGCCCGTCAATCTCTTCTTCAGTTACCGCATTGATCTGTTCAGCTAAGGCACCGACAGCCCATGTATTAACTTGCCAGCCCAGCTTAAGCTGTGTCTCGACCTTGTCTCCCTCAGTTACGGCGACCTCTCGCATATTGTCGCCGAAACGCATTACTTTCAGAGTTCTGCTAAATGCAACACCAATAGCAGAGCGCATCCAGCTTGCAAGCTCGTCTTGTACGGACTCATCTTCCCAGTAACCCATAATGATCTTACGCGGCAACTGCATTCTTGCCCCTATAAAGCCATGCTCTCTGTCGCCATGGGCCGCTTGGTTTAAGTTCATGAAATCCATGTCGATCTCTTCGTTTGGAATGGTCTCGTTATATTGCGTTGCAAAGTGGCAGTAGGGCTTTTGCAGAAGCCTTAATCCCTCTATCCACATTTTTGACGGCGAAAAGGTGTGCATCCACAGGATCAAACCGGCACAGTTTTCATCATAGTTGGCTTCTTTCGCTATGGCCGTTATTTCAGACGAGGTTTTTGCTGTTGCTTTATACTTTATTTCAAATGGCAGCCTGCCGCTATTAGTCATTTTGCAAGCCATTTCCTCAGCACGCTGCGCCACTGTATCAAGTACCTCAGGGCCATAGAGAAATTGACTTCCAACAACAAACCAGAATTCATACGCTTTCATATTTACGTCCTCTTTTCTATACTCTATAGGTGCTTTACTGCTTCCCGCTCTATTGATAAACCATCTTTGTACCTTGACAGGAAGCTATCAAAACCTGCCACATCGTCCGCAAGGGGTTGGTGTGTATTTATTTCCATATTCTTGAATACGATATTTTCAAGAAAATCACCTAAGCTGTTATGACTGTCTTTTTCCTTCATATACTTTGCCAGAAGAGCCATACCCCAAGCGCCGCCTTCGCCTGCTGTTGCCAATGACGAAACAGCTGTGTTCAGCGAGGCGGAAAGGTATCTCTGGCCTACGCCGGGGGTTTTGAACAGACCGCCTTGACAGTATACCGCGCTAATTCGCGCGCCCTCGTCTTTAAGAATGTCCATGCCGATCACGGTCGTCGCCAGGGCGGAGTATATTTGCGTCCTCATAAAGTTTGCCAGGCCCAGCTTTTCCGTCGCATTGCGAACCGTGAGCGGTCGACCTTCCTCAAATCCGGTGATAGGTTCTCCCGACAGGTAGTTATAAACTAACAGTCCGGCGCAGTCAGACGCGCCCTCAAGACTCTTTTTGTTAAGCTTATAAAACAGCTCGCTTTTATCTATAGAATGGCCCGAAAGCTCAATAACTTCGTCAAACAGATCTACCCAGGCATTGATCTCAGAGGTGCAGTTGTTGCAGTGCACCATCGCCACTTGCTTTCCCTCCGGCGTAGTTACAATGTCTATCTCCTCATGCACCTTAGTCAGGGGCCTTTCCAAGACGAGCATTGCAAATATTGAGGTGCCTGCCGACACACTGCAATAGCCTGGTTTTACACAGTTTGTAGAAACCATTCCTGTGCCCGCGTCGCCCTCGGGGGGACAAAGCGGTATACCGGGCTTTAGTCTTCCTGTGGCATCCAAAAAAAGGGCTCCTGCCTCTGTTAGACAACCCGCCGACTCTCCGGCGCATAAAGGTTTCGGGAAAATGTCTCTTATGTCCGTTGGATGTCCCAGCTTTTCCGTTGCCTCACGGAATCCTTCTACCATTTCACTGTCATAATCCTTGGTGACCGTATTGATAGGGAACATTCCCGATGCATCGCCTATTCCTAATACATGCTCTCCCGTAAGGCACCGATGCACATAGCCGGCAAGCGTTGTCATATATGATATTTCCTTCGTGCGGCTTGGGGATTGACAAATAGAATGATATAGATGCGCTATGCTCCATCTCTGCGGAACATTAAAACAAAACAGCTCTGTCAGTTTTTTAGACTGTTCATAGGTCATGGTGTTTCGCCATGTTCTAAAAGGCTCGATCAGGTTGCCGTCCCTGTCAAAAGCCAAATAGCCATGCATCATAGCCGATATGCCTATTGAACCAATTTTCGTCAGCTCAACCCCATATTTCTTTTCAACCGATTTGCTCAGCATTGTATAGCAGGCTTGTAGACCTTCATTTACCTTATCCAAAGAGTAGGTCCAAATTCCGTCAACAAGCTCGTTCTCCCAGTCAAACTCACCGTATGCAACGGGGGAATTGTCACTTGCTATCAGAACGGCCTTAATTCTGGTGGAACCCAGCTCAATTCCAAGGTAAGTCTTACCTTCTTTAATTAAATGAGTTGTGTTGCTATGATTCATCTATACTTGCTCCAATACGAACAGTTGTTCTATGTTGTTTGTGATATATATAATTAACGGAGTAAGTTATTCACATAACTTACTCCGTTAATATATAACAATATTAAACTAATAACAAGATGTACAATAAACAAAAATTATTAAAGTATTTTGTTTGAGATAACAAAATACTTTAATTTTAATCCCACGGCAAAACTTCGCCCTGAACACTTTCGTTAGATAGCATTTTCAATAATTTTTGCGCCGCCAAGGTCCCTATCTTTTCTTTTGGGCTGTTGATAGAATAAAATGGCTCAAAGGACACTTGTGAATACATACTTCTATCGAAGCTAACTATTTCCAGATTTCCCATAC
>CAYRIA010000183.1:0-3521 GCA_964424175.1 uncultured Oscillospiraceae bacterium | reverse complement strand
TGTCGTTCTAGTTTTTTCAACCATAATTGCCCCCATGATTTTTACAGCAAAGGGGCTTCACTTCAACCTGGCAATATGCAATGAGGATCAGGGGCAAGAAGTCAACCAGTTTATCACACAGATGGTGAACTCCAAGTCGTTGGTTGATATGGTAAGTGTGTATCCGGTTTCAACGGTGGAGGCCGGTTTGGAACTGGTAAACGGCGGGGACGTATCTGTTCTCGTTCACATTCCGCAAAACCTGTTTTCTGAAATGCAAAAAGGCTCTGCCGTGACCGTATCAATAATCAGCACAAAGGCTCACTCTTTGGAGGCATCCCTGATTTCAATGACTTTGGACAGTTCGCTGGCAATCGTCGGACAGGGCCAGAACGTAGTGGAGGCGGCAAAAGCCATACTGCTTGAAAAAGGCGAGTCTGAAGCAAGTGCCAATTTGTATTCCGAGGCTTCAATGAGCTCAGCAATTAATGACTATATGAGCAGGCGTGAAGTCCTTGGCGAGGGTGGGCCACTCTCTCTTACAGGAGAATACTTGCCTGTAGAATACTACCTGGCAGCAATATTCTCTTTATTTGCGGCACTATCAATCCTCCCTCTGATTCATTTCAGTTCCGTAGACGTAATGGGTGTGATTTTGCGCCGAGGGCTGCTTTGCGGAATCGGCACCACACGCTTTTTTACGGCACGGATTATTTCCGGCACGATCTTTATCGTTCTTGTGCAACTGATGCTGTTTCCGACTGCAGCACTTTTGCGCCTTGCCGGGGATACTCTCGGCGGTTCATATGCGAATAATCTTCCGGCACTTATGCTGGCTATTTTGCTTTCATCAATTTGCTATACAGCGCTTTCACTGGCAATTGCCACTTGGCTTCCGAGCGAGAAAACGGCTCTTTGGGTGGGCTTTTACCTTGTCCTCGGAATGGCGGTTATTTGCGGTGCACTCATACCTGAAAGCACATTGCCGAAATGGGCTTCTGAGATCGGCAAATGGCTCCCCCTGCGCGCTTCTTTGAGGACCTTGTCTTTGTCCCTTTTTGATTATGATCCGGCAATCTTTTGGAAGGATATCTTGAAAACGCTTGGATTTACAGCGGTATTATTCCCCCTTGGCTTTTTTGGGCTGAACAGGAAGGGGCGCAGCGCATGAGATTTGACTATATTCTTCGCGCGCGACTTGCCGGCAGCTTTCGTGAACCGTTTTCTCTTGTTTTTATCATTTTGGCGATACTGGTTTCTTTGGGGGCAGCCGTGTTTTCACAGGAAAAAGCGCAGTCAAGTCTTGTGGTTGGGCTTGTATTGGAAGACGCGGGAATATATGGCGAGAGATTAATTTCGAATTTGTCAGAAAACACCGGCTTTTCAATGCGGGATCTGCCGCGGGATGAAGCACTGCGTCTTCTAGCTCGGGACAGGCTCGAGGCTGTCGTAATTATTCGCAGTGATTTCACTGAGAAACTCAGAGATTCGGAATTCAGCAACACTCTTGAGCTATATACATCCCCTTCCTCACAGGCTACCGCAACGATCAGCGAACCGATCATAAACGGCGTTATGATGCTTTGGATGGAAGAATTGTCAACAAAAGCGGCAAAAGACTATCTGTTGGAACACGGCAAGACTTACGACGCCTCCGATGAACTAAAACAGCGTGAACAGATCATATCCTTATGGAAAAACGGTTCCGCAGTAAACATCAACATGGTCGAGATAGATGGCACTATGGAATCGACAGCTTCCGACGATCCGCTTTCTGCCTGTATTAAATGGTATGGCGTTCTCTGCTTGTTTTATCTCCTTGTTGGCTCTTCATGGGTGTTGGATATGAACAAGAGGAGCCTTCGTATCCGGATAAACCAAATGGGCGTTCGGCAATGGAAGGTGATCAGCTACAACAGCGCGGCGCAGATTCTCATTTGCGCGGCGGGCTACCTTGTTGCAGGCATCGCGTGTTGTTTATTCACCGGGGCAAGCATTCTGATGGTCGCCGTAAATTTCTTGCCGATGCTTGTACATTTAATTGGGTTATTGGGTATTACCCTTTTTACGGCATCGCTGCTCAAGAACATCCTTGCACTAATGTTTATCGCTCCTGCTTTATCCTTTTTGAACGGTGTCCTAAGTGGGCTACTGCTAGAAATGCCGGATTGGGCGTATGTTTTAAAGTGGATTTCCTTCTCTCTTCCGGGAAGATGGCTGAACGAATCCATATTGGTTCCGCTAAAAGCCTTGCCCTGGGCGCTGGTTTGCAGCTTGGCATGGATGGGCATTGGAATTGCCACATCAACGATTCGTGCAAAAAAACACTAAAATCAAAGAAAGCGAGGAACTTGTATGAAAAAGAGACTGCTGCCTTTTTTACTTGCGCTTATCATGATTACAACCTTACTTCCAGTCGGAGCGCTTGCCGTTCTGCCAGAGGGCGTACCCTCATCACTAGAGGCGCCCACAATCAAGAGCATCGTGCTCAAACACAACGAGGATGGCGTTCCTTTCTTTGAAGCGCAGGTTTATTTCCCCCAGAGCGTCCTCGATCTGGACAACGCGGCTCCGGGCGGCGGATCCGTTTTTTGGGACTATTCCGTGAAGGTCGACAACGGCACCTGGGGTGAATTTGGCGGCGGCGGATACATCAACGTTTACACGGGCGGTGAGGACGGCACTGAGCCAGTCATCGCCGGCAACTTTGCAATCACATTCAATCCTATCGATGAAGGTAGCTTAACCTCCGTAGATATCAAAAGTCATCTCTATTCCTACCAACTCCGCGTGTATTATGATTACTATGAGGGCTGGCCTGATGTTCAGCCGATCTATTCCCCTGTTTCCAACACAGTGACCATCGGCTCAGGCAGCTTTTACTCCGACGCCAGCACCTGGGCTGAACCGGAACTGATAAAAGCAAATGATCTGGGCCTTATCCCCGAGATTCTGAAGGGCTCGGATATGACAAAACCCATTACCCGCGAGGAATTTTGCGAGCTTGCAGTAGTGCTTTATGAGAAAGTGACAAATACCACCGCCACACCTTCGTCACCAAACCCCTTTTCCGATACAACGAATAGCCAGATCTTGAAGGCGTATGCGCTCGGGATTACGACAGGAACGTCTTCAACGACCTTTTCCCCGAAAACGCTCATTAACCGTGAGCAATGCGCTGCGATGCTCTTCCGGGCAATCAAGGCCATCGCGCCGAGCGCGGATTACAGCGTCACGGGCATCAAGGATTTCCCCGACCAGAGTACTATTTCCGCCTATGCGGTCGACGCAACAAAATACATGTCAAAGCTCGGCATCATCAAGGGTGACGCGGCCGGTAATTTTATGCCAAAGGCGACCACAACGGCCCAGACCGCTGCCGGTTACGGCATGGCCACCCGCGAAGCGGCCATTCTCATGACGGTCAGGACATACGAAAACATGAATTAAGTATCAAGGCGGAGCGCGGCAATCGCGCTCCGCCTTGATACTCGCCGATTCTAAGAATAATCCTTAAGCAAAAAATGTATTTAGGGAGTAAA
>CAYRIA010000182.1:0-3522 GCA_964424175.1 uncultured Oscillospiraceae bacterium | reverse complement strand
TCGCCAGCTTCATCATCGTGACCGGCCTGCCCATGGCCGCCGCGCCATTTGCGATGATGAAGCTGGCGAGCACCTTGTCGAGATCGCCGGAAAAGACGATGATCGTCTTGCCGTCTGCGAAAGGAACGGGCTGATTTCCCCGCTCCACCCCGCCCTTTTTGACGAGGGCAACGAAGTCTGCACCCTGCCGCTCGTTGCCGACGAGGGTATTTCCGGTGCGCCGACACCAAGCTTCAATGTCCCGCGAGAAGCCCGGATCGGAGGCGGATACGGCCATTATTTCGCCGTCCTTCATATCCTTCATTGTCTCAAAGACCTTCATAATCGGCCCCGGGCACTGCATGCCGCTGCAGTCGAGCCGCATGGATGCGACAGGAATCTCCTTGACGTCCACGTTCCCGCTGTCCGCCACGGGCGCTTCAAAGCTCTGTTGCGGCTCCGCTTCAAAGTGGGTCGAACGGTAAAAACGCATCCCACCGGGATAGAGCCGAACCTTCTCAAAGCCGTTGTTGCGGAGGATGCGGGCGGCGTTGTGGGCACGCACACCAATCGCGCAGAAGACGACAACTTCCTTCTCCTTGTCTAGCTCGTGGAGTCGCTCACGGAGCTTGCCGAGGGGGATGTGCTTTGCACCCGGAATCGCAAAAGCCATGAGCTCCGCGTCCTCGCGCACGTCGAGCAGGGTCACGTCCGGCTCCTTTTCCACCACGTCCCAGGGCGCGACGTTGGTCAGGCCGTCGACCACATTCCCCGCCACGAAGCCCGCCATGTTGACCGGGTCCTTGGCTGAGGAGTAAGGCGGCGCATAAGCCAATTCGAGGCGCTTTAAGTCCTCCACTCCGCCGCCAAGGCGGATGGTCACGGCAATCGTGTCAATGCGCTTGTCGACGCCATCCGCACCGACGATCTGGGCGCCGAAAATCTTTTTGCCGTCCTTGGAAAACAGGAGCTTAAGCGTCAGCGGAAGCGCGCCGGGGTAATAGCCCGCATGGGAGTTCTGGACGATCGTGACCGTCTCATAATCCACGCCGCGGACAAGTCCGCGCTTTAGGAGCGTCTTTTCATTCGCGCCCGTGCTGGCGGCAGTCAGATCAAAAACCTGCGCGACGGCCGTGCCCTGCGTGCCTTGATAAGTCTCATTCCCGCCGGCAATGTTATTTGCCGCGATGCGCCCCTGCTTGTTTGCAGGCCCCGCCAGGGGGATCATCGTGCGGCTCTTGTCGATGAAGTCCTCGACCTCAATCACGTCGCCGACGGCGTAGATATCCGGGTCGGAGCTGCGCAGATATTCGTCAACGACAATACCGCCGCGCGCGTTCATCTCCAGCCCTGCTGCTTTCGCCAGCTCCCCGTTCGGCCGGACGCCGATGGCGAGGATAACCAGCTCCGCCGTGACGGTTTTGCCGCTCTTGAGGCTAATCTCTACCGCGCTGCCGGTGTCGTTGAAGGAGGAGACTCCGTCCCCAAGGTGCAGAGCGACGTTATTTTTGATGATATTCTCATGTAAAAGCTGCGCCATTTCAAAATCCAGTGGCGCCATGACCTGATCAAGCATTTCTATGATAGCGGTTTGAATCCCCAATGCGTGCAGGTTTTCTGCCATCTCAAGGCCAATGAAGCCGCCACCGATGACCGCCGCCGTCTTTACACCGCTTTCCCTGATGAAGCCGCGAATGCGGTCGGTATCCGGAATCGTCCAGAGGGTTTGGATGCGGGGAGAGTCAATGCCGGGAATGGGCGGGCGCAGGGGGGCGGAGCCGGTGGAGATCACCAGTGTATCGTACCTTTCCGTATAGCTTTCGCCGCTGTCCGTACGGCGCACGGTGACGGTCTTGTTCGCGCGGTCAATGCTCATAACCTCGTTTTTGACGCGCACGTCGATATTGAAGCGTGCGCGCATGCCGGCGGGGGTCTGCAGCAGCAGCGCGTCGCGGGAGTGGATCACGTCGCCGACGTGGTAGGGCAGCCCGCAGTTGGCATACGAAATGTATTCCCCGCGCTCAAACAGGATGATTTCCGCGTTCTCGTCCAGCCGGCGCAGCCGCGCCGCACAGCTCGCGCCACCTGCGACGCCGCCGATGATGAGTACCTTGCTCATAGTGCTTTTCCTCCCTTATTATTGTGAATCTGTTGACAATTTGACGCGTAACGACGGGCATCTATCTTATACCCTTCGTTCTTGTCCTCATTGTACCGAATCCATGGCAGCTTTTCCACCACAAATCCGTTTTTGGCTCATATAACAGCAGTTTACCCCGTTCCCGCCCGCCATTTCCGTAACCTTGTCACAAAAGGCGCAAAAAAGCCGGGCGACAGTTCGTCGCCCGGCCGGACGGCCATGGTATCCGGAAAACACGCCAATTCAAGCTTTGCCGGCTCAGGCACCGCTTGCGGGAGGCTTCGGCGGCGTGGTATAGCCCTCGCTGTAAAAGCTGCGCCAAGCGAACACCGCCACAGCAAGGATCAGCAGCCCCACGCCGGTGATGACCATAAGAAGCTGGAGCCGGACGCGCTCGGCGAGCACGCCGAAAAACAAGGCTCCGGCTTGCATCACCAACATGGTCACGATTTGCAGCAGGGAAAAAATCCGTCCTTGTACTTCAGGCGCAACCTTCTCCTGCAGCAGAACACTTAGTGGTGCGTTGCTAAAGGGCATCGCCAGCCCCGCAAGGGCAATCACAATAAGATAAACCCAAAACGTTTGCATGAGACCGATTGCGATGGTCGTCGCACCGAAGGCCAACGCGCCAAAGCCGAGGGTTTTCAACCGATTGGGATAGCCGCCCCACGCACCCAGGAGCGCCGCCCCCAAAACCGCGCCAACGGAAAAGGCGACCTCATTGAGTGTCAGATATAAATAGTCGTTGCCAAAGTCGCCACCGAACACCTGCGTCACCATCGGGACATTAAAAAGCGCCACGGGAACCAGAAGGAAGCAAAACAGGGCACTCACCAGCAGCAGTCTTTTCAGGAAGGGGCTGTCCAGCGCGTAACGCACGCCCGCTTTCAGTTCGTCGAAGTAGCCCGTCTGGGCTTCTTGCCCCGCCCGCTCCAGCTTTTCAAGCCGGACAAAACTCAGCATGATAAAAACTCCGACCGCCGCGGTGACGATGTCGATGAACAGCACATATTGGAAGGCGCCCCAGTGCAAAACTGCGCCCGCCAAGGCGGGCGCGGCCAGAAAGACCAGCGACTGGATGCTGCTGTTAATCCCGCCGATCCGCATAAGCTGCTCCTGTGGGACAAGCTGCGGGATTGCAGCGTTCACGGCAGGGATCTGCACGCCCGCGCCCAGCGAACGAATGATCGAAATGACGATCAGCGCCCAGAAAAAATCGCCGCCTTGTGCGATAATGAATGCCAGCGCCAGCGTGACTACTGCGATGCCCCCGTCTGCCAGAATGATCAGCTTTTTGCGGCTATACCTGTCTGCCCACACCCCTGCAAACAGCGAAATGAGCACCTGTGGCAGAAAGCCGCAGATGGTAATCAGCGCAAACATCAGCGGCGACTTTGTCTCCT
>CAYRIA010000181.1:0-3536 GCA_964424175.1 uncultured Oscillospiraceae bacterium | reverse complement strand
CCTTCCGGAAATCATGGGCTTCCTTGCTCAAAACGGCGTTCCCGCCGACCGCAAGGCCGTGCGCGCGGATATCTCGCTGCTGCAGGAAATGGGCGCAGATGGGGGTGCGGACAAAAAGCTGGACAAGTGAAGGCTCTAATGAGGGGAGGCATTCACCATGTTCACATGCGAAAAGCAAATGCTTGCCGAATCCATCCTGCAGGCCATATTCGGCAAGGTTGAAACCGGTTGTTCCTGTGGAGAGTACGAGTTGCCGGAGAACCTGACGGAATTCTTTGAAGGAAAGAAAAACAAATCTGGCTGCTCATGCGGGGATAGTTGTTGCTGATGTACAAGAGCAAAACTATAAAAACGCTTTGGTTTTACTCGTAGGTTTTACACGTTCTATCTCGAATTCAATAATGAAATAAAGGGGGAATATTTTATGGCACTTTTCGGAAAGAGAACCAAAAAAGTTGAGGCCTCTTCATGCTGCTGCGGCAACTGTGATTGTGAAAGCATGGAAAAGGCTGAAAAGGCCAAGACGGAAGGCGCGCGCGTTAAGGTGCTTGGAAGCGGCTGCGCTAAATGCAATCAGCTTGAAGCAGCAACAAAAGCGGCTTTAGAGCAGCTTGGAATGGATACAACGATTGACCATGTGACTGACTTTTCGCAGATTGCGGCATATGGCGTGATGACCACCCCCGCGCTCGTTGTGGATGGAAAGGTCGTGTCCTATGGTAAAGTGTTGAAGACCGATGAAGTCGTAAAGATTCTGCAAAAGACGGCTGAATCGCATGAAGCTCAAAAGTGCAATTGCTGTAAGGACTGGCCCGAGGCGGTTATCTTAAACCGGAACATGTAGAAAACATCAAAGGCGATATCATTTTGCGGGTATTTAAAATGTACCGCGTTTCCCGCTTTCGCAAATATAAAACTCCCCCTGTCAATCCATATTTCAAAACGCCGGGAATCGGTGACATGCACATATTTATGATGAAATTGTTATGGCAAACGGTCAAAAGCGAAAAAACTCTGAATAATCTAAAATTATTTCCGTCATTTTTCTGATTGAAGCTAATAAAATCAAAACATATTTCTGTTAAGCTTGATATGGATCAAATTGGATCTGCCCTGATCTTCAAATTCCTATCGGCAAATTCATGTAAAGGGGAGGTTTCACAATGAGTGGCAAAAATTGCAGATGCAGGTGCCAGGATAACGACGACGAGCACCCATTCGCACAACTCGACCCCATCATCGACCTTTACAAGGATAAGGAAGGGAGTCTTATCCAAATTCTCCACATCGCGCAGGAACTCTACGGTCACCTATCCCTTGAGCTGCAGGAGCATATCGCGGGCAGGCTGAACAAGCCGCTCTCCGAGATCTCCGGCGTTGTAACCTTTTACTCTTTCTTCTCGACCAAGCCGCGTGGGGAGCATGTCATCCGCGTCTGCCTCGGCACGGCGTGTTATGTTCGCGGCGGCAGAAAAATCGTTGAAGCCTTGCAGAAAACGCTCGGCGTCGATATCGGCGAAACGACCGAGGACGGCAAATTCACGTTCGAGGTCGCCCGCTGCATCGGGGCATGCGGACTGGCGCCTGCCATGATGATCGACAACGTCGTATATAAGCAGGTGAACATCAATAAGTTGGACAGTATCCTGTCGCGTTATTGAGGGGGTGAACAATGTGGATGAGATAACGATTAAGAGCATCGCAGACCTTGAGCGAATCAAAGAAGCATACGACGAAAAGACGGCTTCCGGCCGATATCAGGTGCTCGTTTGCAGCGGTGCAGGCTGCGTTTCCTCGAACTGCGGACAGGTCAGGGACGCAATCAATGCCGAACTACATAATCTGGGCATACAGGATCAGGTGCTGCTTCGGGAAACCGGGTGCATAGGAACCTGCGCAGCAGGCCCTGTCATGCTGATCCTGCCGGAGCGAATCTTCTATACAAAGCTCACGCCGGAAACCGCAAGAAAGGTCATCAAGGCGCATCTGGTTGACGGCAAAATACTCACCGAGCACACTTTCTACGACCACTCACTCGAGCAGCATGTCCCCAAAATTGACGACATAGACTTCTTCAAGGAACAGGTCAGAATCGCCCTTCGCAACTGCGGTGTAATCGAATACGGCAGTCTGGACGCTTATATCAGCAAGAACGGTTACCTCGCCGCAGCTAGGGCGTTCACGCAAAAGAGCCCTCAGGAAGTCATCGACGAGGTGAAGCGCTCCGGCATGCGAGGACGCGGAGGCGCGGGCTTCCCGACCGGCGTGAAATGGCAGGCGGGGCATGACGCCGCGGGCGAGCGCAAGTTCATCGTCTGCAACGCGGACGAAGGCGATCCCGGCGCGTTTATGGACAGGAGCATCCTCGAGGGCGATCCCCATACCGTAATAGAGGGCATGATGATCGGCGGGTACGCCATCGGCGCAAGCATGGGCTATGTTTACGTGCGCGCCGAATATCCCATTGCGGTCGAGCGGCTGACTAAAGCGATCGAAGACGCAAGAAGGCGCGGAGTGCTCGGGAAGAACCTGTTCGCAAGCGGATTCGACTTTGATCTTGACATCCGCATCGGCGCGGGCGCGTTCGTGTGCGGCGAGGAAACGGCGCTGATGGCCTCCATCGAAGGCTGCCGCGGCGAACCTCGACAAAAGCCGCCGTTCCCGTTCCAATCCGGTTTGTTCCAATCGCCGACGATTATCAACAACGTGGAAACCTATGCGAGCATTCCCGAAATTCTGCTTAAGGGCGGCGATTGGTATGCGGGCTTCGGCACACAGAAGAGCATTTCAACACGGGAATCCAGCAGTCCAACCTGTAATCGCTTTTAAACCCATCCCCTCCCGCCTCCTTATCCTTGAGGTAATCCTGCGCTTTGGATAGCTCCTCGCGCAGCAGCGCACCCGTCGACATGCGCGTGGAGGGCATCATATTGTTGTCGCCGTAGTTCCGCTTCGGGTTTTCCCCGAAGGCGATCTTCATCGCCGCGGGCTCGAGCACAACCATGTTGTCGATGCATCTGCCTTGGGTTTTCAAAAACACGAACTGGCCGCCGACGACGTTCGAGCTGCCCGGCCCTGCCATGACGGAGGTAATCCCCGCCTTGATGGCGTTGTGAAATGCCGAATCCATGGGATTGACGGCATCGACGCCCTTTAGAAACGGCGCGACGGCTTTGTTGACCTCGTTTGTGTCGTTCCCTTCCGTTCCGAGTCCTTCCTCCTGAATGCCTATATGGCAATGGGCGTCAATAAGGCCCGGCATGACCCAGCAGCCCTTAGCATCGATCACGATCTGATCGGTATTTTCAGCAGCATTGATAGAATCTGCGATTTTTTTTATTTTTGTTTTTTCAGTCAGCAGGCATCCCTTTTCATAAATCTTCCCCGCCATGGTTATGATTCTTGCATTTGTAATAAGCACAGCGCTCCCCCGCTCCGTCATTTTTTACGTAGCATATTATCCCCTTGCGATGCAAACAATAATCGGCCACCTCTAAAAACCCAGTGATAGGACGAGGAATTTTAGCGCGTAAGCG
>CAYRIA010000180.1:0-3543 GCA_964424175.1 uncultured Oscillospiraceae bacterium | reverse complement strand
ACAAGATCTTCGCCAAACTTGGGAGCGATATGAAAAAGCCGGACGCTATCACGGTTATTGCGGAGGGGGACTACCAAACTAAGGTGTGGCCGCTTCCTGCTTCTGATCTTTTGTATGTCGGCCCGGCAACAGCAAAGAAACTGGAGCGATACGGAATAGAGACCATCGGAGGTATCGCGAAAGCCCAGCCGGAGTTTCTGAAAATGCTCTTGGGGGTCAATGGCGTCATGCTTTGGAGGTTCGCTAACGGGGCAGATCAGTCCCGCGTCATGCGAACGGACTATGTATCGCCCGTGAAATCTATTGGCCACGGCATCACGTGCGTCGCTGACCTTGAAAACAACGATGAGGTCTGGAAGGTCATGCTGGAACTGTCGCAGGATATCGGGCACCGGTTGCGCGTGCACGAGCTATCCGCAAAAGGCGTCCAGATTACCGTGAAGGATGACGGGCTTATGCACAAACAGTATCAGGCGCATATGCCCTTCCCCACACAAAGCCCGATGGAGATCGCCTTGAAAGCCCGCAGTCTGTTTGAGGGTAATTATCGCTGGATGCAAAATGTCCGTGCCATAACCGTCCGGGCAATCAACCTTGTTTCCGACGCGTTGCCGCAGCAGTTGGATCTGTTCGATGATGCGGTCAAACGCGAGAAGCGCGACCGGCTGGAGGATACCGTTGAGAAAATCAGGATGCGGTTTGGCAGCAGAGCGATCTATTCGGCGTCGCTGATGGGCGATATCAAGATGCCGGGTCGAGGCGTAAACGAGGTTGTTATGCCGGGAATGATGTACACATAGAGGAGGATACCTGATGGCACATACTTTTTCCGTACCTAACGGAAAAATCAATAAAGACCGAAAGAAGAAAGCGCTGCTCTGCCCCAGATGCGGCAGAGGGCGGCTTATTGACGAAAGCGCCCGTATCAAATCGGAGGTGCGTGTTGTAGATGATGACGCATGGCCTGCCGATTACTACGCAAAATGCACTATCTGTAAAGCACAGATCGGCGTAAGAAAAATCGAATAGGTATTGCTTCGTACAGAGCGCGATGCAACCGGCTTGACCGGTATTAAATAATGACATACGAGCCTGACAAGTAGCTGAAAAGCTATGAGTCGGGCTCATTTTTTTATTCAGCTGCTTGTTCAGGCTCCGAAAGGAGCTACGAGCAATGAAAATCACATGGAACTTTGCAGACGGAACCACTTCAGCAGTTGAGGTCAACGAGGAAATTGGCAATTACATCACCGCATCACGGCGTGAGGAGGCAAGCACAGCACGTAAACATCGCCGTCACTGCTACGCGTTGGATGCCATCGATTACGAGGGGGACGAGTACGGGACAAAAACATCACCCGAGGATGATATGGAAACGGATGTGCAGAAAAAACGCATCCACGAGGCGTTTTCACATCTCACCGAAAAGCAGCAGCAACGGCTGCTCATGCTGGCCGATGGGCTGTCCTGCCATGAGATCGCACGCCAGGAAGGCGCGAATTTCAAGACGGTCTACGAATCGATCGAGGCCGGGAAAAAGAAATTCATGAAGTTTTTCTGAACACCCCATCAAAACATCCCCTTTTTGTCCGTATACCGAGGGACTCGACGAGCTGTCCCTTGGAAAGGAAGGAAAGCATGAAACACAATCTCAGCATCAGTGTTTCCAAGAAGCCGATGGACGGCGGCATCGTCAGATGCCAGCGGCGTACCATCCGGGAACGGTTGCTCCGCTACCTGCTTGGTGAAAAACGCAGGGTGACGGTGATCGTTCCCGGAGACACCGTCGAGTGCGTATCCATCACGGAACTGCCGGATGGAGGTGATCCCAATGAAGTTGTATGAAATCAATCAGGCAATCCAGTCTCTGCTTGCGCAGTTGGAGCCTGACCCGGAAACCGGCGAAATCCCAATGGACGATGACGCCATTCTTGCGGAGCTCAACGGTCTGCAGATGGAGCGGTCACGGATTATGGAGTATCTCGCAAAAATAGTGCTCAACACACGTGCGGAGGCTGCATCCCTTAAAGATGAGGAGACTCGCCTGCGTGACCGGCGCAAGGTGATGGAGCGGAAGGACGAGCGCCTCATGGCAATTCTCGATCGCGAGTGTGGCGGCATAAAGACGGACTGCGGCGTGGCCACCGTCTCCTACCGGCGGACTGAGAAGGTGGACGTATCTGACAGTGCCGCTGCCGTGGGGTGGCTCAGTGAGAACAAGCACACCGATTGCTACCGCGTTCCGGAGCCTGAGGTCAACAAGGTCGAGATCAAAAAGCTGCTGAAATCAGGCAAGGCGATTCCCGGCATAACACTGGTGCAGGACGTATCCTGCAGCCTGAGATAAGGAGGTCAATATGCTGAACATTTCAACTGGGGTCATTCCCAGAGCGCAAAAGGTCGTGATCTACGGCTCGGAAGGAGTCGGGAAAACCACACTGGCGGCGAGCTTTCCAAGCCCGTTGATCATCGACACTGAGGGCGGCACCGCCCACATGGATGTACGTCGCGTAGACAAGCCACAAAGCTGGGACGGGCTGATCGCCAATGTTGGCGAGGTTGCTGCTACTCCGGGCATTTGCATGACGCTCGTCATCGACACGGCTGACTGGGCGGAGCAGCTTGCCGTCGCCCATATCTGTACCAAATACAAACAGAACTCTATCGAGTCCTTCGGTTACGGCAAGGGCTACACCTATCTGTCTGAGGAGTTCTCCCGATTGTTCTCCGCTCTCGACAAGGTCGTCGCTGCCGGAATCCACACGGTTGTGACCGCTCACGCAAAAATGCGCAAATTCGAGCTGCCGGACGAGATGGGTGCCTACGACCGCTGGGAAATGAAACTCTCGAAACAGGTCGCTCCGCTGCTCAAGGAATGGTGTGACATCCTGTTGTTTCTCAATTACCAGACCTTCGTGGTCACCACCGAGAGCAAGAGCCAGAAGGCGCAGGGCGGCAAGCGCGTTATGTATACCAGCCACCATCCCTGCTGGGACGCGAAGAACCGCCACAGCCTGCCGGATGTGCTGGACTTGGGCTATAAGAGCATAGCGTCGCTGTTTGAACAGAGCGCAGCACCAGCACTCACGCCGCTGGACACGCTGAAAGCAAAAATGGCGGAGGCAAGTATCTCAGAATCGGCGCTGCTGCAATTCGTTACATCGAAGGGCTATCAGAAAGACGCGGCTGCCGTTGCGGACTACACGGATAACTTCATCGTCGGCTGGGTGCTGAAATACTGGAGTCAGATCGTCACGGCGCTCACCGCCACAAACAATAAAATTAACGGAGGAGCCAGAAATGAATAACGATACCAATATGATCATGGACTGGGGCGACGCCATCGAATCCGATGGTCAGGAGTTTGTCATCCTCGAGGAGGGCGACTACAACTTTACCGTCACGGATTTTGAGCGTGGTCGCTTTCCCGGCTCGGCGAAAATCCCCGCCTGCAACAAAGCTGCGCTCACGCTTCAGGTAAAAACTGTGGACGGCAAGATCGCAACCGTCAAGTTCGACCTCATCCTGTACCGCTCTCTCGAA
>CAYRIA010000179.1:0-3587 GCA_964424175.1 uncultured Oscillospiraceae bacterium | reverse complement strand
TGGACTGGTACAACGGCGGCATGGAGCACACCACGCTCCACCTGCTGTACAGCCGGTTCTGGCACAAGTTCCTCTACGACCTTGGCCTGGTTCCGACCAAGGAGCCATATTATAAGCGCACCAGTCATGGCATGATCCTCGGTGAGGGCGGCGAGAAAATGTCCAAGTCTCGCGGCAACGTCATCAATCCCAACGACATTATCGATGAGTTTGGGGCAGACACGTTACGCCTTTACATCATGTTTATCGGAGACTTTGAAAAGGCCGTTCCCTGGTCGGGTACCGCGGTTAAGGGCTGTAAACGCTTCCTTGACCGCATCTGGAACCTCGCCGAAGTCAGGCTTGAGGGCGACAAGCTTTCCAAGGCCAATGAGTCGGAAATCCATAAGACCATTAAAAAGGTCAGCGAGGACATCGAGGGCATGAAGTTCAACACGGCCATTGCTACGCTGATGAGCCTTGTCAATACCTTCTATGAGAACAAGCCCACGCGCGGAGATATGAAGGCGCTGCTGCTGATGCTCAGCCCCTTTGCTCCCCACATTGTGGACGAGCTGTGGGAGATGCAGGGGTTTGAAGGTTTTGCCTGCACCCAGTCCTGGCCGAAGTACGACCCGGCCAAGACGATCGATGCCGAAAAGGAGATCGCCGTTCAAGTGGGCGGCAAGCTCAAGACCACGGTCGTGATTCCCCTCGACGCGGAAGATGAGACGGTAAAAGCCATCGCCTGCGCGGACGAGAAGATTACAAGGCTACTTGAGGGCATGGAGATTGTCAAGACCATTATTGTGAAAAACAAACTCATCAACCTCATTTTGAAGCCAAAAGGCTGATAAAAGTACAAGGGCGCGCCAACAGCGCGCCCTTGTACTGTAGCGCAAAATTTGTTGACAAGGGGCGAGGCTTCTGCTACAATTAAGAGCGTGTTCAGACAATCAGCTCGACTCATGCTCTTAAAGCAAGTCTTTGGTGGTTTGCTTTATGGGGATGGGTTTTTTGCTTATTTCTGGGACATAATATACCCGTAGCGGATGCAGACAGGAGAAAGCGTCCGTCGGGACTTTATCCGCATATCAAAAGGCCGCTTCGGCGGCTGTGATATAAATTTTCCGGAGGTACTATTCAATGAACAACGGCACAGTCAAATGGTTCAATTCTCAGAAGGGCTTCGGCTTTATTTCCAACGCTGAGGGCGGCGACGATGTTTTCGTGCATTTCTCCGCTATTGCCGGCGATGGGTTTAAAACCCTGAACGAAGGTCAGGCAGTCACATATGATGTCGAGCCTGATCCCAAGAGCAATGGCAAGCTTCGCGCTGTCAATGTGATGCCCCTGTAACTGTTTTGCACCGAAAAATCCCGCCGGGCGCTTTCGCCCGACGGGATTTTTTTGTTTCAGCTTATCCAAACTGCGCGGTGATGTAGTCACAGGCCGCAAGGGCGGCCACTGCGCCGTCCGCCGCTGCGGTGGTGAGCTGGCGGATACGCTTTTTTCGACAGTCCCCGGCGGCGTAGATACCCGGTCGGGAGGTCAGGCAGTCCTCGCCCGAGAGGACATAGCCCGCCTCGTCGAGGGGGACAAACTCTGCAAAGGCATCGTTTTCCGGGATGAGACCGACCGCGACAAAAAGCCCGTCGCAGGCGATAGCCTGCGGTTCACTCGTGGTCTTTGTGCGGATCGTCAGGCCGCGCAGCGCACCGTCCTCCACACGCAGAGCCTCAATGGCAGCGCCCATGAACGCACGGACGTTCGGGCGTTTCAGCAGGGCGGAGGAAAGCCGCTCCTCGCCAGTGAAACGGTCTAGGTTCTGCACGAGGATTACTTCGCGGCAGACCTCTGCCAGCAGCGTTGCTTCCTGCAGAGCGGAGTTCCCGCCGCCGGCGACGACGACAGTCTGGCCACGGTAGTATTCCCCATCACAGACCGCGCAGAAACTGATGCCGTCGCCGACAAGCCCCGTTTCGCCTTCCAGCCCCAGCATGCGGTGCTTAACGCCGGTCGCCAGAATCACGGCTCTGGCCTCGTAATTCGCGCCCTCCTCGGTGATAACGCGCTTGACGTTGCCTGCGTCCTCAATGCCGACGGCTGTTTCAACTTCGACCTCAGCACCCTGCGCGAGGATCTGTTCGAGCAGCTTATCGGCAAATTCATTTCCACTCATGCTTAGAAAGCCGGGGTAGTTTTCAACTCGGGGAGAATAGGTAATCTGCCCGCCGAAGCCGCCCCGTTCCAGAACGAGGACACTTTTTCCGTTGCGGAGCGCATAGAGCGCGGCGGTCATTCCGGCGGGGCCGCCGCCGATGATGATGATGTCATGCATAGCTTTGCCTCACAGTTTTTTGCTGAAAGGGGCCGGGCAGTCGCCCGGCCCCTTTTTGACGTTTTGATGTTGTCTGAACCTTACACGCACACGCGCGCGGCTGCGATGAATTTCTTGATTTCCGGTACGCCGTAGAAGCGCTCGGTCTCCGCGCCGCCGGTTACTACGAGCGTGGGAGAGCCTTTGACGCCATACTGTTTTGCCAGATCAAGATTGTCGTCGGCAACGAGCATCTCATACGGCAACTCCGCCTTGTCCAGAAGGGATTCGGCTACACGGCAGTTCGGGCAGGTCGTACGGGTGAAAAGGATGCACCGCGCGCCCTCCGCAGGGGCGGATACAGGGGTCTCCGTCGTTTCGGGAAGGGACTTGCCGCCCGCGCGGGGAACGGAATGAGCCGCATCATAGAGCTTGCGGTCTTTAAATTCCTTGGACTTGCCCTCGTTCCAGTTCTGCACCGGGCGATAATAGCCGGTGATGCGGCTGTAAATCTCGGTCTTATTGCCGCAGATCGGGCAGACCTGCACCTCGCCCGTGATGTAGCCGTGGGTGCGGCAGACGGAATAGGTCGGGGAGATGGTGTAGTAGGGTAGGCGGTGGTTCTCGGCAATTTTGCGGACAAGAGTTGCCGCGGACTTCCAATCGGGAAGTTTTTCGCCCAGGAAAGCGTGAAAAACCGTACCGCTCGTGTAGAGAGTCTGCAGCTCATCTTGAATGGCCAGAGCCTCAAAGATATCATCCGTAAAGCCGACAGGCAGGTGGGAGCTGTTGGTGTAATAGGGCGTGCCGCCGGGCTCAGAGGCAGTGATGATGTTCGGATAGCGAGACACGTCGTGCTTGGCCAGGCGGTAGGTTGTGGACTCGGCTGGCGTCGCCTCGAGGTTAAACAGTGCGCCATACTGCTCCTGATAGTCGCTGAGCTTTCCACGCATATGGTTAAGCACGTCCTTGGCGAACTGCTGACCCTTGGCGGAGGTGAGGTCTGCCCGTAGCCATTTGGCGTTGAGTGCCGCCTCGTTCATGCCAATCAGGCCGATGGTAGAAAAGTGGTTGTCGAAGGTGCCGAGATAGCGCTTGGTGTAGGGATACAGCCCCTCTTCCAGTAGACGGGTGATGACCGTGCGCTTGGTGTCGAGCGAACGGGCGGCAACGTCCATCATATGGTCGAGACGCTTATAGAAAGCGGACTCATCGGCCGCGAGATAGGCAATGCGGGGAAGGTTAATGGTTACGACGCCGATGGAGCCGGTGCTCTCACCGCTGCCGA
>CAYRIA010000178.1:0-3633 GCA_964424175.1 uncultured Oscillospiraceae bacterium | reverse complement strand
CACATTAGCTTCAATATCCCCTACGTTATCCTCTCGGTCATGCCAAAGCTCTACCAGCTGGACCGCAACCTTTTTGAGGCCGCACAGGACCTCGGCTGTACCTGGTTTCAGACCATTTACAAGGCCATCATCCCGGAGATCATGCCGGGCATCATCAACGGCCTACTAATCGCCTTCACCATGTCGGTGGATGATTTTGTGATCAGCTATTTCACGGCGGGCAGCAGTGTGGAGACGCTCTCCATGACAATCTTTGCCATGACGCGCCGCCGCATTAGCCCCAAGATCAACGCCATTTCCACACTCCTGTTCGCCGTTGTGTTGATTCTTCTTGTCATCGTCAACGTGCGCGAGGCTCGGCAGCACAAGGCCGAATTAAAAAAAGCAAAACTATTGAAGGGAGCAATCGAATGAAAAAAATCGTTTCCATCCTCGCCTGCGTCGTACTGCTCGCCGGTCTGTTTGCCGGCTGTGGTGGCAAAACCGCCTCCAAGGGCGTTGTCAACGTCTATAACTGGGGCGAATATATCGATATGGATCTCATCCAGCAGTTTGAGGATGAAACCGGCATCACAGTCAATTACAAGACCTATGAATCGAATGAACAAATGTATTCCGTGCTCCGCCAGGGCGGCGTCAGCTACGATGTGGTCATCCCCTCGGACTACATGGTATCCCGCCTGATCTCCGAGGATATGATTCAGCCGTTGAATTTCGAAAATATTCCGAATTATGCCATGATTGAGGATACCCTCAAGGGCATGGCCTACGATCCCGAGGAGCTTTACAGCGTGCCCTATATGTGGGGAACGACGGGACTGATCTACGACCCAAACGTGGTCGGCCAGGCTGATAGCTGGAGCGCGCTCTTTGATGAGGGCAGCGCCGGCATGATTCTGATGTTTGACAACTCCCGTGATGCGATGGGCATTGCGCTCAAATACCTCGGCTATTCGCTGAACACCACCGAAAAAGCGGAGCTGGACGCGGCCTATGATCTCCTGCGCCAGCAGAAGCCTCTGCTCCAGGGTTACGTCATGGATCAGATCTTCGACAAGCTTGAAAGCGGTGAGGCGGCCATCGGTCCCTATTACGCCGGCGACTACCTGACCATGCGGGAGAACAACCCCGACCTCCAGTTCAGCATCCCCAAGGAAGGCTCGAACGTCTTTGTCGATGCGATGTGCGTGCTCAAAAACGCCGGGAACAAGGAAAATGCCGAGGCGTTTATCAACTTCATGACCGCCGCGGAAAACAGCGCCGCAAACTCCGAATATATCGGCTATACCAGCCCCAACAGGGAGGTTCGCGATATGTTGCAGCTTGATGAACTGACAGCCGCCGTCATGTATCCGGACGATGCGACACTCGCCAAGTGCGAGGCGTTTATCAATCTCCCCCAGGAGACGCTCGACTATTATGACGAGCTTTGGATTAAGCTAAAGTCCTGAAAACACGACGCCCCAAGGCCATCTGGCCTCGGGGCGTTTTTGTTGTGTCGGTGGGGAAAGACGCTGGAAGCTCAGCTCTGCGGGGGGAGGAAACTTTCGGTAAAGTCGCCGTTGTCCAGAACGAGTACGCCGCCCTCTGTGACGCTTGCCCAGCCGAGATAGTTGCCGTCGTCCTCATAGAGGTCGGCGTTGCCGTTGCCGTCAAGCGCGTAAGTGCCCTGGGAAAGCGTGCCGTCGTCGTCGTAGACCTCCCAGCTCATGTCGAAATAGAAGACGAGAACCTGGCTCGAATCGTCGTTGCAGGTCCATCGGTCGATCTCGGCAAAGACGTTGTATGCAGCCTCCGGCTCGTCGGTGTCAAAGTAGGTAGAATCGACGGCAAAGTAATACAGCTCCGTCTCGCCGTCGGTCAGCATAAGCTGGCCGTCGTCATCAATATAGCCCCAGATCGTCTCCTCGGAGTCCTCATTGGTCAGCGTGACCCAGCCGTCCTCATCGATGGAATAATCGCCCTCCTCATAGATCTCGCCGTCCGCATCGGAATAGTCCCAGGTCAAGTCGTCGTAGAACATGAGGATGTAGCTGCGCTCCTGCTCCTCCGCCCAGGCATAGGTGTCGGCGAAGGGGTTTTCTTTGGTGACCGGCGCTTCGGGGCGCACGATCCCCCCGCCGCCGCAGGCCGCGAGCGTCAGCAGCAGCGTCAGGCACAGTGCAAGAGCCAAGGCTCTGGAAAAAAATCCGGTCTTCCCGGATGCGCGCTTGGGATGCTTATTCATTTCGTTCCTCCTAAAAATCCGCTTTTCCTTGTCACGCGGGCATCCGCCTGTGCGAAACGCCCATCAGGTTCAGTTTAAGCCGAATTCGGCGGAGGAAATAGCGCCGGAACGTTACCTTTTTTCCGTGCCCGACTCTTTCCGCTCAACGGCGCGGATGCTGCGCTCAAATTTGCTGCGTGCGCCCATGACCTCATGGCCGCAGCCGAGGCAGCGGAGCTTAAAATCCATGCCTGTGCGAAGCACCTGCCAGCGCTTGTCACCACAGGGGTGCGTTTTTTTCATGGTCAAAATATCTCCTACCTGAATATCCATCTTTAGCCTCCCTTGATCTGATCCCAGTAGACGCGCGCGGCCTGCTCGGTTTTGTTGTCGCCATAGCTGTAATAGTGCGCGCCGCGGAGCACGTCGGGAAGGTATTGCTGCTTGACCCAGTGGCCGGGGTAATTGTGGGGATACTTGTAGTTCTGCTCGCGCTTGTGCTCACTGGAATCGGCGTGGACATTTTGCAGCTCCCGGGGGACATCCCCGGTCTTGCCTGCGCGCACATCCGCGAGGGCGGCGTCGATGGCCATACAGGCGCTGTTTGACTTTGGCGCGGTGGCGAGCAGGAGAACTGCTTCCGCCAGCGGCAGCCGTCCCTCCGGTAAGCCAAGCTGCAGCGCGGAGTCTACACAGGCTTTGACGATTGGTACGGCCAGGGGATAGGCCAGGCCGATGTCCTCGCTGGCCGAGCAGAGGATACGTCGACAGGCGCCGGGCAGGTCTCCGGCCTCCAGCAGGCGAGCGAGATAGTGCAGGGCGGCGTCTGGGTCGGAGCCGCGCAGCGATTTCATCAGTGCCGAGAGGATATCAAAATGTGCGTCGCCCTCGCGGTCGTAGCGCATGGCGCTTTTCTGCGAAACCTGCTCGGCATCCGCAAATGTGAGGGTTAGTTCTCCCGAGAGGGTTTTCGAGGCACTGTAAAGCAGCTCAATGGCGTTGATGGCCTTGCGCGCATCGCCGCCGCAGCTTTGCGCGATGTGCATCGTCACGCCTGGCTCGCAGGCGATTTTCACCCCGTCACGTTCCTCCAGAAAGCGCAGCGCGCGCAGCACGGCCGTTTCTACGTCCCCGGCCTCAAGCTGTTTGAACTCGAAGATGGTCGAGCGGGACAGAATCGCGTTGAACACGTAAAAATAAGGGTTTTCCGTGGTGGAGGCGATCAGCGTGATTTTGCCGTTTTCAATGAACTCCAGAAGGGATTGCTGCTGCTTTTTGTTGAAATACTGAATCTCATCAAGGTAGAGAAGCACACCGTCGGGCGCCATCAGGGTGTCGAGCTCCTCGATGATGGCCTTGATGTCGGCGATGCCGGCGGTGGTGGCGTTTAAGCGCCGCAGGGTGCGGTTCGTCTTTTCGGCGATGAT
>CAYRIA010000177.1:818-3637 GCA_964424175.1 uncultured Oscillospiraceae bacterium | reverse complement strand
TTCGACAAACTCTATGGATATATTTTACTCCTATATTGAAATAAGTCAACACAAATGGATAAATTAGAATATTTCGACTATTTAGGGGCTACTGAAGAAGTAGCCTCTTTGAGTTTCCGGGCCATTTCAGGCTCCAAAATAGTACTGCCAAAAATTGAGCCGAAAAAGACCTCAGCCTTTTCCAGATATTCATGGACAGGAAAATCATGTGAATCTGAACTTCGCTGCTTTTGCGAAGCCTCATAGAAAGCCGATCCAAGTTGTATCTGCGTTTTCCTGTTCCGAATTCACCTTCTACTGCGTTTCTTTCCCCGGCTTCATTTCTCTCCAGTAGGCACTGGGCCCTGTATTCAGCCTTATCCTTTGGTGGCCTACCCAGCTTTGGACCACTTATTCTTATGCCTTTCCCCTTGCAATATGAGAGAACTTCCCGGGTCCTGTATATTTTATCTCCAAGAACTCTTTCGGGATAGAAACCTTCTCTTTCCCTATATCGTTCTATGCTGTCAATTAGCGTTGTTACCTCATTAAAGGCATCCCACGACAGATGCTCTACCATTGCAAATCCATCCACCATGCTGATTGCCACCTTTGCACCAAGCTCCACCGATGCATTTGCTTTTCCTCGCACAATAGGCCTTACAAATGGACTGTGGATGCTTACTATTCGGTCTGACACAGAGTGTCTTCTGCTTTCATACATTTCTTGCTGCTGTGAGTGTAAAGTTTTAATAACCTGAAGCAATTCTCTTTGTTTTCCATTGAGACGATCTTCTCCCATAGAAGCTATTATCTTTAGATTGCGGCCCAGGTATGAAAGCTGTTTGCGGATTGCTTTTCTTATATCTTCTTTCCTTGGCTTTCTGTTCCTGGCAAATCTAAGATAATCTTTCCTTGCTTTCTTCCTGTACGTCCTGGGTTTCTTTGTGCCTTCCGGATTCATTTCATGCAATGCATCAATCAGCTGTTCAGCTTTCTCTCTTGCTTCTGAGAGCAGCGATACATCTGTGGGAAATCTTATATCAGAGGGTACGCAGGTAGCATCTACGATCATTGTTCCCTTGTTTGTTTTCTCTTCTTTGACGGCAGATTCTAACTGGCCACCTCCATCACCGGTCCCACCACCTTTACCGCCTTTGTCTTGCTTTCTACCGCCATTGATTACATATTCGTTTACTTCCGCAATCATAGCCGGTGTCAATCTCTTTCGAAACCAGGTCATGGTGCTGGCTTCAAATGGTGGTTTTGACTGAAATTGCTCAAGTCCAAGGAAATACTGCAGATACGGGCTTTCTGTAATCAGCTCAACCGTTTCTTCATCAGAAAGGCAGAATTTTTCTTTGATTAAATTGCTGCCTACCGCCATTCGAACAGGCTTTGCTGGCCGTCCCATCCCTTTACTAAAATTCTCCTTGTATTTTGACTCTAGGACATCCCAAGGAATCATTTCTGCTATTTTTACCCACCTATTCTCCGGATCGAGTTTAGCTCCCATAAAATGGATGGGGTTGCTGAAGAAGGTTAGTTGCTTTTTTTCTATGTACATGGCGAGGCTCCTTGTTTATGAAGTGCAAGCTTTTTTGCCTGTTTCGGCGATTTTCCCTGCACTTATTATATCAAAAAACACTCCGGACTTCAACTGTTTCAATGGGTTTGGACTTTTTCAGTAGCCCCTATTTAATTGCCAAAGTTATTGCAACCCCCGCTAAGAAAAGGGTTGCAATAAGTCTGGCAAATTTAGAGTTGCAATAAGTCTGGCAAAGATTTTGCCCGTAAGAGCGTTTATGCCGCGAAAGTCCCTTTACCATGAGTGTGGGCATGGTGGCCTTGCTGGGCGGAGACAGCCCTTTTAGGGGGGTGTCTCTCCTGGCTCCTTGCCATGCCCACAGAGGCTCATGGTCAAGGGAACCGTGGAATAAATGCTGCTTGATTGTCGCCATAAATCCATTCATAATAAAATCCATGCGTTGTCGCCTCCCCCAAGGAGGAGAAAATGGAAAAGTTCACACATTTAACCGCTCAGGATAGAAATACTATCCAAACACTCTTGAATGACAGAATTTCATTCAAAGCCATCGGTCGCACTTTGGGTAAAAGCAGTAGCTCTGTTGCAAGGGAAGTCAAAGGTCGTTATCAATTCAGGAAAACCGGTTGTTTTGGAAGCGCTTTCAACGATTGCAAAGGTCGCTTCCACTGTGAGGTTAGGCTGCTTTGCGATAATCCCGGCTGCAAAACCAAATGGTGTAGGTCCTGCAAGCTTTGTACATCTTTGTGCAAGGCTTATGAAAAGGAGACTTGTGATAAATTAAAGCATTCCCCTTATGTTTGCAATGGGTGTAAAAAATTACAAACTTGCACCTTGGAAAAACGGCAATATATTGCCACCGCAGCCCAAAATGAATACGAGCAGTGCTTAAAAGAATCCCGGCAAGGATTTAGCCTAACAACAGGGGAGATAGGGGAAATAGACAAAATCCTAGCACCTCTCACCAAAAACGGACATTCATTACATCATATATGTACAAACAACCGGGATGCAATAACCGTAAGCGAGAGAACCCTGTATCGACTAACCCAAGGGGGAAAACTTTCGATAGCTGTCCTTGACCTTCCCAGAGCTGTAAAATTCCGCAAAAGGAAAAGTAAGGCATCGCAAATGAAAGTAGATCCAAATTGCCGCAAAGGCAGAACCTATCAAGACTTCCTCGCATTCATGGAGGAAAACCCTGATATTTCTGTTGTTGAAGTGGATTCTGTAATTGGAAGGGTTGGAGGCAAAGCTCTCCTAACCCTTCATTTCAAATTGCAGGAATTTATGC
>CAYRIA010000177.1:0-808 GCA_964424175.1 uncultured Oscillospiraceae bacterium | reverse complement strand
GGGACCACAATAATGCAAGAACTGTTACCCAGTGCATTGATTTCCTTTATCTTAGGCTGGGTCACGATCTATTTACAGCGCTCTTCCCTGTCTTGCTCGGCGATAACGGCAGCGAATTTTCAGACCCTCTATCCATTGAATTCTCAAAGGACGGACGAAGACGCACAAGGGTGTTTTATTGTGATCCGGGGGCATCTCACCAAAAGGGAGCCCTGGAGAATAACCATACTTTCATAAGAAGAGTTCTGCCTAAGGGAACCGATTTCGACAGCTTTACTCAGGAAAAAATCTCATTAATGATGAGCCATGTAAATTCCTATAAAAGAAAAAAGCTGAATGACATCTCTCCGAATGAGGCCTTCAGCTTCTTTCATGGGGTAGAATTACTTCCATTACTAGGGATTTCACAGATCGCTCCTAATGATATAATTCTAACCCCGAACCTATTAAAATAGTTTGAAAACCGGGGAGTGATGACAACGCATTTAGAAATTTAAAAGCTTGCTACAGGGGGTGCATTTACTTTGGCAAAGTTTTTCCAAAATACATACCCTGTGTTTAGTGTTGCCAAAAATCCAGCTTCTGACTCAAAAGTATATCATATTAATACAAAAATAGAAGACAATTCCGGAAAATATTTTATATTTCCGCACTATCTTCTATTAGGGATGCATTTACTTTGGCAAAGGTGCAATAACTTTGGCAATTAAGCTTCAGTAGCCCCTATTTATTTTCGCTCCACTTAATATTAATTGTTTTCAAAACACATTCCCCAAGGGTCTTCCACTCAACCTCCTCCCCAAAGTTA
>CAYRIA010000176.1:0-3652 GCA_964424175.1 uncultured Oscillospiraceae bacterium | reverse complement strand
TGGGGTCATCCGCCGGATGCTGCACCGGACAGAAGTCCCAGATCTCATTCTCCTGGGGAATGACCACCAGACCGCCCGGATGCTGTCCCGTGGTACGCCGGACACCCACGCACCCTGCCGCCAGCCGGGCTTCCTCCGCCCGGTTGGCGGTCTTGCCCCGCTCGGCAAGGTACTTTTTCACATAGCCGAAGGCAGTCTTCTCCGCCACGGTGCCGATGGTGCCCGCCCGGAACACATGGGAGGAGCCGAACATGGAGATACAGTAGGCGTGAGCCTTGGACTGGTACTCGCCGGAGAAGTTCAGGTCGATATCCGGCACCTTGTCGCCGCCAAAGCCGAGGAAAGTCTCAAAGGGAATATCAAAGCCGTCCTTAAAAAGCGGCGCACCACAAACGGGGCAGGCCTTATCCGGCATATCGGCCCCACAGCCGTAGCCCTTGCTTTTGCCGCTTTCGAAATCGCTGTAGCTGCAGCTCGGGCAGCGGTAATGCGCAGGCAGGGAGTTGACCTCCGTGATACCCGACATAAAGGCCACCAGCGACGAACCGACACTTCCCCGCGAGCCGACAAGATAGCCCGCCTCCAGAGACTTTGCTACGAGCTTCTGCGCAGACATATAGATCACGTCGTACTGGCAGCTGATAATATCGTTTAGCTCGGTTTCCACACGGTCTTTGACAATTTCCGGCAGTGTTTCGCCATAGAGCGCATGTGCGCGGTCGTAGACCAGCTTCTGCAGATCCTCGGCGGAATTTTCAATTTTCGGAGCAAAGAGCGTCTTGGGCAATAGCTCAATCTCCTCACAGAGCGCCGCAATGGCAAGCGTGTTGTCTACAACGACCTCATGGCATTTTGCCTCGCCGAGGTAAGAAAACTCCTCCAGCATCTCGTCCGTCGTTTTGAAATAGAGCGGCAGGGACCTGTCCGCGTCCTGCATGCCGCGCCCTGCAAGCAATATGTGCCGAAGGACTTCCTGCTCGGGGTCAAGGAAGTGCACGTCTCCCGTTGCAACGACGGGCTTGCCCAGCCGTTCGCCCAACGCAACGACGCGTCGATTGAAGTCCCGCAGCTCCTCCTCAGAACCGGCCGTTCCGTTATCCAGCATGAAGTTGTTGTTGCAGACCGGCTGGATTTCCAGATAATCATAAAGCGCGGCAAGGCGCTCGATCTCCTCATCGCTGCGGTGCCGCACCACAGCCTCAAAAATTTCGCCCGCCTCGCAGGCAGAGCCGACAATCAGTCCCTCGCGGTATTGCAACAGCAGGCTCTTTGGGATGATCGGGTTTTTCTTAAAGTGCTCCAAATGCGCCTTCGAGATCAGCGTATAGAGGTTTTTTAGACCCACTTTGTTCCGGACAAGCAGGATGATGTGTTTGGCCTTGGTCTGGCGCGGATGCCCGCCGCGCTCGTCGCGGACAAAGCCCTCGAGCTGAGCAAGGCGGCTGATGCCCCGCTCGGCCAGCATATCGACAAATTTCGCCATAATGCGCCCGCAGGTCAGCGCGTCGTCGTCCGCCCGATGGTGCTGAAAGTCCGGCAGGCCAAGGCGGCTTGCCACCATATCCAACTTATGGCGCTTCAAGTCCGGCAGGAGCGTCTGCGCGAGGGTCAGCGTGTCGATATAGCAGGGCGCAAAGGCGTGGTCTGCGCGCCGCGCAGCAGCCTTCATAAAGCCGATGTCGAACTCGGCGTTGTGCGCGACCAGCGGTCTGTCCCCCGCAAAGCGCATGAAGCTTGAGAGGGCCTGCTTTTCATCCGGCGCATCAAACACATCCCGGTCGGTGATGCCTGTCAGATCCGTAATCTCGCGCGGGATAGGCCTACCGGGGTTGACGAAAGTCTGGAAGCGCGCAAGCACCTCGCCGTTCTTCAAAATCACGGCGCCAATCTCCGTCATACGCTCTGTACCGGCGTTCAGTCCGGTTGTCTCGATGTCAAACGCGCAGAATTCGTCCGTTAACGCCCCCTCTGGGCGTCCATTGACGGCCAGTCTGTCGTCTACATCGTTGATATAATAGCCCTCAACGCCGTAAATGATCTTAATACCGTTTTGTTTTCCCGCCTTCCAGACCTCAGGAAAGGCCTGTGCCACACCGTGATCGGTGACAGCAATCGCGGCGTGCCCCCACTGTGCCGCGCGCTTAACGGCCTCCGTGGGGTCAGTCAGCGCGTCTAGCGTGGAAAAGCGGGTGTGCAGATGTAGCTCAACACGCTTTGCCTCCGCTGCATCCCTGCGCTGCGGCTTCTCGCTGAGGACGACATTTTTTGGCTCAAGCGCGATATCCTCGTCGTAGCGGTTGTAGGCGACGCTGCCTGAGACGGTCAGATACATGCCCTTCTTGATCTCCGCCAGCGCGCCTTTGTCCTCGCCTGTGCGAAAGTACTTTGAAACCCTTATCGAGCCCGTATAGTCCGTCATCTCGAAGCAAAGCACCCAGGCCTTCGTCTTTGGGATCTCCCGATTTTCGACGGCGAACACCTCGCCTCGGACGACGACATTGCCAGACTCCAGGTTCAGCGTTGACATCGCAACCGGCTCGCCGCGAACGGCCTTGCCGAAAAGCGCTTTTCCCGGCGCAGGCGCGCTTTTGGCGGGCTTTCCCTCCGCCGACTTTGGTTTTGGCGGGACGGTCGCCGCGCCCTGTGGTTTTATGACAACACTATGTAAGCCGTATTCCGCCGCGATGCGCCCCTCGAGCGTGTGTAGCTCCGCCGGGATCACACCGCACCGGAAAACGGCTGTGACGGTCATCTGTAATTTTTCCTTGTTAACGGTCACTTCCCGGACGGAGGCCCCCTCCAAGCCGCCACACAAATCCGAAAGGTCTGTACAGCTGGGAAACATCTCTAAAAAAGCGACCTGCTTATCTTCGCCCATGAACTAAACTAAACTCCTTCTCTAAGCTGACCAATATCATCCGAACCAGTTATACGGGACATTGTTGGTTAGCTTAAGTCTTGCCGGATCAGTGCACAGAGCGCCTCGGCGAGTCTGTCCTCCGGCGCCTTACCGACAACCTCTCCCTTTCTGAACAGCACGCCCTCGCCCTTCCCGCCGGCAAGGCCGTAATCGGCCTGACCCGCCTCTCCCGGGCCGTTGACAACGCAGCCCATCACGGCGACGGTCAGCGGCGTTTGAATATCGCTCAGCAGCTCCTCAACCCTATGTACCAGCGGGATAAGGTCAATCTCCGTCCTGCCGCAGGTGGGGCAAGAAATGATCTCGACGCCCTCCCGCCGCAGGCCAACGGCCTTCAAAATCGCGATCCCGGCCTTGACTTCCTCCACGGGGTCGGCGGTCAGCGAGACGCGGAGCGTACTGCCAATGCCGTCCAGCAAAAGTGCGCCGATGCCCGCGGCAGATTTAATCAGTCCCATGTAGGGCGTGCCCGTCTCCGTCACGCCGAGGTGCAGGGGGTTGTCGGTCAGTACGGACAGCAGCCGGTAGGCCGCAACGGTATCCTCCACGCTTGAGGACTTAATCGAGACGCAGATATCGTCAAACTGCAGCTCCTCCAAAATTCGCACATGGCGCATTGCGCTCTGGCAAAGCGCCTCTGGCGTCGGCCCCAGCGTTTCAAGCAAATCTTTTTCCAGACTGCCGGCGTTTACGCCGATACGGATCGGCACACCGTTTGCCCGACAGGCGTCC
>CAYRIA010000175.1:0-3654 GCA_964424175.1 uncultured Oscillospiraceae bacterium | reverse complement strand
TCTCTGCGCGTAGGTCAGCGATTTGCACATGAGTAAATAATGAAGCATAGAAATTTTCCCTTCCGACGGCAGATTGACCGATGGTCGGCCTGAGATATTCTATGCTCCAAATATTGCGCATGTTCAGTTGTCAAGCAGCACCACGGCATGTGCGGCAATGCCCTCACCGGAACCTGTGAAGCCCAGGCCCTCTTCCGTTGTCGCCTTGACGCTGACAAGTGACGGGTCTGCGTCAAGCGCCGCGGCAAGCCTTGCCCGCATTTCCGGTATAAAGCTCGCGAGCCTCGGCGCCTGTGCAAGCACGGTACAGTCCAGATTTCCTAGACGAAAGCCCAGTGCCGCGATGCGCGCGGATACCGCGCGGAGCAGGACAAGGCTGTCCGCATTAAGAAACGCTGGGTCGCTATCCGGGAAGATCTGGCCAATATCGCCCAGCGCCGTAGCGCCGAGCAGTGCGTCTATTACGGCGTGCGCAAGCACGTCCGCGTCCGAATGACCGTCCAGCCCCTTTTCATAGGGAACTTCCACGCCGCCGAGAATGAGCCTTCTGCCCGCCTTGAGTCGGTGTACGTCGTAGCCGTGGCCTATTCGCATGCCAAACCCCTCTCCCGTCTCGCCGCCAGGATACACTGAGCGAATTGTAGGTCAAGCGGGGTTGTGAGCTTGAGGTTTTCCTCGCTTCCCTCCGTCACGCAGACAGGATGGCCAAGCAGCTCAATTGCCGAGGCATCGTCTGAGACTGTCAGCCCCTTCTGCAATGCATCCGTCAGTGCTCCGCGGATCAGCTCCGGCACAAAGACCTGGGGCGTCTGGGCGGCAAAAGTGCTGGCTCTGTCCGGCGTTTCGAAAACGAATCCGGAATGCAGAAGCTTTATCGTGTCGCGCACGGGAACAGCCGGCACGGCGGCACGGTACTTTATCGCAGCCTCGATTGTGTCTTCTATGATTTTTTGCGTCACTAGCGGCCTGGCGCCGTCGTGAATGGCAATAAGGTCGCAATTTACACTGGCCTCAGAGACACCGCTGAGCGCGGACTCCAGCCTGGTCGCTCCACCACAGACGATCTTCCTCACCTTGACGATGTTATAGCTCTCACAAAGCTCCGCAACCTGGACGATTTTTTCAGAGTCCGTCACTACAACAATTTCATCCACATATCGGCAGGCCTCAAAACTCATCAGCGAATAGGCCAGAACTGGCTCTCCGCAGAGGGGCGCAAAGAGCTTGTCTCCGCCAAAGCGCGTAGATGCTCCCGCCGCGACAATCACGGCGGAGCAGTTTATTTTCTTTTTGAACAGCTCCGTCATAACCATAAGCACCTTTAAATAATAGGAGTGAACGGAAAACGGGCGCGTCGGCATACCGCCTGCGCCGCCCGTGTGTTTTTTAGTTCAGCGCCGAATTGATCCGCGCTTCGACTTCCTCATAACTGCTGCTCTCGCACAGGACAATCTCGGAAATTAGGATTTGCTTGGCCGAGTGGAGCATTTTCCGCTCTCCGGTGGAAAGCCCCCTATCGGTATCGCGGAGCATAAGCCCCTTGATGACCGCCGCAACTTCCAGCAAGTCTCCGCTTTTGATTTTGAGCATGTTCTCCCGATAGCGCTTGTTCCAGTTCTGGGTCATGTTGACCTCAATTTCGGCAATCGCTCTAATGATCCTTTCCGCCTCCTCGGGGCAGACAATCGGCCGGACGCCGATGCTGTCCGTACAGTCGACAGGGATCATAACCAACATGTCTCCGACGGGGAGCTTGAGCACATAATAGTCCTTTTCTGTGCCGTCAACTTTGCGCTTAACAATACCGTCGATAATTCCCGCGCCGTGCATGGGATGCGCGATCCGGTCCCCAACGCTGAACAAGCCTATCCCCTCCCGTCTCAAAAGTGTTATAATATGCCCTAATATTATTGATTATACACGAAATTTTAGTATTTAGCAAGAAAGTACAACAAATAATTAATTTGAGTGAAATTACGGCAAAGGTTCTTATAAAACGAGAACGTATCCCTTAGTCAAGGCGCCTTAGGTCCAGCTCCGGCCATAAGCGCAAAACAAAGCCCCCGCTCACGATACCCGTAAACGGGGGCATGGTCTTTGTGTCAGGCAAGAGCCTTATTTCGTCTCATCCGCCTCGGGTGCGACGCCGGTGGCCTCGCCGGTCGTGGAAACCTCATAAACCAGCGCGCTGTCCTCCGGACGTACTTCGTCCTCTGCTGCAGGAGCCTCGTTGCGCTTCTCCGGCTCAAGTAAAGCGCGGATGCTCAGGGAAATCTTCTGCTTTTCGTTGTCAATTGCGGTGATCTTGACCTCGGCTGTCTGGCCGACGGACAAAACTTCCTCCGGCTTTCCGATACGGTGGATAGAAATCTGCGAAATGTGGATCAGACCATCGACACCAGGCATCAGCTCCGCAAACGCACCGAAGGGCATAAGCTTGACAATCTTAACGGTCAGCACATCACCAACCTTGTAGGTGTTGATGAACTTCTCCCAAGGGTTTCCCTCTGGATCCTTGTAGCCAAGGGAGATCTTGCGGTTTTCCTTGTCAAAGCTGATGACATAGACACTGACCGCATCGCCGACGTTCATAATATCCGAGGGCTGTTTGATGCGGCTCCAGCTCAGCTCAGAGACATGGATCATCCCGTCAATCCCGCCGATGTCGACGAAAACGCCATAGCCCGTGAGAGACTTGACGACGCCCTCATAGCGCTTGCCGACCTCGATCTCGCTCCAGATCTTCTCAGAGCGCTCGCGACGCTCGTCCCTTGAAACGGCGCGGATGCTACCGACGACGCGGCGGCGGCCACGGTTAACCTCGGTGATCTTTAGGCGAACCTTCTTCTTGAGCAGCTCGCTCATCTCGGCATCCTTGGGCAGGCCGGTCTGCGAAGCAGGCACAAATACGCGCACGCCCTTGACGGACACGACTACGCCGCCCTTATTATCCTCAGTAATAACGCCCTCAAGAATCGTACCATTCTCGGCAGCCTCTTCAACGAGTATCCAGGTCTTTGCGGCGTCCAGGCGCTTCTTGGAGAGCATAGCTGTGCCTTCCACGTCATTCACGCGGACGACGCAGGCTTCAATCGTGTCACCAATTTTAACCAGCTCCTCGATGGGTGCATCGGAATCATCGGTAAACTCAGAGACGGGGATGTATCCGGAGTGCTTCGTGCCGAGATCAACGCTGATCTCAGTTGGCGTGATGGCAACCACGATACCCTTCACGGTATCCCCGTTATATATGGGCTTAATAGATTCCTCCAGCATTTGGTCAAAGCTCATTTCCACTTCGGAAACGGTTTCCTCCACCTCTTGTGCCGTGGTCTCTTCAATTTTTAGTTCGTCAGTCATGGTTTGTTTTACCTCCTTAATGATCCAAGCAGGCGTCGACGCGCCGGCTGTTATACCAATGGTGTCTATTCCCTCCAGAGCGGCCAAGTCGAGCTCCTTCGCCGAGGCGATGAACTGTACATTGCCACAATGCGCCTTGCATAACTCGGCTAGATGAAGGCTGTTCGCGCTGTGGTGCGCGCCAATAACGACCATTGCGCCGCACTTTTCTGAAAGAGCCACGGCGTCAAGTTGCCTGATGGATGTAGCGCTACATATTGTATCAAAACATTCGTAGTTTGTATACTCTTTTTT
>CAYRIA010000174.1:0-3656 GCA_964424175.1 uncultured Oscillospiraceae bacterium | reverse complement strand
ATGGACAAAACAGAATCCACCAAGATGTACTGCTTGGAAAGCGAAAAGGAAATGCCCGCCCTGCCGGAAGAGCTGGAGGAGGCAAAAGCCGATGGTATCGAAATTAACAACGGCTGGGGTCCCAAGAGAATCGTTGTAGAAGACGGCAAGGTTACCGGCGTTGAGTTCAAAAAGTGCGTTTCCGTGTTTGACGCGGAGGGTAAATTCGCTCCGAAATATGACGAGAACACCACCATCACCGTCCCGGCTGACTATGTTCTCCTTTCCGTCGGCCAGTCTATCGAATGGGGCAACCTGCTCGATGGCAGCAAGGTCGAATTGGGCCGTGGCAACACCGCTGTTGCTGACAGCTTGACTTATCAGACCTCTCAGCCCGACGTTTTCGTCGGTGGCGATGTTTACACCGGACCGAAGTATGCTATTGATGCTATCGCAGCCGGCAAGGAAGGCGCGATCTCCATCCATCGTTTTGTCTGGGAAGGCCAGAGTTTGACCGTCGGACGTAACCGTCGGGTATTCACCGCTTTGGATAAGGACGGTCTCGACAAGAAGGCTATCAGTGCCGATGGGTTTGACAACACTCCGCGCCAGCGTCCTCTTCACGATGCACAGAAGTCCAAGAGCTTCAGAGATGACCGCATCACCTTTACCGAGGAGCAGATGCGCAAGGAGACCGCTCGCTGCCTCAGTTGCGGCGCGGTCGTTGTTGACACAAACAAGTGCATCGGTTGCGGCGTCTGCACCACCAAATGTAAGTTTGACGCGATCCACTTAAAGAAAGCGTACAACGTTGAAAGCGTTGAGTTCTTCAGCAGGACCGAAGTCTTTGAAAAGTATGCAGAAGAGCGCAAGCAAAACATCGCAATCCGTAAAGCCGCTGTAAAAGCATAAGCGCTCAACGCAAAACGCGCGCTGATTCCCGTTCCGGGAGAGGCTCCCGCGTTGTGTGAAAAGCTCCGATATGGTGCAGGAAAAAAGCACCATATCGGAGTTTTATTTTCCGCTTGAAAACAAACGGAGCCCCGGACACGATCGACGGCCCTGTAATGGTCTTGTAATGACTGCCGCTTTCCTGTATACTGCAATAAAAACCCCGAAAGGCTTGTGGATCAATGAGGCAGGATGACTTTCCGCGTTTCAATATGGCACTGCCGCCCATTCGGCAGAGGCAATTTTTAAGGCCATTAACCTGGCTGATGAGTTTTCCGCCCGTATGGCTGCATCGCACGAAAATACAAAGGGTCAACACTGCCGGGCTAAAGGCGCCGTATTTGCTTTTAAGCAACCACAATGCTTTTTTGGACTTCAAGGTGCTGACTGCGGCGCTCTTTCCTCAGCGTGCCAACTATGTCGTTGCAATTGACGGCTTTATTGGGCGCGAGTGGCTTCTGCGAAATGTCGGCTGCATCTGCAAGCGCAAGTTTACAAACGACGTTCAGCTCGTGCGTCAACTGCGCCGTGTTTTAAAAAACGGAGACGTTGCGGTGATTTATCCCGAGGCGCGCTATTCGCTCTGTGGAACAAATGCCATTTTACCGGATTCGCTGGGAAAGCTTGTAAAGCTTTTTAAGGTGCCGCTTGTGACAATGATCATCAACGGCCACCATATCAATTCTCCATTCTGGAATACAAAAGACCGGGGTGTGAAAAACTGCGAGGCAACGCTGACGCAGCTTATCACAGCAGAAGAAATCGAACAGCTTTCCGTTGCGGAAATCAACGAAAGAATCCGCCAGACCTTTGTATACGACGACTACGCCTGGCAAAAGGCGCGCGGGATTCGCGTGAAGAGCCGCAAACGCGCAGAGGGTCTGCACAAGGTGCTTTACCAATGTCCGCACTGTAAAAACGAATACCATATGCACTCAGAGGGAACACGCCTGTGGTGCGCCGACTGCGGCAAGGTGTGGGAAATGACGGAATGCGGGGGGCTTACGGCAGTGAGTGGCGAAACCGAATTTGCGCACATTCCGGATTGGTACGAGTGGCAGCGCGCCGAGGTGCGCAGCGAGGTTGAGCAGGGCAGCTATTATCTCAAATGTCCTGTTACTGTCGAGTCCCTGCCCAACGCCAAGGGCTTCATTCCGCTGGGGGAGGGCGAGCTGATCCACGATATGAACGGCTTTCATCTCAAGGGCAGCTATCATGGCGAGCCCTACAGCCTGGAGCTTAGTACAATGGCGACCTACTCCTGCCACATTGAATATGCGTATCTCGGCAAGCATGGCGACTGCGTTGACCTGAACACGCTAGAAGACACCTATTACATCTACCCAAAAGACTGCGAATTCTCCGTCACGAAAATCTCCCTGGCCACCGAGGAGCTCTATCAGAAAGCGCGTGAGGCAAGCAGTGCCCGTGTTTCCGCAAGCCCCGCCGCTATTTGAAACGAAAACCCTGCGATAAGAGCATCGATAAACAGCCGGCCTTCGCACAAGAGCGAAGGCCGGCTGTTTATCGTAGAGATTGTTTGCCCATCACTGCAGAATGACGCTCACCAGCTGTTCGGCAGTCAGCCCTTTGATGTAGGTATCAAGCGGAAAGCCCTTTAGTCGGTCGTTGAGGCTGGCTTGCTCCAGCCTGCAGCCCAACAGCCGCGCAACCAGCTCTTTGCCGTCTCCGCTTCCAAAAAAGTCTCCCTGATAGGCAAATTCTGTAATGACCCCTTTCTCCGCCTCATAAAACAGCTCGATTCGTCCGCAGTTTTCCACCCTGCGGGCCTTGTGTATGCTGTACTGCGGGGAGGCGCCATAGTTCCAGTCCCAGGTGCTATACCGAGTTTCTTTTAAGTGCGTGACAAGGTCAAGCTCCCGCTCGCGGAGTTCAAGTGTCTTCATATCGGCATCGGACACCATATGTTTTTTCAAAAGCGCAATAAATTCTGCTACGGAAACATCCTGCGCCAGTTTTGGCCTGATATTTGTGACCCGGCTTTTGACCGATTTTACGCCCTTCGACTGGATCTTATCGGGAAGAACATTCAGCGCCCCTCCAATCATGGACAGGTCGGAATCAAACAAAATCGTCCCGTGGTGCATCACCCTTCCCGCCTTCAGGTATTGCGCGTTGCCGGAGCATTTTTGCCCATCGATGGTAACATCGTTTCTTCCGCTTAGCTCTGCATTAATCCCCAGCTTTTTTAACGCATTGACCAGCGGCATGGAAAACATCTGCAGATCGAGCGTTTCAAGCCGGCCTGCATCCGTAATAAAGGTGTAATTGATATTCCCCAGGTCATGGTAGACCGCGCCCCCGCCGGACAGGCGCCTGGCAACGCGAATGTCATGCTCGGCAACGAAGCCGGCATTGATTTCTGCGATGGTGTTCTGATATCTGCCGACGATGACCGCGTTGCTGTTTTGCCAGAGCATAAAATAGCTTTCCTCTCGGGGAAGCTCATCAAACACGCATTGCTCCAGCGCCAGATTATCATAAGGATCGTGGCTGCTGCTTTCAATGTATACCATTTGCGTTTCCTTTCCGAGAAGCTCCGTCCACCGGCTTCGATTCGGGAATTTGACTTGGCTCCGGCCGCACAGCGTTAAGCCTCGTTTTGGTAGAAGGCCTCAAGGAACTGGGAAAAGATGTTTTCGATGTAAATCTGCGCCTCGTGGCCTTCGCCGCGGGAGATCATGTCGAGCAAGGCCTCGTCGTGC